>JADGOS010000164.1 GCA_017882825.1 Demequinaceae bacterium | reverse complement strand
ACCTCCGCCAGCTCCTCGCGGACGTCGTACGACTGGAAGACGGCCCACGCGGCGTCGAGAGTCGCGAGCTCGAGGTCATCAAGCGTCCAGCCCGCCTCGTCGACGAGCAGCGCCATCTCGCGGGTCAACGACGTACCCGACATCAGGCGGTTGTCGCAGTTGATCGTGACGGTGAAGCCGAGATCGCGTAGGCCCGTGATCGGGTGCTTCGCGATCGACTCGGCCGCGCCGGTCTGGATGTTCGAGGAGGGGCACAGCTCGAGGGGGATCTGGTTGTCGCGAACGAATGCCGCGACCGGGCCATAGGTGGGCTCCGACATTCCGAAGCCCGCGATGTCCTCGTGGATCCGCACGCCGTGGCCGATGCGGCGCGCGGCGCCAAGTCCCACCGCCTCGGAAATGCTCGCGACGCCAGCGGCCTCGCCCGCGTGGATGGTCGTCGGGACGTGGGCGTCGCGAAGCAGGGCGAAGGCCTCGGCCTGCCTCGACGGGGGGAATCCGTCCTCGGGGCCCGCGATGTCGAATCCGACGCAGCAGCGGCCGTAGTTGTTGAGCGTGAGCCGCGCGATCTCCGTGCCTCGATCGGCCTGGCGCATCGCCGTCAGCAGTGCGCCCGCCCGGATCTCGTTGCCCGCGGCCGCGGCCTCGGCGACGCCAGCGTCGATGCCCGCCTGGACGGCCTCGACCACCTCCTGCAGGCTGAGCCCTCCCTCGAGGTGCTGCTCGGGCGCGTACCGGAGCTCCGCGTAGATGGCGCCGTCGGCGGCAAGATCGACGACGGCCTCTCGGGCGACCCGCGCGAGGTTGTCCGCGGTCTGCATGACGGCCACCGTGTGGGCGAAGGTCTCGAGGTAGCGAACGAGCGAGCCGGAGTCCGCGGCCTCGACGAACCACGCGCCCAATTCGGCGGGGTCGGTCGAGGGAAGCTCGTGCCCGGCTTCGGCGGCGAGTTCGATGATGGTCGCGGGGCGCAGGCCGCCGTCGAGGTGATCGTGGAGCGCGATCTTGGGCAACGGCAGGAGTTTCTTCTCGGTCTCGTTCATTCTGTCCACCCTAGTCGCCGTCAACTCGCCCGATGCGGCCTTCCATGCGACGTCCGCCGCCCTCGCCCGGCGCGTAGGCTGGGCGCCGAAAACCATCGCGACCTACCCTCGGAGTTCCAGTGGCTGAGTTCATCTACCAAATGCACAAGGCGCGCAAGGCGCACGGCGACAAGGTCATCCTCGACGACGTGACGCTCGCATTCTTCCCTGGAGCCAAGATCGGCGTCGTCGGGCCGAACGGTGCAGGTAAGTCCACGGTCCTCAAGATCATGGCCGGGCTTGAGCAGGCGTCGAACGGCGAGGCGCGGCTTTCTGACGGCTACTCGGTCGGCATCCTGATGCAGGAGCCGGTGCTGAACGAGGACAAGGACGTCCTCGGGAACGTCGAGGAGGGCGTCGGGCCCATCAAGGCGAAGCTCGACCGTTTCAACGAGATCTCCGAACTCATGGGCCAGCCCGACGCGGACTTCGACACGCTCCTCGCGGAGATGGGGACCCTCCAGGAGATCCTGGACCACGCGGACGCATGGGACCTCGACTCCCAACTCGAGCAGGCGATGGACGCCCTGCGCTGCCCGCCCGGGGACGCCGTCGTCGCCACCCTCTCCGGGGGCGAGAAGCGCCGCGTCGCGCTGTGCAAGCTCCTTCTGGAGAAGCCCGACCTTCTGCTCCTCGACGAGCCCACCAACCACCTCGACGCCGAGTCGGTGCTCTGGCTCGAGCAGCACCTGGCCAAGTACCCGGGCGCGGTGCTCGCCGTGACCCACGACCGGTACTTCCTCAACAACGTCGCCGAATGGATCCTCGAACTCGACCGCGGCCGCGCCTACCCCTACGAGGGCAACTACTCCACCTACCTGGAGAAGAAGGCCGCGCGCCTCGCGATCCAGGGCAAGAAGGACCAGAAGCTGGAGAAGCGCCTCAAGGAGGAGCTCGAGTGGGTGCGCTCCAACGCGAAGGGCCGCCAGACCAAGTCGAAGGCGCGCCTCGGCCGGTACGAGGAGATGGCGACGGAGGCCGAGAAGACCAGGAAGTTGGACTTCGAGGAGATCCAGATTCCGCCGGGCCCGCGCCTGGGGAGCCTCGTGCTCGAGGCGAAGGGGATCAAGAAGGGGTTCGGAGACCGGGTGCTCATCGAGGACCTGAGCTTCACGCTTCCGCGCAACGGCATCGTCGGCGTCATCGGTCCCAATGGCGTCGGGAAGACGACGCTGTTCAAGACCATCGTCGGGCTGGAGCCGCTCGACTCTGGCGAACTGAGGATCGGCGACACGGTCAAGTTGAGCTACGTCGACCAGGGCCGCGGCGGCATCGACCCGAAGAAGACGCTCTGGGAGGTCGTGTCCGACGGGCTCGACTTCATCAAGGTCGGTGCTGTCGAGATGCCCTCGCGCGCGTACGTCGGCGCGTTCGGCTTCAAGGGTCCGGACCAGCAGAAGCCTGCGGGCGTGCTGTCCGGCGGGGAGCGCAACCGCCTCAACCTCGCGCTCACGCTCAAGGAGGGCGGAAACGTCCTCTTGCTCGACGAGCCGACCAACGACCTCGACGTCGAGACGCTCGGCTCGCTCGAGAACGCCCTGCTGGAGTTCCCCGGATGCGCCGTGGTGGTCAGCCACGACCGGTGGTTCCTCGACCGGGTGACGACGCACATCCTGGCCTACGAGGGCACGCCCGACAAGCCGGGGGAGTGGTTCTGGTTCGAGGGCAACTTCCAGTCCTACGAGGAGAACAAGGTCGAGCGCCTTGGTCCGGAGGCGGCCCGCCCGCACCGCGTCACGTACCGCAAGTTGACCCGGAACTAGGGCGCGCTGATCGGGCTGCTCGCCCAGCAC
>JADGOS010000075.1 GCA_017882825.1 Demequinaceae bacterium | reverse complement strand
GACATCGCCGCTGGCGCGACCATCACCACCTACGTCGCCCCGGGCGGCGCGAGCACGGACCTCGTCATCCCCGCCACCGTCACGGTGGACGGCGTGACCTACCCGGTCACGGGGATCGGCATCAGGGCGTTCGCCTCGATGGGCCTCACGTCCGTCACCATCCCCGACTCGGTGGTCAGCATCGCCGACTACGCGTTCCGCGGGAACAGCCTCACGTCCATCAGTATTCCGGCCTCGGTCACGACGCTCGGCTACGAGGCGATTGACGGGAACCCGCTCGAGTCCGTCCTCATGGAGGGACCGGTTCCGACGTCCATCGCCAACTGGGTGTTCGGCGAGCCCAGCACCGCCTTCGTGCTGTCCTACTACGCCCGCTTCCCCGGTTACACCGAACCGATGTGGACGGCGGGCAACCAGGCGTACCCCTCACGGGCGCTCGCCACAGTGACGTTCGACGACGCGGTTGGGGGCGGGGGCACGACGACGGACGCGGTGGTGGGCGCAGATCTCGCGGCCCCCGCCCCGCCGACGGCCGACGGGCACCACTTCCTCGGGTGGACGCTTGAGGACGGCGTCGGGCCGGCGCTGACGTTCCCCGTCGCGCTCGACGGCGACGCCACGCTCTACGCCCTGTGGGAGACCCGCTCGGTCACGAGCCCGGCGAAGGCCGACGCCGGGGGCTCGTTCGCCGTCACCGGGAGCGGGTTCGAACCGGGCGAAAGCGTCGAGGTCTGGCTGCACTCCGACCCGGTGCTGCTCACCACCCTGACGGCCTCCGGAACGGGCACCATCAACGCGAGCCTCCTGCTCGCCTCCGGCACCCCGGCCGGCGCCCACCAGCTCGTCTTCACCGGAACCGCGACGGGCACCACGGCCAACGACATCCTGGTCGAGGGGGTCCTCGCCGCGACCGGATTCAACGCGGGGTTGCTCACCTGGATCGCGATTGTGCTGATCGTCGCCGGCGCGGGACTGCGGCTGTTCGTCACGGTCCGCCGAATGCGGGTGCGCCTAACCTCCTAGGCGCCGACGCTGGCGCCGACGCCTACCGCAGACGCCTCGCGCGGTGCCGCAATGAGCGGCGGGGTCGTATCGTTCGCGGGGATTCGGAATCGGGCGCGCGCCCGAAGGCGCCTAGGCGAACTCCGCCCAGGCGGCTTCGAACGAGACGCGCTAGACCGCCGCGCCGCGCCGCCGACCCACGGAGGCCGCGAACGCGAGGATCACGCCGACGATCAGAAGGATGAGGCGAACGGAGAAGTTGAGGTCGCTGTGGCGGATCAGATCAACCACCTCGATGAGCGCGATCGTCCCCGCGACCATCGCGGCGTAGCCCGTCCCAATACGGTTGCCCGCCAAAGAAAAGATGATCACCGCGATGCCCGCGACCAGGAGGACGAAGGCCGTGGTCTCCCTCCAGGCGGACGAAGTGAAGGTAATGGTGTTGCCAGTCAGGAAGACGGTGACGGCGATAAGGACGCCGCCGATGACTCCCAGCAATGAACTATTACGCATGATTTCCTCCCGGTGCCGCATCGTTGCGGACTCCCTAGGGTCGATAGTACGGCGCTTAGGCCCAATTTGACGAGTTCTTTACTTACGTCATACCCGCCGGGGTATGCCGTCGCCCCGACGGCGCTCAGTGCTCACACCCGACGCGCGGCGCCGCTCGCCGCGCGAAACCGCAGGCGGGCCCCTACGCTATGTACCGGGCCACAGGGGTCTGCCTCAGTGTAGAGAAGGGTTTGCCCGTGTCACCTGTTGAATCCATCAAGTCGGTCTTGTCCAAGTACGCCGTCTTCTCTGGCCGCGCACGCCGGAGCGAGTACTGGTGGTTCGCCCTCGCGAACGGCATCGTCTCGTCGATCCTCTATGCCATCGCCGTCGGCCCGACGCTCGTGAGTTCCTACAATAACGGCACGACGACGATCAACACTGGAGGAGCCGTCTACGGCCTGTACGGCCTCGCCGTGTTGCTTCCCGGACTCGGCGTCCTCGTACGCCGCCTACACGACACCGGCCGATCGGGCTGGTACTGCTGGATGGCCCTTATCCCGTTCGCTGGGGTGTTCATCGTCCTGTACTACCTCATCCAGGAGGGCACGGCCGGCGCCAACGCCTACGGCCCCGACCCAAAGGCGTAGTTCTCGATCCACGGATCGACACGCGGCCCGTCCCCCTTGTGGGGGCGGGCCGCGTGTCGTATGGGCGCCGCCATTCGGGGCGTCCGCATGTGCGGTGCGTCGGCTTGCGTCATACCCCTCGGGGTATGCTGCGGTCGTGCCGAAAGCGTCACACGGACCCTCGAATGGAGACCTTCACATGTATAGCCCCGCCACCTGCCGCGCCTGCGGAAAGCCCACCTATACCGGATGCGGCCAGCCCGTCGAGCGCGTGCTGGGGAACGTTCCAACCCACCAGCGCTGCAAATGCACGGCCGAGCAGAAGCAAGCGGCGCTGCCGCCGTCACTCCTCGCGACGCTCTTCCGCCGCTAGGAGGCGCTCAGCGCCTGGCGCCGTCCCGCTCGACGGCGACGACGACGGATGTGGTCGCGAAGGCGACGAGCCCAACCGCGGCGAGGGCGGCGAGCAGAGTTATGAAGGTTGCTTTCATTGCGCGACTTCCTCTCGTACTACAAGTACAACGCGCGGCGGCGCCAATTCCGTGCAACCCAAGGGTCATTGGCCCAAATCGTTACCCTGACGATACGAATCCGTGATCTACCTGCGGGTACGCGCCGCAACTATCGCTCGCTCGCCAATACTCCGATGTCGAGTGCGTCAACGACGCGCCGCTGCGCTAGGGGGTCGTACGCACCCGCCGAGCGGTCTTGGGCTTGATCTTCTCCGAATTCGTCTCGTGCTGCGCCGACACGGTCGTCAGCGTGGCCTCGGCTGGTTGCGCCGGGACCACCGTCGTCACCGATTTGACGGCGACCGGAGTCGGCTCCACCGGTAGGGGCACGACGGGCACGGGCTCGACGACCACGGGCTCGACGACCACTCTCTTGCTTCGGCGACCGGTCGTCGCGGCGAGGGCGGCAAGGACGCCCACGACGAGCAGGATCAGGCGCGCGGTCACCGTGAAGTCCCCGGCGCGAGCGGCGTCGATGATCTCCGTCGCGGCGACGGCCGCGGCCGCGCCTGCGCCAAAGCCCATGAGCGTACGCACGCCCACGATCGCGAAGAGTGCCACGAGTGCTCCGGCACTGAGCACCACCCAGGCTGCGCCGCTGTCGAGCGCACCCGAGTTGAACGCGACCGAGTTGTCGACGGTGAAGACGGACAGGGCGATGAGCGCCCCGCCGAGGATTCCCAGCACTATCCGTTGAATCATGACGCGCTCCCATGGTCGAGGCGATCGTCCAACCGGTGGCGATCCGCTATTCACGAGGCTACCCGCAGTGTCGATGTCACCGGCTGGCCCTTTACTCGGTCTCCCCTCTGCTGCGCGCGCCACCCGGGGCTGGAACATGAGCGAAAATAGGACATGCTTACCTTGGCGCTCGTCGGCATCGTCTCCGGTCTCATCACCGCGGTGTCCCCATGCGTCCTCCCCGTGCTCCCAGCGATCCTCACGAGCGCCGTCCCGACGGTGCCAAGCCGCACCCGCCCCGTCGTCGTCGTCGCCGGCCTCGTCACGTCCTTCGCCGTCTTCACGCTGCTCGGCGGCTCGCTGCTCGGCGCCCTCCACCTCCCCCAGGACGGGCTGCGGTGGGCGGGAATCGTCGTCCTGGTCGTCGTCGGCGTCGGGCTGCTCGTGCCTGCGGTGGGGCACGTCCTCGAGCGCCCCTTCCAGTCGGGACGGCTCCCCCGGCTCAACCGAAACGGGAGCGGCTTCGTGATGGGCCTCGCGCTGGGTCTGGTCTTTGTCCCGTGCGCCGGGCCGATCCTCGCCGCGATCACCGTGCTCGCCGCGACGAACGGCCTCAGTTGGGGGCTCGTCGTCCTCACGCTCGCGTTCAGCGCCGGCGTCGCCATTCCCCTGCTCGCGTTCGGGCTCGCGGGCCAATCGATCTTCGGCCGCATCAAGGCCGTCCGCGAGCGCCTTGGCCTCTTCCGCAAGATCTCGGGCGCCATCCTCATCCTCACCGGCGTCCTCATCGCCGCCAACGTGTTCGAGCCGCTCCAGCGCCTCGTCCCGCCGGTGCTGAGCGACGCTCAATCGGCGCTCGAGGACAACGGCGCCGTGCGCCAGAGGATCGACGCGCTGTCCGGCCGATCGCCCTCGGGCGAGGTGATCGGTACCGCGCTCAGCTTCGACCAGTGCGCGGCCAAGACGTCCGTGCTTCAGAACTGCGGACCCGAGCGCGACATCGCGGGCATCGACACCTGGCTCAATACCGCCGACTACGCGGGCTCCGACGGCGGCGCCCTGACGCTCGCCGACCTCAAGGGCAAGGTCGTCCTCGTCGACTTCTGGACCTACTCGTGCATCAACTGTCAGCGGACGCTCCCGTTCGTCACCGCCTGGTACGACAAGTACAAGGCCGACGGCCTGGTCGTCATCGGGGTCCACACGCCCGAGTTCGCGTTCGAGCACGTCGCCGCCAACGTCCGGGACGCTGCGGCGAGGCTCGGCGTCACCTACCCGGTCGCGCTCGACAACAACTACAAGACCTGGCAGGCGTGGGACCAGCGCTATTGGCCCGCGCACTACCTGATCGACAAGGAAGGGATAGTCCGCCAGGTGCACTATGGCGAGGGCGCATACGCGGAGACCGAGAGGCTCATCCAGCAGCTTCTCGGTGCTTCCGCCACCCCGACCGTCAATGCCAGCGCGGGCGACCAGACCGTCGGCCGCTCGCCGGAGACTTACCTTGGCTCGGACCGCCTCGACGCCCTCGCAAACGCGGACTACAGGCTCGGCAAGGCCTTCACCTACTCCCTTACGGCCGAGCCCCCGCGCGACTCCTTCTCGTTCGGCGGCACGTGGACGCTGGGCGCCGAGTCCGCCAGTTCGGGTCCAGGGGCGGAACTGCGCTACCACTTCTACGCGGCCGACGTCTTCCTCGTCCTTGGGGGCGAGGGCACCGTGACGGCGACGCGGGCGGGTGACCCGGGCTGGACGAACGTCGTCCACGTGACGGGAGCGCCCACGCTCTACACGCTCTACAGCGGCGAGCCCGTCGACGATCAACTCACGCTCGAGTTCTCCCCCGGGGTGGCCGCTTACGCCTTCACCTTCGGGTAGGGCTTGTGTCACCGAGCCCCCCGAAGCGCGGAAGACATCGGGCCGCCCGTGCGTTAGAGCAATTGACGGAGGGAGGCGGAGTGGGCTCACCCCGACGTCTGCGCCCGGTCCCAGTGACCGGCGCGGGCGAGTAGCCTAGCGCCGCGTCGGAGGCGACCGAAGCCAATCCCCCGGCGACGGTTCGATCCGCGGCGCCCGCCTCCCTTCCGTCGCTCGGCGCGCCGCGAGTGCGATGCCCCCTTCGTGATGCACACCACAGCGCTCACCGAGCGAAAATCGCCCCGCGGGTTTAGCCTTGAGGGAGCGCGGTACCACAAGACCGTGTGGCCTCTGGGTAGAAGTGGATGGGGCCCGATCAGACAGCACGCTGGCGTGCGGAGGCCCTAGCCCCTCCCCGTCGACGGGCACAGTGTCCCTCACAATCGTGAGGTGATAGGCAAGGCCCCGGTCGGACCCTCAGCCAACCGGGGCTTCGTCTTGCCCCTTCGGCCCATCCCGCTCATTGCCCCTCACTCCGTCGGTGTTTCTGGCGCGCGGGCGTTCGCACGAGCGGCCGTCTGAAAGAATGGCCGCCATGACGCGCATCCCCGAGAAGGCAACGGTCGACGGCCTCGAAGACCGTTGGAACGAGGCCTGGGAGGCCCAGGGCACCTACCGGTTCGACCCAAACCTGCCGCGCGAGCGGAACTTCTCGATCGACACCCCTCCGCCCACGGTCTCGGGCTCGCTCCACGTCGGCCACGTTTTCAGCTACACCCACACGGACCTCATCGCGCGCTACCGGCGCATGCGCGGCATGAACGTCTTCTACCCGATGGGCTGGGACGACAACGGCCTGCCCACCGAACGCCGCGTGCAGAACTACTTCGGGGTGCGCTGCGACCCCACTCTCCCCTACGTCGAGGGCTTCGAGCCCCCGCACGGCGGGGCGGGATCCGCGGGCGTTGGGGGCGAGGGCAAGTCCACCAAGGCCGCGGACCAGTTGCCGATTTCCCGCAGGAACTTCATCGAACTCTGCGAGCGCCTGACCGCCGAGGACGAGAAGCAGTTCGAGTCTCTCTGGCGCCACCTCGGGCTGAGCGTGGACTGGTCGCGCACCTACCAGACGATCTCCCCCGAGGCCCAGGCCGTCGCGCAGCAGGCGTTCCTGCGGAACCTCGCGCGGGGCGAGGCGTATCAGGCCGAGGCGCCGACGCTGTGGGACGTGACGTTCCGGACTGCGGTCGCGCAGGCCGAGCTCGAGGATCGCGAGATGCCGGGCGCGTATCACCGGCTCGCGTTCGCGCGCTCTGGCGCGGGCGGTTCGAGCGGCGCCGACGGTTCAAATGACGCCGTGTTCATCGAGACGACGCGCCCCGAACTCCTCGCGGCGTGCGTCGCCCTGGTCGCGCACCCGGACGACGAGCGCTACCAGCCGCTGTTCGGGACCACCGTCCGCACGCCGCTGTTCGACGTCGAGGTGCCCGTCGTGGCGCACTACCTCGCGGCGCCGGACAAGGGCTCGGGCATCGCGATGATCTGCACCTTCGGCGACACGACGGACGTGACCTGGTGGCGCGAGCTCCAACTGGAGACGCGCCCGATGCTCGGCTGGGACGGGCGCATCCTGCCGGAGCCGCCACCCGGGATCGAGACCGAGGCCGGGCGCGCCGCCTACGCCGAGATCGCGGGCCTCACCGTCTTCAGCGCGCAGAAGCGCATCGTGGAGATGCTCCGCGAATCCGGGGCCATGGTAGGCGAGCCCACGCCAACCCAGCACCCCGTCAAGTTCTTCGAGAAGGGCGACAAGCCCCTCGAGATCATCACCACCCGCCAGTGGTACATCGCCAACGGCGGCAAGGACGAGGCGCTTAACGCGGCCCTGGTCGCGCGAGGCGTCGAACTCGGCTTCGAGCCGGACTTCATGCGCGTGCGCTACGAGAACTGGGTCAAGGGCCTCCAGGGCGACTGGCTCATCTCGCGCCAGCGCTTCTTCGGCGTCCCGATCCCGGTGTGGTACCCGCTCGACGACGCGGGCAACCCCGTGTGGGACTCCCCCATCCTCCCCGGCGAGGACGCCCTGCCCGTGGACCCGTCGTCCCAGGCGGCCCCCGGCCACGACGAGTCGCAGCGCGGCGTGCCCGGCGGCTTCGTCGGCGAGAAGGACATCATGGACACGTGGGCCACCTCGTCGCTCACGCCCCAGATCGCGTGCGGATGGCGCACCGACCCCGACCTCTTCGCCGCGACCTTCCCCATGGACCTGCGTCCCCAGGGCCAGGACATCATCCGCACGTGGCTCTTCTCCACCGTCGTGCGTGCGCACCTGGAGCACGGGACGCTGCCCTGGGCGCATGCCGCGATCTCCGGCTGGATCCTCGACCCCGACCGCAAGAAGATGTCCAAGTCCGTCGGCAACGTCGTGACGCCAGCCGGGCTCCTGCGCGAGCACGGGTCCGACGCCGTGCGGTACTGGGCGGCGTCGGCGCGGCTCGGGACGGACGCGGCGTTCGACACGGGCCAGATGAAGATCGGGCGGCGCCTCGCGACCAAGGTGCTCAACGCGTCGAAGTTCGTCCTCGGCGTGACCGGGATCGAGGGCTCGGCCAACGCGTCTCTCGACGCGGGGATCAAGGCGGCGGCGCATGTCACGTCCGCCCCGGTGACCGAGCCGCTCGACCGCGCGATGCTGAGCGCGCTCGCCGACGTGGTGGACGCCGCGACCGCGGCCTACGAGGCCTACGACCACACCCGCGCGCTCGAGGTGGTCGAGACGTTCTTCTGGACCTTCACCGACGACTACCTCGAACTGATCAAGGACCGCGCCTACGCGGGGTCCGCGCCGGGCGAGCCCGTCGACCCGTTCGCCGAGGCGTCGGGCGAGGCGCGCTCCGCCCGCGCGGCGCTGACGGTGGCGCTCGAGACGTTCCTGCGGCTCTTCGCGCCCGTGCTCCCGTTTGCGACCGAGGAGGTCTGGAGCTGGTGGCGCTCGGGTTCCGTGCACCACTCGGCGTGGCCGGAGGCTGGTCCGTTGCGCGAGGCCGCTGGAGCGGACCGCCTCGCCGCCGACCCCGCCGCCCCGTCCCCCGCTTCCCCGTCCCTCGCCGCCGACCCCGCCGCCCTCCTGGCGTCGGCCGGGGCCGCGCTCGCGGCGCTCCGCAAGATCAAGTCGGAGGCGAAGGTGTCGCAGCGGACCGAGATCGCGTCCATCGAGCTGCTCGTACCCGAGTCTCAGGTCGCGTCCGTCCGGGCCGCGGAGCGCGACCTGCGCGCGGCTGGCCGGGTGCGCGACCTCCGCATCGTGCCTGTGCCCGACGGCGACGGCGCGGCCATCACGACGCGCGGCGGCGAACTCATTCCCCCCGAGGGGTAGGGGCTCGAGACCCTCGGCGGCGGGGCTCGTCGCTGGCGCGGTCGCGGCCCGGCGAGTTCGCGGCGCGCGCTTCGGACGGCACTTTTCCACAGTTTCTGCGGCTCGGCGCGCGCGCAGCGCGGGCCCCCGCTACCCTCGGCCCCATGAAGACGAACGCCGCAATTCGGAGTCGCCCCCGGTTCTGGTCCGCCGCGACCGCGCTCGGGGCGACCGCGCTGGTCGCGGTAGGCCTCGCGTCGCTGGCCGGATGCACGGGAGGCAACCCCATCGTGACCGAGACGCCTTCGCCCACCGCCGCGGCGAGCGCGACCCTCTCCCCCTCCCCCTCTCCGTCCCCGACCCCGCTGACCGACGCCGAACTGCTCGCCCTCATGCCGCCCGAGGCGGCGTATCCGGACGTTCGCGGGGCGATCGCTACCGCGGAGTTCTTCTGCGCGCAGTACGGGCCCGCGTTCCAATCCGGCGACTCCCGGATCATTGCGGCCCTCTCTGACGAACGGTGCCAGTTCTGCGCGGAGGCGCTTTCCACGGCCGCACAGGAGGTCGCCGCTGGCGAGTTTGAATCCGGGGGCGAGGTTGTCTACGACAGCACCCAGGTCCGTGCGAACGTCCACACTGGCGACGGCTTCACATACGTCGACTTCCCGTTCGTCCAGAGTCCGACCACAATCCATCGGGCCGACGGCTCTACCGACGTGACGGATCCAGGTGGTTCAGGACGCATCTACTTCCGCATGGCACTCGACGGAGAGGTGTGGCGCGTGATTGGCGCCGAGGTCCAGAGTGCCTAGGAGGCGCATCTTGAAGCGCGTCGGGGGCGTGCTTGCTCTGGCCTCGTACGTGGTGATTGTCGGGCCGATTGCGCGTGCCT
>JADGOS010000163.1 GCA_017882825.1 Demequinaceae bacterium | reverse complement strand
CTGCGGCGCGGCGGAGGAAATCGAGGGCCCCGTTGCCGAGGCGTGGGCGGCCTCGGTGGCCGCGCGGTATGGGTACTCTTCCATCCAGCACACCATCGAGTTGACCGGGATCTGCGGCCCCTGTGCCACCAACGACCGTGCCGCGAAGGAGAAGGCGTGACCGTGATCCACCAGGCCGGAAGCGTCGGCTACATCCCCCAGGGCATCTTCGACATCGGCTGGTGGGCCGTGTTCTTCTTCCTATTCGCCGTCGTATTCCTCGAGGCGCAGGCCACCTACTGGATCGGACGCGGCATCGTCGCGGGCGCGCTCAAGACGCGGTGGCGCCGACGCTTCGAGGGCCCCACCATGGACCGCGCGCACGTCGCGCTCGAGAGGTGGGGGCCGGTGGCCGTCCCCGTCTCGTTCGTGACGATCGGGCTTCGCTCCGGGGTCCAAGCCGCCGCGGGCTTCGCGCGGATGCGCTACGCCACCTACACCCTCGTCATGCTTCCCGGCTGCGCCGTGTGGGCCGGGCTCTACACCGCGATCGCCGTGGCGGTCTCCGCGTTCGCGCAGGGCTTCGTGTGGTGGGCGACGGTGCTGATGAGCGTGGCGCTCGTCGCGGGGATCGTCCTCGTGGTCATTCGGCGCCGCCGAAGCGGCGGTTCCGCCGCGCGTACTCCTCGATAGCGCGCCGACGCCAAGGTCGTGAGCGGGGCCTATGACGACCCCCAGAATCCACTGCAAGTCACGCAAGAGAACTAGTCGATGCTCACCTCGACCATTTTCGCCAGCGCGCACTCGACCTCTCCATCGTCGGGCACCGCATCCATGTCGGCCTTCACGTGCGCGTCGCTCGGCATCTAGATCGAGGTCGAGTTAGCGGCTTCCGTGGGCGTGTGACACGGCGTCGGGGGAGTCCCCTCCCTACGAACCAGTCGATGGTCGCCGAGGTCTTTCGGAGGCGGAGCGCGTCGCCGGGACGCTCATGCTGAAGTTGCCTGCGGAAAGCACTCCGGAATTGCAGGGAACCATGTCTTTCGATCGGAAGCAAGACCACGATAGAAGGCGCCAAGTCTGTCGCCAAGTTCGCCGCGAATGTCCTCGGGCGGCACATTGAACGGGCCGTCAACGCCCGGTGCGCTCCGAGCGCGATCAAGGTGGGCGACCCGCTGGTTGGCGTGCACGCGCCATTTCGGCTTCGAGTGCTGCGGATCCCAGTTAGTGATGTACTCGTTCGCGTTCACGCTACGCCCGTCCCCGCGGTTCGACAGGAAGTCATCGAGAAGACGCGCGTGTACAAGCAGGTCCTCGTATAGGGCATTCGAGACGAAATGATCGGACTTCGCACCACTGCGCGTGTACGCCGCGATGTGCTTGGGCAGCCCCGACAACATCCGGATCTCGTGCGCTATGTGCCGCTTTGCGAAGTCCTGTAACTCGTCGTCGTTCACGTTGCCTCCTTGGCGAAGTTCGCCTAGTCCCAACCGTCGAATTCTACGATGGCAGAGAGGCCGATAACGGCCCATGCCTCAACCGGGACTCTCGAGGCAGCAGTGTGGCCCCGTCGTCATTCGGCGCCGCCGAAGCGGCGATTCCTCCGCGCGTACTCCTCGATAGCGCGCCACAGGTCGCGCCGGTCGACGTCGGGCCAGAGAACGTCGCTGAAGACCATCTCGGCGTACGCCGCCTGCCACACCAGGAAGTTGCTCGTCCGCTGCTCGCCGGAACTACGCCACAGCATGTCGACGTCGGGCATGTCGGGCTCGTCCAGGTGCGCAGCGAGCGTCTTCTCCGTGACCTTGGTGGGGTCGAGGCGCCCCGCCGCAGCCTCGATCGCGATGGCGCGCGCCGCGTCGGCGATCTCGGCGCGGCCCCCGTAGTTGACGCACATCGTCAGGGTCAGGACCGTGTTGCGGGCGGTCAGCCGCTCGGCGGTCTCGAGCTCGTCGATCACGGACTTCCACAGCCGTGGGCGGCGCCCCGCCCAGCGGACGCGCACGCCCCACGAGTGCATGTCGTCGCGCCGACGCCGGATGACGTCGCGGTTGAATCCCATCAGGAAGCGCACCTCGTCGGGGCTGCGCTTCCAATTCTCCGTGCTGAACGCGTAGGCGCTGATGTGCGTTACGCCCGCCTCGATCGCGCCCGCGACCACGTCGAGTAGCGCCGCCTCACCCCGCGCGTGGCCCTCCGTGCGGGGAAGTCCGCGCTCCTTGGCCCAGCGCCCGTTGCCGTCCATGATGACGGCCACGTGCTTCGGAACCTGGCTCGACGGGAGGCTCGGCGGCTTCGCGCCCGACGGATGCGGGGGCGGGGGCAGGGGCGCGGGCGGGTGATTGGCGCCGTTCGCAGGGCTCATGCTGGCCTCGCCTCCTTTGCCGCGTCGTCGGTCCGGTCAACCATACCGAGGCTGCGGACCTTTCGTTCGAGGTGGAACTGCGCGTATGCCGCGACGAGCCCCGCGGCCTCGCGCCGATGCCTCGCGCCGGACGCGTCGGCGACGGCCCAGTCGCCCTCCACGAGTGAGGACAGGAGGAGGAACGTCTCGGGCGCGGGGGCCGCGGCGCCCGACGGCCGGCAGTCCTCGCACACGGCCCCGCCACCCGCGGCGTTGAAGGCGCGGTGCGGACCGGGCTTGCCGCAACTCGCGCAGTCGTGGAAACTCGGCGCCCAACCGGCGACCGCGAGCGAACGCAACAGGTACGAGTCGAGGATGAGCCCGGGAGCGTGCTCGTGGGTCGCGAGCGAATTGAGGCCGCCGCGAAGGAGCCGGTACTGCTGGAGCGCGGGTTCCTTCTCGTGATCCACGAGCTTGTCCGCCGTCTCCACCATCGCCGTCGCGGCGGTGTAGAGCCGGTAGTCGGCCGCGATCGCGCTCGCGAACGGCTGGATCGTTTCTACCTGATTGACGA
>JADGOS010000162.1 GCA_017882825.1 Demequinaceae bacterium | reverse complement strand
TCGACGACGCAGCGGTCGGCGACGCGGCCGCGGCTTGCGCGGCGGGAGCCGACGGGCGTCCGAACGGGCTCATCGCGGCACCGGGGTGGGCGGCAGTGCCGGACGCGGCCGCCGGGGCGGCGTCGCGCGGCGCGGGCGCGGATGCGGCGGCGACCTCGGGCGCGGGCTCAGGAGCCTTCTTGGCTGCGGGGGCCGTGGGTTCTTCCTTGGCGGGCGCCTTCTTGGGCGCGGGGAACGCATCGCGGACCTTGCGGATGACGGGGGCTTCGAGCGTCGAGGACGGTCCCTTGACGTATTCGCCCATCTCGATCAACTTGCTGATGAGATCCTTGCTCGGAACTCCGAGCTCCTTGGCGATCTCGTGAACGCGGGGCTTTGCCACAACTCTCCTGTCTCGGTTCGACCGAGGCAGGGCCGAACCATCGTTAGTGAGCGAAACTCATTTTGCGATACTCATCGTGAACTCATGGGATGGTTCCCGTTCTTTCGACGGTTGGGTTCGGTAGGCGGCCAAGTCCCGGGCGCCCCCGGTTCGCGGGCGAAGAAGCCCACATCCAGGAACAACGCACCGAGGTTCGCCTCGGGTTGGCCCAGGGCCCGCCCGATGGCTCGCCGTTGGCGCGCCCGGTCCAAGCATTCCGTGGTGGGGTGCAGGTACGCTCCCCGACCAGGCATGCCGTGCGACTCGTCGATCACGACGTTTCCGTCGATGACGACCAACCGCACGAGATCCGACTGAGACGCCCGTCCCCGGCAACCAACACACGTTCGCACTGGCCCTTGCGGGTCCGGCACGAGCGAATCGGCGGCGCGAGGCGAGATTCTCGGCGTCATCAGTGTAGCGGGAAGTGGCGTACGGAGGCTTCCGCCTAGCCGTGCGCGCCCTGCGCCCCCGGTACCTCGGGAGCCTCGTCGGAGCGAATGTCGATGCGCCAGCCCGTCAGGCGCGCGGCAAGTCGGGCGTTTTGGCCCTCCTTGCCGATCGCGAGAGAGAGGTGATAGTCGGGGACGACGACGCGCGCCGCCCTCGCGATCGGGTCGACGACGGTCACCGAAACGACGCGGGCGGGCGAGAGCGCGTGGCCCACGAAGGTGGCGGGATCCTCGTCCCAATCGACGATGTCGATCTTCTCGTCGCGCAACTCGGCCATCACGGCGCGCACCCGCGCGCCCATCGGGCCGATGCACGCGCCCTTGGCGTTGACGCCGGGGACGGTGGCCCGCACCGCGACCTTGGATCGGTGACCGGCCTCGCGCGCGAGCGCCATGATCTCCACCGTGCCGTCGGCGATCTCGGGAACCTCAAGCTCGAACAGCTTGCGGACGAGGCCGGGGTGCGTGCGGGACAGGGTGATCGACGGGCCCTTCATGCCCCGGCCGACCTCGAGCACGTAGCCCCGGATGCGCTCGCCATGGACGTACGTCTCGGTCGGCACCTGCTCGTGGGCGGGCAGGAACGCCTCGACATCGCCGAGCTGAACGTGAACGTTCTTGGGGTCGGCGGACTGCTGGATGACGCCGGAGACGAGCTGTCCCTCCCTGCCCGCGAACTCGCCCAGCACGTGGTCGTCGCCAGCCTGCCTCAGCCTCTGGATGATGACCTGGCGCGCCGTGGCCGTCGCGATCCGCCCAAAGTCGGTGGGGGTGTGGTCGAACTCCGGCATGGCCTCGGGAGGAGTCTCCGACTCGGGATCGGGGTCCTCGCGCGCGAGAACCCTGACCTTGCCCGTGCCGCGGTCAACTTCCACCCGCGCGTGACGGTGGGCCCCTGGTGTCTTGTGATACGCCGAGACGAGCGCCTGTTCGATCGCATCGATCAGGACGTCGAAGGAGATATCCCGTTCCTTCTCGAGTCCGCGCAGGGTGGCGAGATCGATGTCCATGGACCCGCCTCTCCCCGAAAAGCAACCGGGCGTTCTCTGAAGTTGCACGTCATTCTACGGTGACGCGTGCGATCGTGTAATGATGGCGCGCATGAGCACGTCACGTTTCGTCGGCGGAACGATGCTCCTGGCAACCCTCGCGACGACCGCGCTTGCCGGCTGCTCGCTCCGTCTCGAGACCCCGCCAATCCCCGCACCTTCGCCCAGTCAGTACGACCTTCTCCGCAACGCGGCGGCACTCGCGGAGGTACGCATTCTCGACGCCCTCCCTACGGTTGCTGCCAGCGCGACCACGCCGGGCCGTGACTACTTCGTCCAGGTGGAAACGGCCTCCGCGACCCCCCACCTCGACGCCCTCGGAGGGGTGTACGTCCCGTTCCCCGCGGCCACCCCCTCCCCCTCCGCGACCCCCTCCCCGTCGGCGTCTCCCGAGCCAGCGCGGGGAATCGAATCGTTGACGCGCGCGGTCGCCGAGGCGCGCGACGCCGACCTCGCTGCGGCGCTCATCGCCGACGACCCCGACCTCGCGCTCGTCCTAGCCTCGATCGGCCTGAGTCATGCCGAGGCCCTCGCGGTGGGCGCGTATCAGGACGCCATTGCGGCAGGGTCCTCGCCGCTCGCGTCCGAACGTCACATGCCGGGCGCGAACTTCTCAAAACTCGTTCCGGCCTCGACGGCACTCGACGCCGCGACTCTCGAGGGGATCATCGTGGCCCACGACTTCGCGGCCTATGCCTACGAGGTGATCGCCGCGCGGTCGTCGGATGACGCGCGGGCCCAGGCCCTCGAGCGATCGCGCATCCATGCCCATCGGGCCGCCGAGCTCGTGGCGATCGCTGGGGTCGACCCCAGGAGCTCGGCGTACGTCATCGACCACGCGCGGCTCGACGGCGCCGAGACGATGGCCGCGCTCGCGCACGAGACCGAGTCGGGGATCGCGGACCGGTACATCACGGCGTTCTTCGGTGCCGCCCAGGCTGGCGCCACCGACGTCGGCGACCGCGGGTGGCTGCTCGCCGGC
>JADGOS010000074.1 GCA_017882825.1 Demequinaceae bacterium | reverse complement strand
TACGCGATCGTCGCCCTCGCCCGAACAGCGGACGGCGGCGAGGCCGTGCGCATCGAGCTTGAGCACAAGGAGGGCGTCGCGCTCGTTATCGGCATGCCCATCGTCCGAGGCCAATCCGGGGCCGTCACGTTTGGCGACATGGCGGCACATCCCGGACAGCGGCTCGTCTGGCCGCCGAAGGCCTCCGCGGGCGCCAAGGGCCCCGCAACGAAGGCCCCGGCGGCGCCCAAGACGGCTTCGAAGCGTGCGCGTACCGTGGCGCCCAAGGCGAAGCCCGCTCGGAAGCCCCGCGGCACGGCCATGGCCACGGCCTAGGCCGTACGAGGTCCCCGCCGCAGCGTCCGCGTCCGCCCCGCTATCCTCGGGCTCGCACTCGCGGCCCCCGTCGGCGCGCGAGCATCCACGCACCCATCGAACACCCACGCCCCGGGTCTATCCAGTAGGCGAATCCGCAGATTCGGCGCACCGGTGGCGCCGCCCGATTCGTTCACGTCGTAACGCGCGTCCACGGGGTTAGGATTACCTTATCTGGCATCGCGCCGGAGGAAGTACGAACAAAGGAGGACCCGTGAACGCGGGCCGCAGGAATCGTGTTGCGGTTGTATCGCTCGTCGCCAGCCTTACCCTTCTCCTCGCGGGCTGCGGCCCCAAGGACTCCCCCTCAACGTCGTCAAGCGGCGCCCCTACGTCCCCCGCGGCAGGCGGAGCGACGGCGGCCCCCGGCACCTCAGGATTGGCCATTCAGGGCGAGACCGCGATCGGTCCCTTCGGCGATCCGTGCGCGCTCCTCACGGCCGCCGAGGTGAGCGCCGCCACGGGCTTCACCGTCAAGGCGATCACCCGCGGGAAGGCCCTCACCAACGACACGGGCCCATCCCAGAACTGCGTGTACCTGACCGACGGACCCTCGCTCGTCGGGCCCTTGGCCTCGGCACTCGGCGCCATGGCGGGCCAGGACCCAAAGGCGGTATCCAGCGCTGTTAGCGCCGCAGGTGGCCTTGTGGGCGTCACCCTCACTGGTGTCGACCCGACCAAGACGACGGGCGCTGCGGCAAGTTCCGGAGCGGGTAGCACCCAGGCCGGCGTGACCGTCAAGCAGCTCACGGACCTCGGCCCCTACGCCGCCGTGATAGCGCTCCCGAGCGGCGCAGCAGCGTTCGCGGCGAAGGGCTCCACCGCGATCATGCTCATGGTCCTGATCGACGGGAAGATCAGCGCGGACGGCACGGAGAAGATGCTCCGGTCCGCGTACGGCAAGGTCAAGTAGGCGGATCGCCGCGGTCGCCCGCAAGGCCGGCCGCGGCCGTTCCCCTTCGTCGCTCTAGCGAAGTCCGACGGGGCGCTCAAGGGCCGTGGTGAGGAGCGTCTCGATGAGAGCGGGGTACTCGAGCCCCTCCACCTCCCACATGCGCGGGTACATGGAGAACGGCGTGAAGCCCGGCATCGTGTTGATCTCGTTGACGATGACGGAACCGTCCGTCAGAACGAACATGTCCGCCCGCGCGATACCCTCGCCGCCGATCGCTGCGAATGCCCGCAGGGCGTAATCCCTCACTACCTCGCTCATGCCGGGCGGTAGCTCCGCCGGGCAGGAGAGCGTCACGGCGGCCTCGTCGAAGTACTTTGCCTCGTAGTCGTAGAACTCGTGGTCCCCCCGGGTTACGATCTCGCCGGGCTGGCTCGCGCGGAACCCGTCGGGCGTCTCGAGCACGGCGCACTCGATTTCGCGGCCCGTGATCCCCTCCTCGACGAGCACCTTGGGATCATGCTTAAGCGCCGACGCCAGCGCGGCATCGAGCACATCCCACGAGGCCACGCGGCTGATGCCCTGAGAGGACCCCGCTCGCGCTGGTTTGACGAAGACGGGGAGGCGTAGGGCCTCGATTTCGGAACGCACGAGCGCAACGTCGCCGTCGCCGTCGATCACCACCGCGTTGGCGACGGGAAGCCCGGCGGCGCGGAACGCCATCTTCGCGAACGCCTTGTCCATGCCGAGCGCCGACGCGAGGACCCCACACCCCACGTACCGTACGTCCACCAGGTCGAGCGCGCCCTGAACCGTGCCATCCTCACCCCACGGGCCGTGAAGGAGGGGGAACACGACGTCAACCGCGGCTAGGTCTTCGACGGTACCGCCCTCGACGGCGCCACTATCGCGAAGCACGCGCCACATCGGGTCGCCAGCGCGGAATGGCGGAAGGACGGTGGCGCCGCCGCCCACGACCGCTGGGAGCTCCCCCTCGCGGATGCGCCAGTCGTCGGGATCGTCGTTCGCGAGCGTCCACTGGCCGTCGCGCGCGATGCCAACTGCCACCACGTCCCAGCGAGACCGATCGATCGCGCGCAAGACGCCAGAGGCCGTCACGCACGAGACGCCGTGCTCCGAGGATCTCCCCCCAAAGAGCACGGCAACCGTCGGGCGACCCATGGCCTACGCCCCCTCGGCCTTGCGGGGCCGCGAAAGAAGCGCGGACATGATCGTCTCAGGGTCCGCGCCGCCGTGAAGCATCTTGACCACGGCGTTGCAGATCGGGATGTCGACGCCGTGCTCGTCCGCCAGCTGCTGGATCGAGCGCGACGTCTCCACTCCCTCAGCAGTGCCCTTCGTCGCGGCGATCGCATCGCGCAGCGCATAGCCCTGGCCGATGTGGGACCCGAGCGTGTGGTTCCTGGACAGGGGCGAGGCGCACGTAGCGATCAGATCGCCCATTCCCGCGAGGCCGGGGAAGGTCTCGGCGGAGGCCCCGAGCGCGAGGCCAAGGCGAGCCATCTCCGCGAGGCCGCGCGTGATGATCGTGGCCGTGGTGTTGTTGCCGAAGCCGCGTCCGTCGGCGATCCCCACGCCAACGGCGATGACGTTCTTGTAGGCGCCGCAGAGCTCCACGCCGACCACATCCGGGTTGGTGTAGGGACGGAAGTACGCCGACGCGACCGCGTCCGCGACGCGCTTCGCCGTCTCTGCGGAGGTCGACGCCACGACCGTGGCGGTGGGCTGACGGAGCGCGATCTCGCTCGCCAGGTTCGGGCCCGACACGACGGCGAGCCGTTCCTGTTCGATCCCCCACACCTCGGCGAGCACCTCGCTCATCCTCAGGCGCGAACCGACCTCGATGCCCTTCATCAGGGACGCGACCGCGGCGCCCCGCGGAACGAGGGGTGCGTACTCGGCGACGATCTCCCTGACGTTTTGCGCGGGCAGGGCGACGAACAGCAGGTCGGCGCCCGCGAGCGCCTCGCCCGCGTCGCCCGTCGCGCGCACCGAATCAGGGAAAACCCGATCGCCGCTGAAGGCGGTGTTCGTGTGGCGCTCGTTGATCTCCGCGTTGGCGGGATCGTCGTTGCCCCACAGGACGACGTCATTGCCCGCGTCAGCGAGGACTCCGGCGAACGTCGACCCCCACGCCCCCGTGCCGAGGACGGCGGCGCGCGTCATGCCCCCTGCTTTCGCATGTCGTAGGGGACGGCGGGCGCAGGCTCGCCACGAAGCTGTTCGACCATACGTGTCAGGGTAGCCATAATCCGGTCGGTCGCCTCCCGCAGGACGTCGTTCGTGAGCGGTTTGCCCCTCAGATCGTCCAAGTCGATCGCGGGACCCGCGACCACCGTCACCTTCTTGCGCGGAATCGGCTTGAGGACCTTGCCGTACCGCCCCAGGAGGCGCTGGGCGCCCCACTGCGCCACGGGAATGACCGGGACGCCCGTCTGGAGGGCCATGCGCGCGGCGCCCGTCCGGCCGACCATGGGCCAGAGGTTCGGGTCGCGTGTGAGGGTTCCCTCGGGGAAGATCGTGATGCACTGCCCGCGTTCGAGGAAGGAAATCCCGTCGTCGACGGCCTCCATGGCCTTGCTCGTTCCGCGGTAGACGGGTATCTGGTCGAGGGCCTTCACGACCCACCCGATCACCGGCATGGTGAACAACTGGGACTTCGCGAGGAAACGGGGCGCGTACCCGTTGTTGTAAAGGAAGTGCGCAAAGGTGACCGGGTCGGCGTAGGTGACGTGATTCGAGACCGCGAGGAAGGCACCCTCCTTGGGGAGGTTCTCGGCGCCGTGCCAGTCCTTCTTGACCATCGTCCAGGCGATGCCGCGCAACAGCGCCGCCGCGAAGTGATACCCCCGGGGCATCTTGTCCCGGATGGGGACCCTACTCAAAGGAGGCACCCAGCGCGGCGAGTTTGTCGCGGAAGTTCTCGTACCCGCGGTCGATGATTCCGACGCCCGTCACGGTGGAGGTGCCCTCGGCCGCGAGGGCCGCGATGAGGTGGCTGAAGCCGCCGCGTAGGTCGGGCACGTCGATGTCGGCGGCGTGAAGCGGGGTCGGCCCGGAGATCGCGGCCGAGTGCTTGAAGTTCAGTTGGCCGAATCTGCACGCCGTGTCGCCCAGGCACTCCCGGTACAGCTGGATGTTCGCCCCCATTTTCACCAGGGCGTCGGTGAAGCCGAATCGCTGCTCGTAGACGGTCTCGTGAACGATGCTGAGGCCCTTCGCCTGAGTGAGCGCGACGACGAGCGGCTGCTGCCAATCCGTCATGAAGCCAGGATGCACATCCGTTTGAAGGGCGATCGAGCGAAGTTCTCCGCCGGGGTGGCGGAAGTTGATGCCGTGCTCACGTACCTCGAATTCGCCCCCCACCTTGCGGAACACGTTGAGGAACATCGCCATGGTCCGCTGCTGCGCACCGTGGACGAACACGTCGCCCCGGGTCGCGAGCGCGGCGGCCGCCCACGATGCCGCCTCGATCCGGTCGGTGAGCGAGATGTGCTCGTACCCGTGCATCTGCGTGACGCCCTCGATGGTCACCGACCGATCGGTCTCTACCGAGATCACCGCGCCCATCTTCTGCAAGAGGTCGATGAGGTCCTTGATCTCCGGTTCCACCGCGGCGTTCTCGAGGCGGGTCATGCCTTCCGCGCGCACGGCGGTGAGGAGGAGTTGCTCCGTGGCGCCGACGCTGGGGTAGTTGAGGCGGTACTTGATCCCGTGCAGGCCGTTGGGGGCGCTCAGGCGGATGCCGTCGCCGAGTTCCTCGACGACCGCGCCGAACTTCTGGAGGATCTCCAGGTGGAAGTCCACGGGGCGCTCACCGATCCTGCAGCCACCGAGATCCGGGATGACGGCCTCTCCCAAACGGTGGAGCAGCGGCCCGCAGAAGAGGATCGGGATTCGGCTCGATCCCGCGTGGACGGAGACGTCGCAGATTTCGGCGGAAGCGACCGTGGTCGGGTCGACGGTCAGCGCCCCCGAGGGCGCGTCGTAGGTGACCTTCGCGCCGTGGAGCTCAAGCAGCCCGGTGACGACGCCGACATCCCGAATGTCCGGCGTGTTGTGGAGGATCGAGGGACCATCGCCCAGGAGCGACGCCACCATTGCCTTGGAGACGAAGTTCTTCGCGCCGCGGACGGTGATCTCGCCGGTGAGGGGCTTCCCGCCCGTGATGCGGATGGTGTCGCTCATGCCTCTATCGTGCCCTATGCGAGGCGCGACGCCATCCTCCACGTGTCGTCCGAGTACCCGTCGACGCAAAGCCGAGTCCGTGCCTTGACACGGTGGAGACACGCCCGTGCCGATAGGCTCTGCCGCATGAGCCTCGGTTCCGCCGCGCATGATGGGCGCCGGCGTCGATGAAGATCCTCGCGGGTGTTGCGTGGGCGATCTTCGCGGGCGTCCAAGTGCTGGAGGGATACTGGTTCGCTCGCCCCGAGCGCCATCGCGTCAAGATCTCGGACATGGCACAGCGCATGGACGCCGGCCTACAAGGAACCGGACTTCCGCGATGGAAGTTCGTTCGCGGAGCGTGGGCATTCTGGGCGCTGATGTCCTTCATCGCAGTTGCCATCATCCCAGAACTGATCCACTTCTGGCTCGGCGCCGACGTGCCCGCCACTCAACCTCCGGCAGGGACCGGGACGCCGCTGAGCACCGCCGGACTGATCCTGCTCCTGCTGCCCTTCGCGATCGTCGTTGCCCTCGCCGTCATGCTCCTTGTCGTGATGAACACGGGGCGTCCCCGATTCCTGGTACTCAAACCCTGTCGCGGAATGGCGCCCGACGAGATCGAGGCGTGGCTCGCACCGCGCATCAACCTCTTCGCGTGGAAGCGAGAACCCGAGCTCTAGCCGACGGGGCGCGCCGCCTCGATGTGAACCTCGGGCAGGTGCTTGGCCGGAAGCGTCTTCGGGCGCCACGCCTCCCGCTTCGCCTCGAAGGCCGTGATGTCCTCCTCGTGGGCGAGCGACAGGCCGATGTCGTCGAGGCCCTCCATGAGGCGCCAGCGCACATAGTCGTCGATCTCGAACGGGACGGTGATGTCCGCGGCGGTCACGGTCCTGTGCTCGAGGGACACGGTCATCTCGAGTCCCGGCTCCTCCTCGAGAAGTTTCCATAGGAGTTCGACGTCCGCCGGATCCACCTGCGCCGTGAGGAGCCCCTGCTTGCCGGAGTTGCCGCGGAAGATGTCCGCAAAGCGAGAAGAGATGATGACCTTGAACCCGTAGTCCTTGAGCGCCCACACGGCGTGCTCGCGGCTGGATCCAGTCCCGAAGTCCGGCCCCGCGACGAGCACCGAGCCGAGCGAGTACGCGGGCTGATTGAGGATGAAGTCCGGGTCCCCGCGCCAGGCCGCGAAGAGCGCGTCCTCGAACCCCGTGCGCGTGACGCGCTTGAGGTATACGGCCGGGATGATCTGGTCCGTGTCCACGTTCGAGCGGCGAAGCGGGACGCCGACTCCGGTGTGGGTGGTGAACTTCTCCATGGCCTATGCCTCCGTGTTCGAGTCGACGAGGTCCGCGGGCGAGGACAGGGTGCCGCGCACGGCGGTGGCTGCCGCGACGAGCGGCGAGACGAGGTGGGTGCGGCCGCCCTTGCCCTGCCGGCCCTCGAAGTTGCGGTTCGACGTGGACGCCGAGCGCTCCTGCGGGGCGAGCTGGTCGGGGTTCATGCCCAGGCACATCGAGCAGCCGGCGTTGCGCCACTCCGCCCCGAAGTCCATGAACACCTTGTCGAGGCCCTCGGCCTCGGCCTCGAGGCGCACGCGCGCGCTCCCGGGCACCACGAGCATCCTGACGTCGGGCGACTTCTTGCGACCCTTGACGACGGCCGCCGCGGCGCGGAGGTCCTCGATGCGGCCATTGGTACAGGAGCCCAAGAAGACCGTGTCCACCTTGATGTCCCGAAGCGGCGTGCCGGGCGTCAGGCCCATGTAGGCGAGGGCGTTCTTGGCCGCGACGCGGTCGTTCTCCTCCTCGAAGTCGTCCGGGTTGGGGACGGCGGCACTCAGCGGAAGACCCTGGCCCGGGTTGGTGCCCCAGGTGACGAACGGCTCGAGGTCGGGGGCGCTCAGCGTGACCTCGACGTCGAAGGTCGCGTCGTCGTCCGTAACGAGCGTCTTCCAGTACTCGACGGCCGCGTCCCAGTCCTCGCCCTCGGGCGCGTGGGGGCGGCCCTTGACGTACTCGGCGGTGACGTCGTCCGGGGCGATGAGGCCGGCGCGGGCGCCCGCCTCGATCGACATGTTGCACACCGTCATGCGCGCCTCCATCGACAGCGCGCGGATGGCGTCGCCGCGGTACTCGAGCACGTAGCCCTGTCCCCCGCCGGTGCCGATCTTCGCGATGACCGCGAGGATGACGTCCTTGGCCGTCGTGCCCTCGGGTAGCGTGCCGTTGACGTTGATCGCCATCGTCTTGAACTTGCCCAGCGGGAGCGTCTGCGTGGCGAGCACGTGCTCCACCTCGGACGTGCCGATGCCGAACGCGAGCGCGCCGAACGCGCCATGCGTCGAGGTGTGCGAGTCGCCGCAGACCACGGTCATGCCGGGCTGCGTCAGCCCGAGTTGGGGGCCGACGACGTGGACGACGCCCTGGTCTGCGTCGCCGAGGCTGTGGATTCGGACGCCGAACTCCTTGGCGTTGGCGCGCAGGGTGTCGATCTGGGTCCGGCTCGTGAGGTCGGCGATCGGCTTGTCGATGTCGAGCGTCGGGGTGTTGTGGTCCTCGGTCGCGATCGTGAGGTCGGGGCGACGGACCTTGCGACCGGCGAGCCGCAACCCGTCGAAGGCCTGCGGGCTCGTGACCTCGTGCACCATGTGGAGGTCGATGTAGAGCAGGTCGGGGGCGCCGCCCTCGCCCTCACGGACCAGGTGGCTCTGCCACAGTTTCTCTGCGAGCGTCGTGCCCATGTGCGTTCCTCCCGGATAGCTCTTGTGTCTCACAATGTAGGACGCTAGTATCGTCTTGTGGACAATCATAGCGGAGTCGGCGTCATTGACAAGGCCGCGGCGATCCTGGCCGAACTGGAGAAGGGACCGGCGACACTCGCCGACCTCGTCGCGCGGACGCACCTCGCCCGCCCCACCGTCCACCGCCTCGCGCTCGCCCTCGAACACCACCACCTCGTCGGCCGCGACGCCCGGGGGGCGTTCATCCTGGGCCGCCGATTCCTCCAACTCGCCGCCACGGTCGGCGAGGACCGCCTCGTGAGCGCCGCGCAGCCCATCCTTGAGGCGTTGCGGGACCGAACGGAGGAGTCGGCGCAACTCTTCCGCCCCCACGCCGAACACCGCATCTGCATCGCCGCGGCCGATCGTCCCTTCGGGCTGCGCGATTCCATCCCCGTCGGCACCACGATGACGATGCACGCGGGGTCCGCGGCGCAGGTGCTGCTCGCGTGGGAGGAGCCGGAGCGCATGCATGCACTGCTCGAGGGTGCGAGGTTCACCGCGGGAGACCTTGCGCGGGTGCGAGAGCAGGGCTACGCCGAGAGCGCGGGCGAACGCGAGGCAGGCGTGGCCGGAGTCTCCGCGCCCGTGTGGGGGGCGTCGGGGCGCGTCGTTGCGGCCGTCTCAATCTCCGGTCCCATCGAGAGGCTCACGGGCCACCCTGCGCAGAAGCACGCGCGAGACGTCACGGACGCGGCACGACGCCTCAGCGACGTCCTCCGCAAGAGCGACTCCTAGCGCACCTCGGCAAGGGCCGCGGCCATCGCGCGCCCCCACTCGCGGGCGCGGTCAACCTCCCCCGGAAGGAGCATCCCGTCCTTGGTGACTTCCGCGCCCTTCATCGCCACGAAGAAGCCCTCGCGCGGTACCAGGCTCGAGTAGCCAGCGCCCTCGAGCCGCGCCGCGATCTTCGACGCCCCTCCCTTGCCAAGGGGCCCGCGCACCCGCGTATCGAACGCGGCCGAACGGCCCGATCCCTTGTGGAGCTCCTCGAGCCAGTCGCGCATCAGGCGGTGCGAACTGTTGGCTGCGACCGCCTTCTCTCCGACGGGCTTGGCGACGGCCTGCTCAACCGTGGCGACCGACGGGAGGCTGAAGGCATGCACCGGACAACCTGCGACGATGAGGGTCGCTCCCGCGATGGCTTCTGGGGTCGCTTCGCTCGTGGTGAGCGCGACCGCACCTGTTCCGAGGCCCTCCGCGATAGCCCGTGCGATCGCAGCGGTGCTACCCCACAGCGACTGGTAGACGACGACGGCCTTCATGGACCC
>JADGOS010000161.1 GCA_017882825.1 Demequinaceae bacterium | reverse complement strand
CACGATTCCGGCCGCGAAGCCCATCATCGGCGATGAGGAGAGGGCGGCGGTCGATCGCGTCATGCGTTCTGGCATGATCGCCCAGGGTCCCGAGGTGGCCGCGTTTGAGAAGGAGTTCGGCAGCGAACTCGTGGGCGGCCGGACCTGCGTTGCCGTGTGCTCCGGAACGGCCGGACTTCACCTCGGGCTTCTCGCCGCCGGGATTGGCCGCGGCGACGAGGTCCTCGTGCCGTCCTTCACCTTCGCGGCCACCGCCAACTCTGTGGCGCTCACTGGCGCAACACCGGTCTTTGTTGACATCGAACCCGAGACCTTCTGCATGGACCCCGACGCCGCCGAGGCCGCCATCACTCCGCGCACCCGCGGCATGATGCCGGTCCACCTCTACGGACACCCCGCCAACATGGATCGCTACGTTGCCCTGACGAAGAAGCACGGAATCATGCTCTTCGAGGACGCGGCCCAGGCACACGGCGCCGCCTGGAATGGAGCGCCGGTCGGGTCGTTCGGCACGTTCGCCATGTTCAGCCTGTACCCGACGAAGAACATGACCTCGGGCGAGGGTGGCATGGTCAGTTGCGCGACCGATGAGGTCGCCCGGATGGTGAAGTTGCTTCGCAATCAGGGAATGGAGAAGCGGTACGAGAACGAGGTCGTGGGATTCAACGCCCGCATGACCGACATTCATGCCGCCGTGGGGCGGGTCCAACTGGGGAAGCTCCCGGCCTGGACCGCCCGTCGCCAAGAAATTGCGGCCGCCTTCAACACCCGCCTGGAGGGCGTTACGGTCCCGCCGGTCGCCCCCGAGGCCACCCACGTCTATCACCAGTACACGATTCGTGTGCACGGCGATCGCGACGCGTTCGCGAAGGCGCTCCTCGATGATTACGGGGTTGGTTCGGGCGTGTACTACCCGATCCCGAACCACGAATTGCCGTCGTTCAGCCAGAAGCTCGAACTGCCGGTGACTCGTGTCGCCGCAGATGAGGTCCTTTCGTTGCCGGTCCACCCGTCCCTCACCGACGCGGACGTGGATCGCATCGTCGCCGGAGTGAACGCCGTTGCGAAGGCCGGTGCGTGATGGCAAATCTGCGCGCGGGCCTCATCGGAATCGGGAGCATGGGACGCCACCACGCCCGCGTTCTTCGCGGCCTCGACGGCGTTGACCTCGTCGCCATCGCCGATCCCGGAGGCGACGCCCACGGCGTCGCAGGCAACCTCGACGTCCTTCCCGACATCGCGTCGCTCATCAAGGTGGGCGTCGACTACGTCACGGTCGCTGTGCCGACGATGCTCCACGAGGAAATCGCCCTTGCGCTCGCCGCCGCGGGCGTGCACGCCCTCGTGGAGAAGCCGCTTGGGCCTGACGTCGAATCCGCCGAGCGCATCGCCGACGCCTTCGAAGCCAAGGGCCTCGTAGGCGGCGTCGGGCACATCGAGCGCTATAACCCGGCCGTTCAGAGCCTCAGGGCTCGCCTCGATTCAGGCGACCTGGGCGACATCTACCAGATCATCACCCGCCGCCAGGGCCCCTTCCCCGCTCGAATCGCCGACGTCGGCGTCGTGCGGGACCTTGCGCCTCACGACATCGATCTCGCCGCGTGGGTGACGCGATCGACCTACACCTCCGTTTCGGCGCAGACAGCCCACCGAAGTGGACGGGAGTTCGAGGATCTTGTCTCCATCACGGGGCGGTTCGCGAACGGCGTGGTGGTTAATCACCTGGTGAACTGGCTTTCCCCGATGAAGGAGCGCGTCACCGTCGTGACGGGCGAGCGCGGCGCCTTCGTCGCTGACACCCTGACGGCCGACCTGACCTTCTATGCGAACGGCACGGTCGCGACCACATGGGATGCCATTGCGGGATTCCGCGGCGTGAGCGAGGGCGACGTCACCCGCTATGCGATCCCGAAGCCGGAACCGCTGGCGAGCGAACATGCGGCGTTCAGGGACGCCGTCCTGGGCAAGCCGAGCGAAATCGTGACAATGCGCGAAGGACTCGCAACCGTCCGCGTTGTTGGCGCGGCCCTCGAATCGGCCAAGACCGGATTGACCATCAACCTCTAGTAATCGAGTGCGACCGCCTCGCGCTGAGTACCGGCCGCTGCGGTCAAGTGTGAAGTTGCTAGGATCGCACCATGCCGCCAGCGCTGGAACAGACGCTCGTTGTTATGCCGGCGTTCAACGAGGCCGCGTCCGTTGGGGGTGTGGTGGAGGAAGTGTTCGCGAAGCTTCCCCATGCCTCGGTCCTCGTGGTCGATGACGGCTCGACGGACGGGACGCGCGCGGCCGCTTTGGCTGCGGGGGCTATGGTCGCCACCCTTCCGTTTAATCTCGGCGTCGGAGGAGCGATGCGCGTCGGATTCCGGTATGCGCTGGAGAACGGGTTCCAAGCCGTCGTCCAAATCGATGCCGATGGCCAACATGATCCTGGCGGCGCGTTAGCGGTCCTGGAAGGGTTGGAGCACGCGGACCTCGTGCTGGGAGCCCGTTTCGCCGGCGAGGGACAGTACAAGATGCGCGGCCCGCGCCGCTGGGCGAGCGTGCTTCTCGCGGCCGTCCTCAGCCGTACCTCCCGCACCAGTCTCACGGACACGACGTCGGGCTTCCGCGCGTCGGGACCCCGGGCCATTCGTCTTTTCGCCCGTCACTATCCGGCCGAGTACCTCGGTGAACCATCGAGTCCCTCGCCCTTGCTGCGCGCACTGGCCTGACGATCCGACAGGTTCCCGTCGCGATGCGCTCGAGGACGGGCGGGGTTCCCTCCCAAAATCCCCCCCCGAGCCGCCCTCTACCTGGCACGGGTCATCATGGCGCTCGCCTTCGCCTATGCGAGGCCGCCGGCCCTCGACAAGGGAAGCGAGGACGCATGAATCTGCGCAGCTACATTTTCGGGATTGCTGCCGCGGTCCTC
>JADGOS010000160.1 GCA_017882825.1 Demequinaceae bacterium | reverse complement strand
GGAAGGGGATGGGATTGGCCGTCGATCGTGACCTGGCGCTCCTCCATCGCCTCGAGAAGCGAGGCCTGGGTCTTGGGGGGCGTCCGGTTGATCTCGTCGGCGAGCAGCAGGTTCGTGAACACGGGCCCCTGGCGGAATGAGAAGGCCGCGGTGCGGGCGTCGTAGATGAGCGAGCCCGTCACGTCGCCCGGCATCAGGTCGGGAGTGAACTGGACCCGCTTGGAGTCCATCCCGAGGGAGGCCGCGAGGGAGCGCACCAGGAGCGTCTTCGCGACGCCGGGTACGCCCTCGAGGAGCACGTGGCCGCGGCACAGCAGGGCGATGACGAGGCCGGTGACGGCCGCGTCCTGGCCGACCACGGCCTTGCCCACCTCCGTGCGAATCTTGGCGAGCGACTCGCGCGCGGCCGAGCGGGGTGCGTCGTCCGGCGCGGGGGCCGAGGGCGACGCCGCCGGACTTCCGGCGGCAGAGGGGGGTGGAGTCTCCGTCACGGTCGGTGAACCTGCCTTTCCAGCGTGTCGAGTTCCTGAACAAGATCCATCATGGCGCCTTCGCCGTCTGGCGGCGGGCCGTACACGAGGCGTTCCACGGCCACGGGCTCCCGCCCGGTGGCTCGGGCGACGGCGCGAATGAGAGACGCGGCATCGCCGCCGCGCGGGACGCCAAGCCGACGGCCCATGCGCTCGGCAGCGGCGGCGCGAAGCGACGCGGACGCTCGGCCGTACGCGCGGGCCCTCCGGTAGAGCCTGGCGCGCCCCCTCGTCGTTTCGGAGGAAGGCACGACCACGGGCAGGGCCTCGGTTACGAGGGGCCCCATGCGCCTTCCGCGCCAGATCGCGGCGATGAGCACGGCGATCGCGAGCGCGTAGAGCGCGGTCCCCGTGCCGGGGGGCAGGAAGTCGGCGCTCGGCTCGGCCGCATGCTCGCCGGGATTCGATCCCGTGCCGTTGTGGTAGGAGTACGTCAGCGTCGAGGTGTCGAGCGGATTGCCGAGGTACCACACGAGCGTCGGATGCTTGCCGAGCGCGCGGAACACGAGCGCCGCGTTGCCGTAATCCGTGAGGTTGGAGTTCATGGGAAGCGTCGCGTCCGAAAGGAGGGTGATGGTGCGACCGTCGCGCTTCAGGACGACGAACGGCCCGATTCCCGGCGCGCTCCGGAAGCACACTGTGGCGCCGTCCACCCTCGTCGCGTCGATTTCGGCGCCGCCCGTGGAGATGCGTCCCGCCGCGATCGCATCGGGATCGTCACACCCGGCCCCGCGCAGGGTCGTCTCCGGCGTGTCCGCCGGCACGAGCGCAGGGTCGATGGCGGTGAGGACGTCGGGGCTGACGCCGACGAACACGATGTCGCCCGGGTAGGCCAAAACGGACTCGAGCTGGTAGTCGATCAACTGGCTGGGCAGGGCCACGGCGAGCGTGGTGTCCTGCGGCTCTGCGATGCGCGCGGCGCCGAGCCTGGTGATCTGCCGCACGTCGAGCCCGCGGCCCCGGAGAATCTCGCCCGTGGCGCGCGCGCCGTCGCCCCCGGAGTTGTTCAGGGACAGGAGCACGGAGTCCTTCGTCGGGCTGGACGCCATCATCACGGCAACGAGCAACGCGAAGAGGATGAGGAGGCTCCACCAGAAGCGGCCCCGCCACACGCGCGTGCGGAGCTTCGGCGACGCGTTGGCGACGGTGAAGCCCTGAGCCTCCGCCACCGCTGTGGCCGTCACCCTGCGCCCGCCGTCACGACGCGGCCGCCGTGAGAATGGAGCGACCCGTGAGCGAGCGATCGAGGGACGTCATGGTGTCGTACTCGCGCGACGTCGCCTCTCGGCGCCCATAGCGGATGCCGTCGAAGATCTCGGACGCGTGCTCAACAAGGTAGCGAACGTCGGGGAAGCGTCGGGCGGTTGCGCTGGCCGCCTCGTGCGCGGTCATCCCCGCCCGTTCTTCGATGAGGTCGCGCTCTTCGAGCGAGCGGATCACGGCGCGATATCGCTCAAGGGTCGCGAGATTCCAGTCGCCACTCGTGGCGGCGCGCTCGGAGGACTCGCGCATCTGCGCGGAGGTCCGCGCGTCATCCTCGAAGACGGCTCGCGCGCGCGCGGCCCTCCGCGACCGGCGCATCGGGCCCACAACGGCGTAGACGACGGCGACGACGACGAGGACGACCACGACGATGGCGAGGATCGAGGTCACCGATCCGAAGCCCAGCCCGACTCCGAAGATCGACGAGAGCGCGTGGGCGAACCACTCCTGGATCCGCTGCGCGAGCGACGGACCGTGCTCCTGGTAGGCCGCCTTGGCGAGCTCGTCGACAGCCCATTGGCGGGCGGTGTCGGCGTCGGGGGTTACGGGGATGTCGGCCATGGCTACTGCCTCGCCCGAGCCTCTGCGGCCTCGGCGAGGTCCGCGTCGAATCCCTCGTGACGAATCCTGAGATCGATGTACACGAAGGTGAAGGTGGCTCCGAGGTAGGACGCGTCCAGCACCGCGGAGACGAGGTAGGTCACGAGGGTCGCGGCCGTGAGAAGGATCATCGTCGCGGTCTCGGAGGCCGAGGGAAGGAAGGCGAGGATGATCAACGCGCCGAACTGAAGCGCATAGGACAGGACCTGCGTGACGACGCCGATGAGCATGCTCGCGACGAAGGAGATCAGCAGGGTCCACCAGAACCGGCCCTTAATCAGCGCGAACGTCCTCCTGGCGGAGGCCATCACGCCTCCCCGCTCGAGCACGACGAGCGGAAGCGCCACGCCCATGATGACGTTGTACAGGAGCGCGAGGGGAAAGAGGAGTACCAGCACGACGATCATGACGCCGAGGACCGCGACACCAGAACTGTCCTGGCTCGCGAGCGCGAACAGGCCCACGCAGATCGCGACGGGAACGAGCACCGCGGCGGTGGCGAGCCCGTACAAGCCGAGAATGGGCCAGATCCGGGCGCGAA
>JADGOS010000073.1 GCA_017882825.1 Demequinaceae bacterium | reverse complement strand
CAAAAACCATTGCCGGAATTGTAAGCAGGTTGAGCAAGTGAACACCTATTGACAGACCTATGATGTAAGCGATCAGCAATAACCAGCGCAATGAGTGCTTGTTTTCAGCATCTTCCTGTTTCAGCAAAATGAAACATTGCAGCGAATTGTCAAATACCGAAGTCGAAGCCATTTTCGACTCTCTTCAGGGTTTGCTTTCGGCTGTTTCGGGTCAAAAGCTTGAACCCCACATCATCTTAGACGAAGCGGGCGGATTTTTGGATGTGGCGCCAATCAAGCTTAAGCGTTACGAAAACTCCAAAACCCAATCTCACACCACATTCAGGAGCTTATGGCGGTCTCCTCCAACGAGAGAGCATCCCTCAGTCAGCTTGCGAATGTTATTTTGAAGAACGTCAGCCTCACCGCGAAACTCCTTCGGCTTGTGAACTCGCCTCAGCAGGCTGTCCCAGTCTTCCCAGTCGACGTCGCGGAACGGAAGGGCAAGGCGCCGGACGACGTAGGCGTCGAGGCCCTCGGCGTGGAGCACGCGCGGGATGTCGTAGATGCTCGGCGCGTCCTTGGCCGTGACGACGGCCTCGATCTCGACGTCGCACATGAGCGCGATCTTGTTCTTGACGGACTGCGGAATGTCGCGGTCGGCGCGGCAGACGATCGCGTCGGGCTGGATGCCGATGGAGCGCAGTTCCGCGACGGAGTGTTGGGTGGGCTTCGTCTTGAGTTCGCCCGACGGCCCGATGAAGGGCACGAGCGAGACGTGGAGGAAGAAGACGTTGTCGCGGCCGACGTCGTGGCGGACCTGGCGCGCGGCCTCCAGGAACGGCAGCGACTCGATGTCGCCGACCGTGCCGCCGATCTCGGTGATGATGACGTCCACCTCCGGGCTCGCCTGGGCTCGCATGCGGCGCTTGATCTCGTCGGTGATGTGCGGGATGACCTGCACGGTGTCGCCGAGATACTCGCCGCGACGTTCCTTGGCAATCACCTGGGAGTAGACCATCCCCGTGGTCACGTTGGCGCTCGCGCCGAGTTCCACGTCAAGGAAGCGCTCGTAGTGGCCGATGTCGAGGTCCGTCTCGGCACCGTCGTTGGTCACGAAGACCTCGCCGTGCTGGAAGGGGTTCATCGTGCCGGGATCGACGTTGAGGTACGGATCCAGTTTCTGCATGGTCACGCGAAGTCCGCGAGAGCGGAGCAATCGGCCGAGGCTCGACGCCGTCAGGCCCTTTCCCAGGGATGACACCACGCCCCCGGTGACGAAGATGTGCCGGGTGACATGGCCCGCGGGGCCGGAAAGTCGGGTTCGCTCCACGGGCTTCGATCCTAACAGTTCCCGGGCTGGCGCGCCCCCTACGACGCGTCGTCCCTACGGGGTCGGCGTCGCGGCAACCGTACCGGGGTAGAGCGTCAGGTCCTGGCCGTATCCGTAGTTCGCTGCGGTTCCCGTGAGTTCCTTCGCCATGGCGAGCGCGACGGTGAATCGCCCGAAGTAGTTCATCGACTCGGTCACGGTCGTGACGTTCGCGTGAAGCAGGGAGGAAGAGCCGATCGCGGTCGCGATGTCCAGCGGAGTCGCCGACCCCGATGCCACGACCGTGCCCTTGTCGTACGCGTCGAGGATCCCCGCGAGCTCTGCCATGGTCTCGCTCTGCGCCGCGTGAACGTCCTCATTCGCCGGACCGGGACCCGCGATGATCAGGACGCCGTCCACGGGACCGGTGACGGTCCCCGTCACAAAGTCGGCGCCCTTCAGCAGGTTCAGGAGGAGCGTGGCGCGATCGGTGGCCGTCGTCGGATCCGCGACGTCGTTCGGCCCCGCCGCCACGGATGAGTCCGTGGGAATGAGCGCCTGCGCGAGCGCGTGCGCCATCACCTTGTCCGGGGCGACGGCCGCATCGACGCCGACGACAGAGTCCGCGATCTGGGCGGCAAACGCCGCGCGGAAGGCCGCCTGGCCGTCGTCGAGCCACGCGGGCTCGATGGTGAGATTGCCGGTGACGGTCGCGCCAGCCTGCACGAGTCGGTCGCGGGTGCCCGTTACCTCTGCCTCGTCAGGAGAGAGGACCCGGATGATCGCGATGTTCCGGTCCTTGAGGGAATCGGCGAGCAGGACCCCGGCGGCCTGGTCGACAAAGTCCCGCCCGACGGCCCCCTGCAGTTGCTCCGCGGCAGTTTGCGCCTTCGCGTCCGCGAGCTCCTGGCGAAGTTGAGCCGTCTCGTCGGTGAGGGAGGACACGAGCGCCGTGCGAAGAGGCCCCGAGCCGAGGACGATCCCGATCGCGAGCGCGAGGAGCGCCGCCGCGAGCGACACGACGTGGTACCGGAAGTCGATCATGCCGTCGCTCCAAACCATGAGGCGACCACGGGCCACACGTCGCGCAGCCATGCCGCGCCCCCGGGGGTGAGGGCGAGCGCGTTGCCCAGCGCGAAGAGCGCCGCGAGGACCAGGGCGATGAGCGTCCACGGGGAGTACCGATGGCGATACAGTGCCGCAACCGTGCCAGCGTCGGCGAGCCGCCCGCCGGCGACAAGCCGCGCGAGGAATGTCGCGGCCGCCTCGGGGCGCCCCTCCTCGAGGAAGTCCGCGAGCCCAGAGGCCACGCCGACCGTGATGATGAGGGACGCGCCAGAGTTGTACGCGAGAAGAATCGCAAGGTCGTCGCTCGAGACCGTGAGGTCGGAGAATACGTGGCGGACGTTGAGCGAATCGAGCCTGCTGGCTCCGCCATCGCCGCGCCCCGGCTCGTGAACGACCACCTCCGCGCCCGAGGTCAGCGCGGCCTCGGAGATGCCGTCGACGTTGCCGACGATGATCCGCGGCGCGTACGCGTCCTTCAGCGCCTCGTCCGCGCCGGAGCCGACCGCAATAATCACCGGCTTGCGGTCCCTCAGGAACGGCCGGATACGTCGCAGCTGTTCGGCGTGCCCAAAGCCGGTCGACAGGACGACGACCTGGCGTCCCTCGAGCTTGGTTCCCAGGGCGGGCAAGCCCACCCCGTCTAGGAGGAGCGAAGCGTCGCGGTCGATGGCGTCCAGGACGCTCGCGGCGAAGGACGCGAGATGCACGCCCGCACCCTTGGCCGCCGAGGCCATGGCGGCCTCAACGTCAGGAAGGGTCCGCACCACCCCCTCGGCGATCTTCTCGGTCCCCTGGAAGACTTCCGCCCCCTCGATTCGGACGCGATCGCCATCGCGGACGCCGAGGATGTCGGCGCCGAGCGCATCGATGAGCGGGATCCCCGCGTCGAGCAGCACCTTCGCGCCGCCCGTGGGGAAGCGCCCCGAGATGGACGCCGCGGCGTTGAGCACGGCGGCGGGACGCGCGGCCGCGAGGGCCTCCGCGATGCGCTGGTCGAGGTCCATCACGTCGATGATCGCGATGGCGTCGCGCTTCAGGCGACGCGCGAGATGCATGGGATGCGGATCGAGGCGCGCGACCCCGGAGATGAAGCGGTCGGCGTCCTTCCTGACTCGGCGTGTCCCAACGATCCGCTTCATGGCATTCATCCTGCCATGCCTAGCGCGCGATAGCCGAGCCCTCGATCAACTCGAGGGCGTGGGCACGCGCGGTCGACGAGTCCTCCTGCCCGCTGAGAAGCCTCGCTACCTCCTGGATTCGCGGCTCGCCGGTCACCTCCCGGACGGTCGATGTCGTGACGAGCCCCGCCGTGCTCTTGCTGACCACGATGTGGTGGTCGGCGAACGCGGCAACCTGGGCGAGGTGGGTCACCACAAGGACCTGCTGGGTCCGCGCGAGTTCCGCGAGGCGGCGGCCGACGTCGATCGCCGCCCGGCCGCCGACGCCCGCGTCCACCTCGTCGAAGACGAAGGTATGTCCCTCTCTGACCAGGCCGTGGGCGAGCGAGACCTCGATGGCGAGCATGATGCGCGACAACTCTCCGCCGGAGGCGGCGTCCGCGACGGGGCGCGCGGGCGCGCCGGGGTGGGCCGAGAGGGTCATCTCGACCACGTCGGTTCCGTACGGGCCGGCGGGGGCATCGGTGACGACCACGCCGAAGTCGGCCTGCGGCATCGCCAGTTGGGCGAGTTCGCCGTTCACGGCGGCCCCGAGCCTGCCCGCCGCCTCTATGCGCGCTTCGCCGAGGGCGCTGGCAAGGCGGGCTATCTCGGCTTCGAGACGCGCGACGTCGGCGCGCAGCGCGTCGAGCCGTTCGTCCCAGGAGTCATGGGCGGCCACGCGAACGGCCGCCTCCGCGGCGTAGGCAAGGATGCCGTCAACGTCCCGGCCGAGGCGCCGGCCGAGGGCCGCGAGGTCGCTCCGGCGGGTGAGCACGGCGTCGAGCCTCGCGGGATCGGCGTCGAGGCCGTCGAGATAGCGGGTCAACTCGCTCGCCACGTCCTCGATGGCGAATCGCGCCCCTTCGATCGCGGCGACCCATTCGGCGAGCGTGGGGTCGTGGCGCGCGGACTCGGCGAGGGCCTTGCGCGCGGCATCGAGGTTCGCTGCCACCGTCGCGGGGTCGTCGCCCGCGAGGATCTCGCGCGCCATCGCCGCGCCCCTGCGCACCTCCTCGGCGTTCTGGAGCACCTCGGCCTCTGCCGAGAGCGCGCCGTCCTCGCCCGGCTGGGGTTTCACGGCAGCGATGGCGTCCAGGTCGTCGCGTAGGTGGCGCACCGCCGTTCGCTCCACGTCGGCACCGCGCTGCATCCGCTCAAGCTCGCCGCGGATTTCGGCGAGCGAAGCCCAGGTTGCGCGGTACTCCTCGAGCGTCGCCAGGTGATCCTCGCCCGCGTAGCGATCGAGGGTCTCGCGCTGCTTGGCCGCGGACCGGAGCCGCACCTGATCGGCCTGGCCGTGGACGGTGATGAGCTCATCCGCGCATTCCGCGAGCACGGCCTGGGGAACCTGCCTTCCCCCCACGACCGTCCGGCTGCGAGCCGTGGCCCCGAGCGTCCGCGCAACGGTGATGGTGCCGTCGTCGTTGCGGACCGCGCCCGCCTCTTCCAGGAGGGCGGCCGCGTCGCTGCCCTCGGGAACGTCGATGATGGCCTCCGCGAACGCGACCTCGGCGTCCGAACGGACGATCGCCGTCGGCGCCTTCCCGCCGGTCACGAGCGCGAGGCCGGTGAGCACCATGGTCTTGCCCGCGCCGGTCTCGCCGGTGACGACCGTCAGCCCCGCGCCGAGCGTCAGCCTGGCCGACTCGATCACGCCAAGATTCTCGATGGACAACTCGTGGAGCACGACTAGTCCTCCACGGTGGCGGCGTCGAGGTCCCGGCGCCACCCCTTGGTCGGTAGCGAGAACTTGGTGGTGAGGCGGTGGGTGAAGGTCTCGTTGTCCAGGCGCGCGAGCTTGACCGTATACGCGGAGCGGCGGAAGAGGATTCTGGTTCCGAGCGGCGCATCGATGGCTCGCGCTCCGTCGCAGACGATCGTCCCCGGCGTCGAGGAGGTCGGCGCGACGAGGATGCCGAAGGTGGAGTCGGGGCCGACGACCAGGGGCCGCGAGAACAGTGCGTGCGCGGCGAGGGGGACGAACAGCAGGGCGTCGACGTTGGGCCAGATGACCGGTCCGCCAGCGGAGAAGGCGTGCGCCGTCGAGCCCGTGGCCGTTGAAACCACGACCCCGTCGCACCCGAACGCGGACAGCGGGCTCCCGTCGACCTCGACCTCGACCTCCAAGGTTCGGTGAGGGATCGCGCGTTCGACCGCCGCCTCGTTCAGCGCCCACCCGTCCTTGGTCGTGCCGTCCGGGAACGTCACCGTCAGTTCGAGCGTGCGGCGCTCCTCCACGGTGTAGGTGCGGCGCGCGAGCGCCTCTGCCGCGATCTCGACGTCGTCCGCCTCGGCCTCCGCGAGGAATCCGACGCGGCCGAGGTTCACCCCGAGCAGCGGGATGTCGCCGCCGTGTGTCACGGCGACGGCGTGAAGCATGGTCCCGTCGCCCCCGAGAACGAGCGCGCTTTCCACCGGATCGCTCTCGCCGTGCGTGTACTCGGTGACGGGTTCGGTCCCGAGGGCGGTCAGCGTGTCGAGCGCGATCTGGAGCGCCCCGCGCATGGTGCGGCGGCTCGGGTGCGCAACCACGAGGATGCGGCGGTTCATGCGCTTGTTTCCACCTCGCGTTCGATCACGGTCAGGAGTGCCTTCTGGTCCAGGGGCTGGACTTCGCCCCCAGCCTGCCACGTTCGGCGACCCCACACGAAGAATTCCACCGTCCCACGCGGGCCAGACACGGGGCTCCTCGATACGTCCGCGATGCCGAAGCCCGCCCCCGCCATCGAGCGCGCAACCGAGGCCACCGCGTCGGCCATGTCCTCCGGCCGTCGGACGACCCCGCCCCGACCCAGGCGGCCAGCGCCCACCTCGAACTGGGGCTTGACCATGAGCACCATGTCGCCCTCAGGACGGAGCCAGGCGGCGAGCGGTTCGACGGCGAGCGACAGGGAGATGAAGGAAAGGTCGGCGACGATCAGGTCCACCCCCGCGCCCTCTCCGGGCGGTTCGAGGTCGCGGACGTTCACGCCTTCGCGGGAGGTCACCCTGGGATCCTCGGCGACGGAGGGCGCCATCTGCCCGTGGCCGACGTCAATGGCGAGGACGCTCGCGGCGCCGCGCTCGAGCAGAACCTGGGTGAAGCCCCCCGTCGACGCCCCCGCGTCAAGGCACGCCCGTCCGGCGATCGTCAGGCCGCGAACGCCGAAGGCATCGAGCGCGCCGATCAGCTTGTGGGCCCCGCGCGACACATAGGCGTCCGCCGTGGCGGCGAGGGTCATCTCGACGTCCTCGTCCACCTCGAGCGACGGGCGGCGCGCGACAACCCCGCCGACCACGACGGATCCCGCGGCGATCAGTGCCTGCGCGTGAGTGCGGGACCGCGCCAAACCCCGTGCCGCAAGGGCGCGATCGAGCCGCATCGGGGGGCTAGGAGTCGTCGCGAAGGCGGTTGCCGAGAGCTTCCTGAACCTTGTCGAAGAATTCCGCCTGCTTCTCCGGGTCGTCGGGGAGCTCGGTTACCGCCGCAAGCGCGCTCTCAACCTCGGGAGGGAACTTGACCTCGCCGAGCGCGTCACGATGCTTGTCGATTTCTCCCATGTCACTCACCATAACCCGCTCTTGTCGTCCGGCTCAATGTGAATCGGCTCACCCCGGTCCGCCGCGTCCCATGCCGCTACGCACGCCGCGCGCAGCCGGTCCATGCCCCGATCGCCCGAATACTCGAACGCCCCATCCTTGACCCGGGCCCCTGCCGCCCCGACCTGCCACCACCCGTCGCGAAGCCCGGGCGTCGGGTGGGCCTCTCCAAGCGCCGCGACAGACTCGCCGATGAAGCAGGGCCGCTCCGCCGGGATGGCGCGAAGGGCGTCGAGCGCCTGGCTCACACCCGTGAAGACGAGGAGGCCGGGGATATTGGCTGCGCGCGCGCCGCCGAGGTCGGTGTCGAGTCGGTCGCCGACGACGAGCGGGCGCTGGGCGCCAACGCGTTCGGCGGCCCTGACGTACATCGCGGGCTCCGGCTTCCCGGCGCTCTCGGGCTCCACGCCCGACGCCGTCGCGACGACGCGAACGAGCGACCCGTTGCCGGGGGCGATTCCGTGGTCATTCGGGAGAGTCAGGTCGAGGTTGGTGGCGAGGAAGTATGCCCCTGCCCGCACGGCGTACGACGCCTCGGCCATTTGGCGCCAACCGACGTCGGGCGACCAGCCCTGGACGACCGCATCGGGGGCATCCGCGGCGTTCTCGACGATGGTCAGCCCTGCGGCCTCCACGGCATCCCAGAGCCCTGCGCCGCCAACCACCAGGATCCGCGCGCCCGAGGTGTAGCGGTCGGCGAGGATTGCCGCGGCGGCCTGGGCCGCAGTGAACACGTCGCCCGGCGCGGCGGGAATTCCGACGCCGGTGAGGTGAGAGGCGACGTCTTCCGACGTCCGGCTCGCGTTGTTCGTGACGTACACGAGGCGCATGCCAGCCTCGCGGGCGGCTTGGAGCGCCGCGGGGGCGGTGGGCACCACCTCCGGACCGCGGTAGGTGACCCCGTCGAGGTCAACGAGCGCGGCGTCGAAGGCTTCGTGGAGTGGAACGGCGCTGCCAAGGAGCGTTGATGTCACGGGGCGGGCTCCACTTCGGCGTCGTCAACTTCGATGTCGTCCCCATCGTCGTCGCCCTCTTCGGCGTCGTAGACGACGATATCTCCGTCATCGTCGTCCCACTTCGGGAGGGATGCGGCCAGCGCGACCGCGTCCGCCTCGCGACCAAGCGCGCGGAGAACGTCCACCTTCACTTCCGCGACCCGTGCCGCCGTCTCCTCGGAGTCACCCTTGATGCGATCGAGCGTGTGGAGCGCGGCCGCGAAGTCTCCGAGATCGACGCGCGCTCCGGCGACGACGATCTGAAGTTCGGCGAGGGCCACACCCTCAAGCGCCAACCCTTCCGGGGTCTTCGCTAGCGCGAGCGCGCGCTCGGGGCGCCCCAAGCCCCGCTCGCAATCCGCCTCCACCGCCAGGTGATCGGTCGAACCCGAGAGTCGGCGAGCGGCCCGGAGTTCTCGGAGCGCGTCGGCGTATCGGCCCGTCGCATATGCGGCGAGTCCGGCGGCCTCCCGCACGACGTCGACGCGTCCCGCGCGCGCAACCGCAACCTGGGCGTGCCGATAGGCGAGTTCAGGGTCATCCTCGAGGAGCAACCCGACCATAATCAGGTGACGTCCGACGTCCTCGGCGTTCATCTTGCTGAGCGTGCGCAACTGCTGACGCACCGAGCGGTCCAGTTGGGAGAACTCGACCACGTCCGGTATGGGGAGATCCTCCGACCGCGGACGCTCACGCTCATCCCGGTCGGCGCGCAGGTGCCGGCCGGGACGACCCTCCGACGATGCGGGGCGACCCGTGCCCGCACGGGCGGGACGACCCTCCGACGATGCGGGGCGACCCGAACCGCCGCGCGGCCGGGGCTTCCCGCCGCGTCCCTCGCCCGAAGGCTTTCCGCCTGCCATTTCGCTCCTCGCGCGGCCTGAGCGGCCACTCTCGTCAACACACCGCCAAAACGCCGATAGCCGCCCCGAAGGGCGGCTATCGCGAAAGAATGTCCGGCAGCGACCTACTCTCCCACACCCTCGCGAGTGCAGTACCATCGGCGCAGAAAGGCTTAGCTTCCGGGTTCGGAATGGGACCGGGCGTTTCCCTTTCGCCATGGCTGCCGAAACTCTATGGAGATATACCTTCGGTTTCCCGACCGTATCTCGGGAACCGCACAGTGGACGCGTAGCAAAGATTGATTAAGTCAAGTCATCGGCCTATTAGTACCGGTCAGCTTCGAGGGTCTTTAGTCCCCTCTTCCACATCCGGCCTATCAACCCGGTGGTCTGCCGGGGGCCTCTCGGGACGAATCCCATGGAAACCTCATCTTGAAACGAGCTTCCCGCTTAGATGCTTTCAGCGGTTATCTCTTCCGAACGTAGCCAACCAGCCGTGCTCCTGGCGGAACAACTGGCACACCAGAGGTTCGTCCACCCCGGTCCTCTCGTACTAGGGGCAGGTTTTCTCAAGTTTCCTGCGCGCGCAGCGGATAGGGACCGAACTGTCTCACGACGTTCTAAACCCAGCTCGCGTACCGCTTTAATGGGCGAACAGCCCAAC
>JADGOS010000072.1 GCA_017882825.1 Demequinaceae bacterium | reverse complement strand
GTTAGGATAGGTAGGCATGGCTCAGGGAGCTGTTAAGTGGTTCAACGCCGAAAAGGGCTTTGGTTTCATTGCCCAGGACGGTGGGGGACAGGACGTGTTTGTCCACTACTCCGCCATCGAGACTGATGGTTACCGCTCGCTCGACGAGAACCAGCGGGTCGAGTTCGAGGTCACGCAGGGCCCGAAGGGTCCGCAGGCTGAGAAGGTTCGTCCGCTCTAGGTCCTTCAACGCTAGATCGGCTTCCGACCTAGCGCTGGTTCTGGCTTAGTTACGCGAACGTCACGAGGGCCGTTCCCCGAAAGGGGGGCGGCCCTCGTCGCGTATCCGCTTGCTTTCGCGCGTGCCAGCGCTTTCGCGCGTGCCAGCGCCGCCTGCCCTGCCGGCGCCGTTGGACCCCTCAGCGCCATCAGGTTCCCCACCCGACGCGCACGACCGTGGGTAGCGGAGCCGATGCCGCGTATCTGCGGAGGCCGTCGAGGTCCAGCGCATCGCCCGCGACGATCGTCGCGTTGCCCACGCGGGTGCCCGCGAGGGCGGCGGGCTCGCCGATGGCGCACACGGATGCGAACGCCCGCCCCGCGAACCGCGCGTCCTGACGACCATCGTCGGACCTCGGAACCGCGGCGACGTTCGCGAGGGCGAGCCCGCCGGGCCTCACGACCCTCCTCACTTCCCTCCACCACCCCTCGTCCGCCAGGTGGGCGGGTGTGGCATCGCCCGCGAAGGCGTCCCGGACGAGGACGTCGACGCTCGCGTCCGGCCTGGACCGGAGTACCTCGAGCCCGTCGCCCACGCGGATGCGCAGGTGGGGAGCTCGGGGAAGGTCCCCCCACTCCCGTGCGAGCCGGGCAAGGACGGAATCCACCTCAACCACGAGTTGCCGGGAATTGGGGTAGCGGTGCGCGAGGTAGCGCGGGAAGGTGCAGGCCGCGCCCCCCACGTGCAGGACCGTCAACCGGGCGGGCGGGCCCCACGCCGCGATCGCGGCTGCGGCGTGCCGCATGTACTCGAAGTCGAGGTGGGAAGGATCCGCCCGCAGCGATGAACTCGCGACGCCGTTGACGAGGACGGTCGTCGAGCCGTCGGTCTCGTCCCGAAGCATCGCGGTCCCCGTCGCGATCGGGACCTCCTCGCCGCGCGGCACGGCGGGCGCGACGCCTCCGGTCCCGCGGTCGCGTAGCATGTCCGACACAGTAGCGTTCCTGGGCTACCAGACCCCATCCGGGGGGCTTATCCTGGAAACACGGCAAGCCGCGGAGGAGGTTGCGATGCCGCTCTCGGAGTACGAGCAGCGTGTGCTCGACGATCTCGAGCGTGACTTGGGGTCCGATCCCAAGCTCAAGAGCGCGATGACGCGCTCCCGGGGCACGGCCGGACGCTTCGTGGTCGCGGTCGTCGGCGTGGTCGTCGGCCTCGGCGTCGTCCTTGCTGGCGTGATGACCAAGGTGTGGCTCATCGGCATTGGCGGCTTTGCGCTGATGATCACGATCGTGCTATGGGCCCTTCTGGGCCCCACCGCTTCCGTCGGCGGGACCAAGCGCGTGGTCAAGGGTCCGGGCAAGGGCACCCGCAAGGGCCCCGCCAAGGGCCGTCAGGGTTTCATGACCCGGCTTGAGGAGCGTTTCGAGCGCCGCCGCGAGCGGGGCGACCTCTAGTCTCCTTGCCCGTCGTCGCCTCCGCCTCGGCTACTACCTCGTCGACCCACATGCTCAGTTGCGCCTGCGAAACCTCCTCCGCCGACGGCGCGTATCGCTGATCCGAGACCGCCGCGCTGAGTGAGAGAAGCGCGGTCACGGATTCCGATCGCACCGGACGGCCGTTTGCCGCGCGGATCGCGCGGAGGACGTGCGACGTTGCCTCGATGGGCGTGGCGCTCGCGGGCCACCCCGCTTCCCGAAGGCGACGGTTCAGCCGCTGCCAAGCGGCCTCCGCCCCGAGGAGCGAACCGTGGTGGGCGCGATCCCCGCGCCGCCGCCAGAGGAACGCGGACAGCGCCGCCGCGGCGATCAGGACCGCGATGGGCGGGATGACCCATACTGGCAAGCCGCCCGTCCGATCGCCGGTGGGCGCGGGGGTCGCGGGGGAGTTGGTTCCCTCGTCCGGCCCGACAGGCACGACCGGAACGTCGCCGCTTGTGGCGTCGCCCGGCACGGGCGCCCGGTTGGGATCCGGATCCGCCCATGCGGGAGGTGGTCCGGTCTGGACCGCGGGCGTCGGCTCGAATCGTACCCAGCCGCGACCCGGGAAGTAGATCTCCGGCCAGGCGTGTGCGTCCGCGCCGCGAACCACGAACGTGCCGTCGCTCGACGCCGTTCCAGGCAGGAATCCCTCGCTGAGTCGCGCGGGAATGTCGATCGAGCGCAACATCATCACCATGGTCGTCGCAAATTGGAGGCAGTAGCCGTGGCCGCTGTCGAGAAATGCCGAGACCGCGTCGCCCCCGCCTATGGACGACGACGTGTCGTAGGTGAATCGGTTGGGGTCTCGCAGGTACGTCTGAATCGCGAGCGCCTGGTCGTACCGCGTCGTCGTGCCCGCGGTGACCTCCCGGGTCAGCGCCAGGACCCGGGGGAGGTCGACGGCCGAGGGGATGGCCACGTACGCCGGATCGGTCAAATCCTTCGCCTGGCCGAGGGCGGCCTCGGCGTCCGTCTCCCGCAGGACCTTGGCATTCTGGTACGCGAAGTCAACGAGGATCGAGTAGGTGAGGTCGTGCGTGGTGGTTTGGTCGCCGACGATCTGGTCGGTCCCCGCGTCATAGAACCAGTTCCCTGACACGTCCACGGTGCGAGGCGCGACGGGAACGGGAAGGTTCGAGGCCGTGAGGGAGAGCATCGCCACCGTAATCGGGGCGCGGGGCGCGGTGGCCCAATCCGTCACCTCGGTGGGCCACAAGACGGGTCCCGCGGCGGCGACGTTGGACATGGCGGGGTCGCGGTAGTTCCAGCTTGCCCCGTCGAAGTCGGCAAACGTGTACACGCGGAAGGCGTCGGCTCGCCCGGCCGGAGAAACGTACGCGAAGACCGCGGTTTGGGAGTTCTCGGTGAGGGACGTCCGCAGGTCGAGATCGAGGTCGAGGCGCGTGTTCCTGCCGTCGAACAGGTCCGGAGCGTAGCGCTCGGCGATGACGCCCCAGCCCGAGCCGCCGATGGCCGTCGGGACGACAAGCGCGACAACGACGAGCACGGCCGCGGTCGCCAGAAGCGACGTCGTCCACGGGATCCGTCGCCCGACGGGGGAACCTCGCCGCGAGATGGCGAGCGCGAGGACCCACGCGGCGAGGGCCACCACGACCACCACCCCAGGGACGGAACGACGCGTCGCGACCGCAGGCGCCCACGGTGCGAGCAGGAGGAGCCCTGCGGTGGCGACCGCCCTCCAGGACACGGCGAGGTGCTCGGCGGCCACGAAGAGCACGAGCACGCCGAGCGTGAGGAGCGACTCGTACTCCAGGGTCACCGCCGCTGGGCGGGCGGTGCTCTCCGCGTAGGTGGCGCCGTCGGCGAAGGTTCGGAAGAGCGCGGTCACGGCCGATGGGGTGGGGAGGATGAACCGAGTTCCGTCCTCGCCTCTCGCGTAGAGCGGGACAAGCACGAGGAACGTCGCGGCCGCTCCGGCGAGGGTCGGAAGGCTCCGCGAGCGCGAGATGAGGCGGACGAGCATGATCACGGCCGTGACGCCCGCGAGGGCGAGGGCGGAGCGCTCAAGCCACGGGCCGAGTTCAACGATCGCGCCGAACGCCCAGAACGCGGCGAAGGTCGCGACGGCGAGGAGTGGGGTCGCGGTGACGGGGGAGCGCGCGGTGCCGATCACTCGAGATCCCCCGAGGTCAGGAGCGCCGTCCACATCCGCGATAGGTCGTCGGCGGCGCCCACGGCGGTCGCGCGCCACCCCGCGCGGCGAAGGGTCTTCACCGTCGCGTCGGCGGCCTCGCGCTGCGCCGACTCGCCGTCCGCCCTCACGATTGCCCAGGCTCGACCGTGATCGCCGATAGGCAGGAGCGCGCGTAGCGCGTCCGCCGATAGGGGTTCGAACACTCCCACCGTGACGTCGCCCGACTGCGCCGAGACGGCAGCCTCGCGGCCGGCGCGGATGAGGTCCTTCTCGGCTGATGACGCGGATCCGGGCGGCTGAAGGTCAAGCGTCTGGTTGAGGAGGTTGACCCGGGCGAGGGCGGGGGAGTGGGAGCGGTCGTCCCTGTCCGGCTCGATCGCCCCGCCGAGGAGGCGGACGGGGTGGCCGGAGGCGAGCACGGACAGGGCGATAGAGGCGCCGGTCGAGATCGTCCACTCCAGCGGGCCGCTCTCGCGCGGGAGGTCGAGGACCACCGTCGCGGGCCTTCGGCCGGCACGCTCGTCCGAACGAACGAGCATCTCGCCGCGCCGCGCGGAGCTCTTCCAGTGGACGCGCCTCAGGTCATCTCCCTCGCGGTAGTCGCGCAGCGAGGCGTCGTCCGGCGATGGCGTGCGCGCGCCGATGACCACGCGATCGGCGTGGCCCATGAGCGCGCCCGCGGTCGCGGTGAGGTCGATGATTGCAGGCCACACGGGGATGAGCTCCGCGCCCCCGACGTAGGTGTCGGCGAGGATCAGCCCGAACGGATCGCTGCTGTGGACGATGGCAGGGCCGAGCGGCCACCGCCCCCGCTTCGTGGGAAGGAGGGGGTAGGAGAGGGAGAGCGACTCGGCAGTCCGCGCGACGGTCGCCTTGGTGCCTGCGCCGCCGGTGAGTTCCGCCGCCGCCTGCTCGCGGATGTCGAGGCCGTCGGTGATGCTGCGCGAGAGCCGTCTGCCGGGATGAAGCCCACCCCGGGGATCCAGCGCGTGCGCCGACGCGATGGTGACCATGACCCTGCCCGGCGCGCCGACCGTCAGGGGAAGCGGCGCGACCTCCCTCCGCGCAAAGGGGAAGCGCAGCAGGAAGGTGTGGATGGACAGGAGCATCCAGAGGGTGGAGACCATCACGATGCCAACGGCCGTGACGCCCACATACACGAGGGGTGGGCTAGCGAGCCCGATTCCGAGCGCCCCGATTCCGAGCCCTGCGACCGCGAGGCCGATTCCGCGCGACGTGATGCGTGTCGTCGAGCTCGCGGTGGGCGAGGACGGCGGCGTCATGGGCGGCCGAGGCCTCCGGTTGAGGGTCCGGCGGCCGTACGGGGCGGCGCGGCATCGCGCGCCTCCGTGGGGAGGGGGGTCCTCTGGACCAACTCGGTGACGACCTGCCGCGCGCTCCTGCCCGCGAGGCGCGCCTCGGTGCTAAGGATCATGCGGTGCGCAAGGACCGTGACGGCGAGCGCCTTAACGTCGTCCGGAAGCACGTGGTTCCGCGCGCCCATGGCCGCGCGCGCCTTCGCGGCGGCGAGCAGGTGGAGGGATGCGCGCGGCGACGCGCCGAGCCGTAGGCCGGACTCGGTCCTCGTGGCGCCGGCGAGGTCGACGATGTACTGCTTGATCGCCGGCGCGGCGTAGACGCGCCTGGCCGTGCCGATGAGGCGCGTGAGGGTCGCTACATCGGTCACGGGGGCAACGGCGCGCAGGGGATCGGTGCCGTCGTGGGTGTCCAGCATCACCATCTCGTCTCGCGCCGACGGGTACCCCACCGCAACCTGCGCCATGAAGCGATCGCGCTGGGCCTCGGGCAGCGGGTACGTCCCTTCCATCTCGACGGGGTTCTGCGTCGCGACGACGAGGAACGGAGAGGGTAGCGGGCGCGTCACGCCGTCGGTCGTGACGGCGCGTTCCTGCATGGCCTCCAAGAGCGCGGACTGGGTCTTGGGCGACGCGCGGTTGATCTCGTCGGCGATGACCACGTTCGCGAAGACCGGTCCAGGCCGGAATTCGAACTCGCGTTCCCCAGCGCGGAAGATCGTCACCCCGGTCACGTCGGACGGGAGCAGGTCCGGCGTGAACTGAATGCGCCCCACCGTGCAGTCGACCGACCGGGCGAGCGCCCGGGCGAGCGTCGTCTTGCCGACGCCGGGCACGTCCTCCATGAGCAGGTGGCCCTCGGCGAGGACGATCGCGAGCGTCGTGGTGATCGCCGGATCGAGGCCCGCGAGCACGGACGAAATCGACGCGCGAATTCGGGAGGTGACCGCGGTGACCTCGGCGAGGTCGGCCTCGGTGGGAATCGGCTGGTTCATGGACCCTTCCTTTGCCTGGTGTCTTTGAGCCTAGGTGATACGGCTACCTAGGCGCGCCCTCCACTCGCCGTGTCGGGCCTCTACCAGGGACGACGAGGCCGTGAGGCGGCAACGCCGAGAGCATCTTGCCAGAAGTGGAGGGAAGTGGAGTAAAGTGGAGCGCAATGGTGTGGAAGGGGCGTGCCGTGGGCACGCCCCGCGGCGAGGAGGAGCCGGTCGTGTCGGACGTTGCCGTCAACGGGATGGGCCCCGCGGGGGTCTTTCTCGGCACGTTCACGCCCCGTCTCGACGACAAGGGGCGCCTCATCCTTCCCGCGAAGTTTCGGCCGCGACTCGCCACGGGGCTGGTCTGCACCCGCGGGCTCGATCGGTGCGTGTTCATGTTCCCCGTGGACGAGTTCCATGCCGTCCACGACCGCCTACGACAGGCTCCGCTGGAGAACAAGCGGGCGCGCGACTACGTCAGGAGTTTCCTCGCCTACGCGAGCGACGACCTTCCCGATAAGCAGGGACGAATCCTCCTGTCCGGTCCGCTCCGGGCCTACGCCGGCATCGACCGCGACGTCGCGGTGGTGGGGCTTGGCTCGCGGGTGGAGATCTGGGACGCGCGGGCGTGGGAGGACTACCTCGCCCGTACGGAAGACGACTACGCCGAGACCGCGAGGGAGGTCTTCGGGGACATCTAGACGCGAGACGCCATCGTGCCGTGCGGCCTCTCTCCCGCGCGAACTCTGGGGCACTTCCCCGCTTCAGAGCCGCCGGAGGGAGACCGGGCGGCACGACGGAGCGGTCACCGTGCTAGATGGAGGAGAGGAGGGAAGCGTGAACGACGCGGTCGAACGGCACGTTCCGGTAATGCTTGACCGTTGCGTCGAGCTTCTTCGTCCTGCCCTGGATCCCTCTGGCGCGATCGCGATCGACGCGACGCTCGGCCTCGGGGGCCACGCGGAGGCGCTCCTCGCGTCGAGCCCCGGCGCGAAGCTCGTGGGCATCGATCGCGACGGAGAGGCGATACGGCTCGCAACCGAGCGCCTCGCGCCCTTCGGCTCCCGGTTCACGGCGCATCGCGCCGAGTACGACGACATCGCCGGAGCGCTGCGGGCCGTCGGCGCGACAAGGGCGGACGCGATCCTGTTTGACCTCGGGGTTTCGTCGATGCAGATCGACGAGGCCGATCGCGGCTTCAGCTACGCGGCCGACGCACCGCTCGATATGCGGATGAGTCGCGATGACCCGTGGACGGCGGCGGACCTGGTGCGTGACGAGGACGAGTCCACGCTCGCGAGGATCCTTGCCGAGTACGGCGAGGAACGGTACGCCCCCAGGATCGCTCGCGCGATCGTGCGCAGGCGTGCGATCGCCCCCATCGGCCGCACGGGAGACCTCGTGGAGATCGTGCGGGGTGCGATCCCCGCAGCGGCAAGGGCCAAGGGGGGCAATCCCGCCAAGCGGACGTTCCAGGCCCTCAGGATCGCCGTCAACGACGAACTCGGGATCCTCTCGCGTGCGATCCCGGCTGCCCTCGAGGCGACCGCCGTCGGGGGACGGATCGTCGTGCTCTCGTACCACTCGCTCGAGGACCGACTGGTCAAGCGCGCGTTCGCGGCGGGGGCCGAGGACCAGACCCCCCGGCTTCTTCCTGTCACGCGCGAGGAGGATCGCCCCTACCTGCGCCTCCTGACGCGCGGTGCCGAGAAGGCATCCGACGCGGAGGCGGAGCGCAACCCCAGGAGCGCCTCGGTCCGCCTCCGCGCGGCGGAGCGCATTCGCGAGACACCCCCGAGCCGGAGGGTCGCATGAGCGCCGGCCCCGCACGCGCCCTCGCGCCCCGACCCGCCACGACCCGGCCCGCCACGACCCGGCCCGCGACCACCCAGTCCGCGCTCTTCGAGGTCGAGCCGTACCGCGTCGCGCGTCAGCGCGCCGGAACCGTGCGCGTTCATCCCGTTCCCGCGGTCAGGGATCCGGCGCCCGTCCAGCGCGCCGCCTCGTCGCGCGCGACAGTGAGCGCCATGGCGGCGCCCGAGTACTCCCGCTCGCTTGTGCCGTTCGTTGCGATGTGCGTCGCGATCGTCGTGGGATCGCTCGTCGCGGTGCTCCTGCTCAATACGACCATGACGCAGCGCGCCTATGAGACGCGCGACATGCGCTCGGAACTCTCCAAACTCGAGGACCAGCGCTCTGAGCTGCTGGCGACACTGGAGGCGGACGCGTCCCCGCAGGCGCTCGCACTGGCGGCGCAGGGCCTCGGCATGGTTCCCGCTCCTCGGGTGGGTTTCGTGACCATCCAGAGCGGCGTCGTCCTAGTCCCCGGGGCCACCGGATGACGCCGCCCCCAACCGGAACCACCTTCGCGCCGCCGCCCGTCCGCCGCCTGCCGCGGGCCGATCCGAGGCGGCGACCATCGTTCGGGGGGCCTCAGCCCGGCGCAACGCGTCTCACGACGGGCCGCCCCCCTGCAGGCCGCCCCAGGCGAGGGCGCCCCGCTCGCCCTCTCCGGGTGGGAGAACCCAGGCGGCGACACTCGATGGTCGCGACCTTCACCCTTCTGCTCCTCCTGGTCTTCGCCGCCCGCCTTGTGCAGATCCAGGTGGTTGACAGCGCGGCTCTGTCGCAGGCTGCGCTGGACTCCCGCCTGCACACGTCGGAGATCACCGTGCCTCGCGCGGACATCGTGGACCGCAACGGCGTGATCCTGGCAACGTCGGTTGCCCGTTACAACGTCGTCGTGAACCAGCAGGACTTTGCGAAATGGAAGCGCACGGACGCCCAGGGGAAGACCACGGCGAGCGGCAGCGCCGACGCCGCCGCGATCCTCGCGCCGATCCTCGGGCTTGACGAGGCGTCGGTCGCGACTGCCCTGACCGGCGACCGGGCGTTCGCCTACGTCGCGAAGAACGTCTCGATCGACACCTGGAACGCCGTGTCGGCGGAGAGGATCGCGGGAATCGGCAAGGAGGCGACGAGCGAGCGCGTCTACCCGAACGGCAATGTCGCAGGCAACGTCGTCGGGTTCGTGGGCGGGACTGCGGACAGCTCTGGGGTCACCGGGCTGGCGGGCCTGGAGTATCAGTACCAGGACCAACTGCTAGGCCAACCCGGAACGAAGACGATCGAGACCAACGCCCGGGGCAACGTCGTAATCCCGACGGGCGTCCAGACCGAACAGGCGGCGATCCCCGGTAGCACCCTGGTCACCACCCTCAACAGCGATCTCCAGTTCTACGCGCAGGCGCGTCTCGACAAGGCCGTCGCCGATACGGGCGCCGAATGGGGCTCGATCATCGCGGAGGACGTGAAGACTGGCGAGGTCTACGTTCTGGCCGATTCCGGCGCGGTCGACCCGAATGACCCGGGCGCGTCGGCGACGGAGGACCGCGGATCGCGCGCGGCTTCGGCGGTCTTCGAACCGGGCTCCACGGGCAAGATCATCACGATGGCCGCACTCCTTGAGGAGGGGCTCGCGACGCCAACGACCGAACTGACCGCG
>JADGOS010000159.1 GCA_017882825.1 Demequinaceae bacterium | reverse complement strand
GGAGCCACGTCCCAGGCGAGCAGGTCCTCGATCGTGTCGCGGCGCACCAGCTCGTGAGCCGCGCCGCCCCTCACCGCGACGACCGCGGGGCGCAGGAGCGCGTTGTAGTTGTTGGACATCACCCGGCCGTACGCGCCCGTCGCCGGGACGGCCAGGATGTCGCCCCGATCCACGTCCCCGGCCAGGTCGATGTTCTGCACGATGATGTCGCCGCTCTCACAGTGCTTGCCCACCACGCGCGAGAGGACCGGCGCGGCCTCGCTCACGCGGGAGGCAAGGGTGGCCGTGTACTCGACGCCATACGTGATAGGGCGCATGTTGTCGCTCATGCCCCCGTCGATCGCGATGTAGCGGCGCTCCGCCCCATCTTCCAGGCGAACGACCTTGGTCACGCCGACGGTGTAGAGCGTCATGCCCGCGGGGCCGGCGATCGCGCGGCCCGGCTCGATGGTGAACGACGGCCACGTCCCGCCGACGGCGGCCATGGCTCCGGCAACGGCGGCGGCGATGCCCCTCGCGGCCTCGGCCGCGCCAAGCTCCTCGTCACCCTGCGCATGCGCGATCGCGTACCCGCCCCCGAGGCCCACCTCCGGAACCTCGACGCCCGTCTCCCGCGCGAACTCCGCCCGGAGGCCGAGCATCCGCTCGGCGCTCTCCTGGAATGCCTCGACGGAGAGAATCTGGCTCCCGATGTGGGTGTGGATGCCGGTCAGTTCGATCGAGTCCGCCTCGTGGCAGCGGCGCATCGCCTCGAGCGCCGCGCCCGTCGCGAGGGAGAGGCCGAACTTCTGATCCTCGTGGGCGGTGGCGATGTATTCGTGCCCGCCCGCGTGGACGCCCGTCGTCACACGCACCGCCACGGGGGCGACGACGCCGAGGCTCTCCGCGGCGGCCGCGATCACCTCGATCTCGGCGAGGGAGTCGAGGACGATCCGCCCGACCCCCACCTCGAGGGCGGCCGCGATCTCCTCGTCGGACTTGTTGTTGCCGTGCATCGCGATCCGGGCGGGGGGCATGCCGCCGCGCAGCGCGAGCGCGAGTTCGCCGCCCGAAGCCACGTCGATCGACAGGCCGTCGTCCCGCATCCATCGCGTCACCTGCGAGCAGAGGAACGCCTTGCCCGCGTAGAAGACGGAACACTCCGCGCCGAGCGCGGCGAAGGCGGAGGCGAACTCGTCGCGGAACTCGGCCGCGCGGCCCCGCATGTCCTCCTCGTCCACCACGTACAGGGGCGTGCCGTATTCCGCAGCCAGGGCGGTCACGTCGCAGCCACCGACGAGCAGGACGCCGTCCCCCCCGCGCTCGACGGTGCGCGACCAGAGCGGGGCGGGTTCGCTGTGCGCGCTCATCCCTACATCCTTTCGGGGGCGCCGACGCCGAGCAGGCCGAGGCCGTTGGCGAGGACCTGGCGCGTCGCGTCGTTGAGCCACAGGCGGCTGCGGTGGAGGTCGGTGACGGGTTCGTCGCCCTGCGGCGTCACACGCGTGCGGTCGTACCAGCCGTGGAAGGCCCCGGCGAGCTCCTCGAGGTAGCGCGCCACCCGGTGCTGCTCGCGGAACTGGGCGGCCTGAGCGACGATGCGAGGGAACTCGCCCAGGAGGCCGAGTAGCGCCGTCTCCGTCTCGTGCGTCAGCGTCTCGGGCGCGAAGGCCTGATCCCGGGAGATCCCGTACTCGGCGGCGTTGCGGGCCACTGCCCCCGCGCGGGCGTGCGCGTACTGGACGTAGTAGACCGGATTGGCGTTCGAGTGGGACGCCAGCAGGTCAAGGTCGATGTCGATGGTCGCGTCGATGCTCGATCGCGTGAGCGCGTACCGCGCCGCGTCCACGCCGACCGCCTCGACCAGGTCCTCCATCGTGACGACCGTGCCCGCGCGCTTGGACATCCGGACGGCCTCGCCGCCCTTCACCAGGTTGACCATCTGCCCGATGATCACCTCCACGGATTCCGGGTTGTAGCCCAGGGCGACGGCGGCTGCCTTGAGCCGCGCGATGTAGCCGTGGTGATCCGCGCCGAGCAGGTAGACGCAGAGGTTGGCGCCGCGGTGGTGCTTGTCGCGGATGTAGGCGATGTCCCCCGCGATGTACGCGGCGGTGCCGTCGGATTTGATGACGACGCGGTCCTTGTCGTCGCCCTGCTCGGTGGAACGGAGCCACCACGCTCCCTCGCTCTCGTAGAGCGCGCCCGAGGCCTTCAGTTCGCCCAGGCACTTGTCCACCGCGCCGGACTCGTGGAGGGACTCCTCGTGGAAGTAGACGTCGAAGTCCACGCCAAAGTTGTGAAGCGACTCCTTGATCTGGGCGAACATCACCTTGACGCCGCGGTCGCGGAAGAACTCGAGCGCCTCGGCTCGCGGGCGCTCGATCGGGTCCTTGTCCCTCGCCGCCATGGCCTCGACCATCACCTCGTCGGCGATGTCCTGGATGTACTGCCCGACGTAGCCGTCCTCGGGAGGGTCTTCCCCCAGCACGACGGCGAGGAGCGACGCCGCGAAGCGGTCGATCTGCACCCCATGGTCGTTGAAGTAGTACTCGCGGATCACCTCGGCGCCCTGGGACTCAAGCAGGCGCGCCAGGCTGTCCCCGACGGCGGCCCAGCGCGTCCCGCCCAGGTGGATCGGCCCGGTCGGATTGGCGGACACGAACTCCAGGTTGACGGTGAGGCCCTTCATCGCGTCGCCGAGCCCGTACTTGGGGCCCGCCTCGACGATGAAGCGCGCGAGTTCGCCCGCCGCGCCCGCCGCGAGGCGGATGTTGAGGAAGCCCGGCCCCGCGACCTCGGCCGACGCGATGCCTGGTCGGCCCGCGAGGCGGGAGGCGAGGTGGCCGGCGACGTCGCGCGGCTTCGCACCCGCGGCCTTCGCCACCTGCATCGCGACGTTCGTCGCCCAGTCTCCGTGGTCGCGATCCTTCGGCCGCTCAACCCGCACCTCAGGAAGTGCGGAGGCGTCGAGGGCGATCTCGCCCGCCGCGACGGC
>JADGOS010000013.1 GCA_017882825.1 Demequinaceae bacterium | reverse complement strand
ACGCCGAAGAGGAGGTGCGCCTCGATCACCTCAAGCGCCTTGTTGACGAGCGTCGCCGAGTTGATGGTCACGACGGGGCCCATGGCCCACGTGGGGTGGCGGAGCGCCTCCGCTGGCGTGACCCCCGCGAGTTCGGACCTCGACCTGCCCCGGAACGGGCCCCCCGAGGCCGTGAGCACAAGGCGGCGGACGTCCTCCCGCCTCCCCGCACCGAGCGCCTGCGCGAGCGCGCTGTGCTCCGAGTCGACGGGCACGATCTGGTCCGGTCGCTTCTTTGCCGCGAGTACCAGCGCGCCGCCGGCGATCAGCGACTCCTTGTTCGCGAGCGCGAGGGTCGAACCAGCTCCCAGCGCGGCGAGCGTTGGGCCGAGCCCCACGGATCCCGTCATGCCGTTGAGTACAACGGCGGCGCCGATGGCGGCCGCCTCGGCGATCGCGCGCTCCCCCGCCTTGACCGTGACCCCGGGCAATGCGGCCGCGACGACCTCCGCCGCACCCGCGACCGCCACCGCCACGAAGGGGACGCCGAACTCGCGCGCCTGCGCGATCACGGCCTCGGGGTTCGCTCCCCCCGCCGCAAGGGCCACGACGTCGAATCGGTCGCGGTTGCGCCGGATGACGTCGCACGCCTGCGTCCCGATCGACCCGGTCGAGCCCAGCACCGCGACGGTGCGGACGGTCATGCCTAGGAGACGCCCTGGAGGATGTCCACCGCCTGAGCGAGGTAGGCATCCACCTCGTCTTCGTCGTACGCGCGCGGCTTGAGCCTGCGGGCGAACGCCGCGGTGCGAATCTCGTCGGGCACAATCGGCGCGCCGGTGTCGAAGAACGAGGTCAGACGATCGAGGAGCTGATCCACCTGCTTGACGTCATACCCCTTGCCCATTCCTTCCGGCCGGGAGAACCGCTTCCCGGGATCGCGACGCAGGTTGTCGTACAGCGCCTGCGCCCGCGCGGCGAGGTCCTGCTGCCACGCGGCACTTCCCTTCGCCTGGACAAACTGGTCGCGGAGCCGCGTGGCGAACGCGTCCTCCAGGCGATCAAGCGCGGTGTCGACGTCGTCCGTCCGGTACCCGCGGTACCGAAGGTCGAACGTGGCCTGGCGAATGCTCAGCGGCGACTGGTCGCCCGGATCGACGAGGGGCTGCTCATAAACCTGCCGCACCCGGTCGAAGAACGCGTCGACCTGCTTGACGCTGTAGCCCGAGCGCAACAGGGTCGCGCGGGGAAACAGCTTACTCATAGTGACTCCTTGATCGCGAGTTGGCCACAGGCCCCGTCAATGTCGCTACCCCGAGTATCCCGGATTGTTGCCGGAATCGCATGTTCCGTGAGCCGTCGAACGAATTCGCGCTCCACTGCAGGCTTGGTCGCGGTCCACTTGCTGCCGGGCGTCGGGTTGAGGGGAATGGGGTTGACGTGCACCCATGCGCGCCCGCGCTTCGCGAGTTTCTCCCCGAGGAGGTCCGCCCGCCACGCTTGGTCATTCACGGCGCGGATCAGGGCATACTCGATGCTCACGCGACGGCCCGTCGCGTCGAAGTAGCGCTTCGCCGCGTCGAGCGCCTCGTCGACGGACCATTGGGTGTTGATCGGCACGAGCTCGCTCCTGAGCTCATCGTCGGGCGCGTGAAGCGACAGCGCGAGCGTCACCTGGAGCCCCTCTCCCGCGAGGCGGTCGATCGCGGGCACGAGGCCGACCGTGGAAACGGTCACGTGGCGCGCGGCGAGGCCGAGCCCGTCCGGCTCGGGAGCGATGAGCATGCGCACCGCCGTCAGGACGGCGTTGTAGTTGGCGAGGGGTTCCCCCATCCCCATGAAGACCACGTTCGACAGGCGCCTCGGGGCGCCCCCGAGCGCGCCGTCGCGACACGCACGCGCGGCGAGCCGCGCCTGCTCGAAGATCTCCGCGGCGCTGAGGTTGCGCGTCAGCCCCATTTGACCCGTCGCGCAGAATGGGCACGCCATCCCGCAGCCAGCCTGGCTCGTCACGCACAGCGTCGCCCGATCCGGGTACCCCATGAGGACGGACTCGACCTTCACGCCGTCGTGCAGGCTCCACAGCGTCTTGACCGTCTCGCCGTCGTCCGTCGCGATTTCGAATGACGGGCTGAGGAGCGGGGGGAAGAGCCCGGCGACGAGCGCGTCGCGCGACGACGCGGGCAGGTCCGTCATGTCGTCGGCATCCGCCGTGAGGTGAGTGAAGTAGTGCGTCGCGAGTTGCCTGGCCCTGAACGCATCGTGACCGGCGTCCCTGACCGCTTGTACGCGCTCGTCCGTTGTCATGTCCGCGAAGTGCCGTGGCGGCTTTCCCCGCCGAGGCGCCGCCATCTGCAGCGTCGGCGCCGCGGTCATTGTGAGCCCAGGAGCAGGGCGAACACCAAGAAGGCCGCTGGCGCAGCAACCAGCATCGAGTCGAGGCGGTCCAAAACGCCGCCGTGGCCGGGAAGCACCCCGCTCATGTCCTTGATGTCGATATCCCTCTTGAGCGCGCTCTCGGCGAGATCGCCGAACACCGCTCCCACGACGCTCGCTGCGCCCACCGCAGTGCCGACCCACCAACGGTGGTCGAGCAGGATGAAAGCGCCCGCCGATGCGAGGACGACCGCGAAGACAAGACCACCCGCGGCGCCCTCCCAGGTCTTCTTGGGGCTGATGCGGGGAGCCATCTTGTGCTGCCCCAGCAGAATCCCAACGAATAGCCCGCCCGAGTCGTTTCCCACCACGGCAACCACGAAGATGGCGACCCGGATCCAGCCATTCTGCGCCTGCTCCATCAACACCACGAACGACCCGAGGAAGGGAATCCAGACGATGGTGAGGATGCTCGCGAGCGCGTCGTGAAGCGTGTTCTCGATCCAGTCGTCGACGAGGCGCCACGCGATGACTCCGCCGCAGCCGACGAGGACGCCGACGATGAGACCCTCGCGCCCGTTGAACCACGTGGAGACGCCAATGCCGATTGTCGCGGCGGTGATGGGGAAGAGGGAGATGATCCTGCCCTGACGGGCGAGGGCGCGCTTCCACTCGGGATACGCCGCGATGCACAGGAGGTAGACCAATGCCGTAAGCGCCAGCTCGCTGTATCGCGCTGCGGCGACGGTCCCTAAGAACAGGACCACGCCCACGAGGGTCGCGAGCCAGAGATTGCGGCCTCCAGGTCGCTCCTCGGTCACCTCTCGCGTGCCGAAGAGCTCGGCCGGATTCCACGTCGACATTAGACCTCGAGCAACTCGTCTTCCTTGTGCGCCAGGACGGCGTCGATGGCGTCCACATGCTTCTTGGTGAGGGAGTCGAGTTCCTTCTCGGCGCGCATGCCCTCGTCCTCGCCGATCGCCCCGTCCTTGACCAGGGCGTCGAGCTCGTCCTTCGCCTTGCGGCGAAGGTTGCGGATTGTCACCCGCGCCTCCTCCGCCTTGTGCCGTGCGAGCTTGACGTACTCTCGCCGGCGCTCCTCGGTCAGCTGGGGCATGTTGATCCTGAGGACGTTTCCGTCGTTGCTCGGGTTGAAGCCCATCTCGCCGGCGCGCAGCGCGGCCTCGATGTTCTTCATGGCGCCCTTGTCGAAGGGCGCGATGAGGACCGTCCGCGGCTCCGGCGTGCTGATGGAGGCGAGTTGCTGAAGCGGCGTCGGCGCGCCGTAGTAGTCCACGGTGATCTTCGCGAACATAGCCGTGGAGGCCTGCCCCGTGCGGATGGAGGAGAACTCGTCCTTCGCCACGCCGACGGCCTTGTCCATCTTGTCCTCGACATCGAGGAGGGTGTCGTCAATCACAGGGGCTCCTTGCGTTGCGATTTCGCGTCTAGCGGCGTCACGCGGTTACCAGCGTCCCGATTCTCTCACCGAGAAGGGCGCGGGTCACGTTTCCCGGCTGTTCGAGGCCGAAGACGACCATCGGGAGGCTGTTCTCGCTGCACAGGGCGAACGCGGAGGCGTCGAGCACCTCGAGCCGCCGCTGAAGCGCCTCTCCATAGGTCAGGCGCTCCAGGCGCTTCGCGGTGGGATCCGTCCGCGGGTCCGCCGTGTACACGGCGTCGACGCCGTTCTTGCCGAAGATCACCTCGGAGCACCGCGTCTCGAGGGCGCGCTGGACCGCGACCGTATCGGTGGAGAAGTAGGGCATTCCCGCCCCCGCCGCGAAGATCACGACGCGACCCTTCTCCATGTGGCGCATCGCCCTGCGGGGAATGTACGGCTCGGCGACCTGGCCCATGGTGATCGCGGTCTGAACGCGAGTGTCCACGCCCGCCTGCTCGAGGAAGTCCTGAAGGGCGAGCGCGTTCATGACGGTGCCGAGCATGCCCATGTAGTCGGCGCGCGCGCGCTCCATGCCGCGTTCGGACAACTCGACGCCGCGGAAGAAGTTCCCACCCCCGACGACAATCGCCACCTGGATGCCCTCAGCGACGGCGGCCGCGATCTCTCGCGCGATCCGCTGAACGGTGTCGGGGTCGAGCCCGACCACGCCCGCGCCGAACGTCTCTCCGGAAACCTTGAGAAGGACTCGCCTTGCGGTCTGAGGGATGTCGATGCCCGGGATCTTGGCACTCGTCTCGGGCATCGCTCCTCCTCCGCGTACGGTCTTCGCTGGTCTCTAGGCTCCCACGCGAAAGCGCGCGAACGCGGTAACCGCGCCGCCCGTCTGGTCCACGACGGCGCCAACGGTCAGCTTGGGGTCCTTGGCGAACGCCTGCTCAAGGAGCACGTTCTCCTTGAAGTAGCCGTTCATCTTGCCCTCGATGATCTTGGGCAGCGCGGCCTCGGGTTTGCCTTCCGCTCGGGAGACCTCTTCCGCAACCCTGCGCTCCGTCGCGATCGCGTCGGCGGGCACGTGCTCGCGCGTCAGGTAGAAGGGCGAGTACGCCGCGATGTGCATCGCCACGTCGCGGGCGATGTCCTTCGCCGCGTCGTCCGAGCCGACCATGACGCCCACCTGGGCGGGAAGGTCGCGGTTCGTCTTGTGAAGGTAGACGGCGACGTGCGGCGCCTCGATGCGGGCGACCCTGCGCAACACGATCTTCTCGCCGAGCACGCCTGCGGTCTCACCGACCAGGTCACGGACGGGCTTGCCGCCCGCGTCCGCGTCGAGCGCGGCATCCGCGGTCTCGGCATCGGCCGCGACGACGGCCGCGAGGACGGCACTCGCGAGATCGATGAACTTGGGGCTCTTCGCGACGAAGTCCGTCTCCGAGTTGATCTCGATCATCGTGCCGACCTGGCCGGAAGGGCCGTCGGTCACGACTGCGGCGACAAGTCCCTCGGACGCCGAGCGTCCTTCTCGCTTGGTGACGCCCTTGAGGCCCTTCACTCGCAGGATCTCGACGGCCTTGTCGAGATCGCCCTCGGCCTCGTCGAGCGCCTTCTTCACGTCCATCATTCCCGCGCCCGTACGGTCGCGGAGGGTCTGGATGTCGGCAACGGTGTAGTTCGCCATGGCGATCCTTACTCCTTGTCTGCGGTCTTCTTGGGGGAGGGCTTCTTGGCGGCAGGCTTCGCCACGGCGGGCTTCGCCACAACGGGCTTCGCCACAACGGGCTTCGCCACGGCGGGAGCCTCGGCCTCGGCGGGCGCTTCAGAAACGGCGGGCGCTTCAGAAACGGCGGGCGCTTCGGCCACGAGAGCGGCCTCAGCCACGACGACCGCTTCGGTCACGACGGGGGCGGCCTCGACGGGAGCCTCAGCCACGACGGGAGCCTCGGTCGAAATGACCGCCTCGGCCACAACGTCGTCGCCGCCGAGGAGTTCGCGCTCCCACTCGGCGAGGGGCTCGGCGGCCGCACCGTCGACCGGCGCGTCGCTGGCCTTGGGCGCGTGGCGAATCTTCAGACCCTCGGCGATGGCGTCGGCGATCACGCGCGTGAGAAGCCCAACCGAGCGGATGGCGTCGTCGTTGCCGGGGATGCCGTACGTGATCTTGTCCGGGTCGCAGTTGGAGTCGAGGATGCCGACCACCGGGATGCCGAGCTTCACGGCCTCCTCGATCGCGAGGTGCTCCTTGTTCGTGTCGACGACCCACAGGACGGAGGGCGTGCGTGCCATACCGCGGATCCCCCCGAGCACCTTGAGGAGCTTGTCCTTCTCGCGACGCATTCCGAGGAGTTCCTTCTTGGTGCGGCCCGAGCCCGCGACGTCATCGAAATCGACCTCCTCCAACTCCTTGAGGCGAGCGACGCGCTTGGAGACGGTCTGGAAGTTGGTGAGCATCCCGCCGAGCCACCGCTCGTTGACGAACGGCATGCCGACGCGCTGCGCCTGCTCCGCGATCGGCTCCTGCGCCTGGCGCTTGGTGCCGACAAAGAGGACCGTTCCGCCGTGGGCGACCGTCTCCTTGACGAATTCGTAGGCATTGTCGATCTTCGCGAGCGACTGTTGGATGTCGATGATGTAGATGCCGTTGCGCTCGCCGAAGATGAAGCGCTTCATCTTGGGGTTCCAGCGGCTGGTCTGGTGTCCGAAGTGGACGCCAGAGTCGAGGAGCTGGCGCATAGTGACGACGGCCATGGCTCGTCCTTTCGGCGCCCTCGCGGGACGCACGGTTCTGCGGGTCCGCCCGCGGGCGAACCTCATGTGGTTGTCGGCCCGGCCGGGTGGCCGTGCCCCTAGCGACCACGCGGGTTGGCGCCGGGCTAACCCGGACCGTGCCTTCCCGGCGACTCCTTCCGACCCGAAGGGCGGAAGAAAGGCGATTGGACGCGCGATGTCAATCGGCTCACGCCGACTGCGGGGTCCATGCTACCGGAGTGGCCCCGGCGCCGGGTACCGTACGCCCACGCTGCGCCGTAGAGGGACCGAACCTAGGCGCTCGCCCTGATCACGAGGCGCGTGTCCATGATGTACGCGCGCTCCGTGGGTTCGCCGCGCAAGCGGGCGAGCAGCATCTCCCAGATCTTCTCGCCCATTTCCATCGACGGCTGACTCACCGTCGTCAGTTGCACCTCTCCGCTGACCGCCGCCGAGTTGTCGTCGAAGCCAACGATGGCGACGTCGCCGGGTACGGATTTGTTGCGCTGGCGGAGCACCGTGACGGCGCCCATCGCCATGAGGTCGCTCGCAACGAACACCCCGTCGAGCCCGGGCTCGCGATCGAGGAGTTCACGCATGGCGCGCGCGCCACTGGCGGGGGTGAAGTCACCATGGACGATGAGATCGTCGGCCATGCCCACGGCGCCAAGAGCGCGGCGCCAACCGGTGGTTCGGTCAATGCCGGCGGGCATGTCGGCGGGTCCGGCAATCGTCGCGATGCGCCGCCGCCCGATGTCGATGAGGCGCTGGGTTCCCATCTGCGCGGCCGCCGCGTTGTCGACGTCGACGTAGTACGCGTTCGGCTGCTGCGATGTCATCGGTCGCCCACCGAACACCACGGGAAACGAGTCGGCGAGGTCCGCCAGGAAGGCATCCCCGGAGTGGTGCGAGACGACGATCGCCCCGTCCGCGTTTCCCCCGCGCAGGTACTTGTTGGTCTTGGAGGTGGGAACGAACGGGCTCGCCAGTTGGAGGTTCAGGACGTAGTCGCTCGACTCCATGGCGTGGGTGATCCCGTGCACGATTTCCGCGAAGTATGGGTCGCTGAAGAACCGGGACGTTTCCTCGGGAACGACGAGCGCGATCGCCATCGTCTGCCGGTTGGCGAGCGACCGTGCCGCGCGATTGGGCACGTAGTTCAGTCGCTCGATCGCCTGCGTCACGCTCGCGAGCGCCTTGGGGCTGACCTTGGACGATGCGTTGACGACCCGGGAGACCGTCGAGCGCGAAACCCCCGCGAGCGACGCAACTTCCTCGAGCGTGGGAGGAAGCCGCCTCTCCTGGACTTCGGTATCCATGTTCAGAGCCTTCGCGCCGTTTGTTCAGTCAGCATGAGACGACCGAGATCGTGAGACCTCCGTCGCTCACTAGACCTCACAAGGCATGCCTTTCGATGATGCGACGATACGCGAGCGCACTCGTCTTCGGCGTGCGCTCCTGCGTCGCGTAGTCCACGCGTACAAGGCCCAATCTCTTCCCGTAACCCCATGTCCACTCGACGCTATCCATCAGCGACCATGAGAAGAAGCCGCCGACGGTGACCATATCACCGAACGCGTCGCGCATCGCCGCCAGGTGGGCTCGAACGTACTTGGCCTCCTCAACGTCGGGAATCGAACTGTCGGAGCGAACCACGCTCTTGCGGACGGGGTTGTTGTGTTGATCATCCCGCAGCCGCCTCAGCGCGGGTGCGCGGGTCTTCGCGGCTCGATCCCCGCGTGAAGTGAGGAGCCCACGAACCGCTACGCGCAAGACGCAGTCGTCGACCCCCGCACCTGGGCGACGGTCAGCGTCGACCCCCGCGCGGCGCTTGCCCGCAGAGCGGAACCGAACTCGGGCCGATCAAGAGTGCCACTCGTCCACTGGAGCGAGGACGGCAAGGTCGACCACTCGTGCTCCGAGGCTCAGCGGTCGACCTCGAGTCGAAGGACAGCCAAATCTGCGAGGACACGGCGGGCGACGACGACACGGCTGGCAGGAAGGTCGTCACGCTCCCGGTCGGGCAGAGACTCGAGCAGCGCGGCTTCGACGCGGAGAGCGCGGATCCGGGTCCCGAACCCTCCCCCACGCCGTGGTCCCCCTCGATTGCACGTAGCCCCGGGCGTTGGCAGCACGGCCGGCGCTGCGCGGCTTGGTGCGCGCAACCAATCTGGACGGTCACGGTTCGCGCCCTCTCCCTGTGCCCCGGAGCATTCAAGAATCACTTTTCGGTAACGGTTGGACACAATAGCGGCACGCCGGCCCCGATCGTCTTGACAACCCCCGGCGGTGCTCCTACTCTCAGGCATGTTGTGGGAGCGCTCTCAGCGCACTAAGTGGGAGCGCTCTCAGGACATCCAAATGGGTCCACAGAGCAGTAAACAACCACGTACACGAAGGAGTGACCGTGAGGTATTCACTACGCACCAAGGCGAGCGCCACGCTCGCCGGTGTTGCGGGTATCGCACTTGTCGTCTCGGGTTGCAGTAGCAACTCGACGACGAGCGCGCCGGCATCGCCATCGGTGGACAACACAACGCCGATCACGTTGACCATCACCACGTTTGGCACTATGGGTCTTGATGGCCTGTACGCCGAATACACGAAGTTGCACCCCAACATCACGATCAAACCCACCAACATTGACACAGGTGGTAACGCGCAGACGGACTGGCAGACCAAGCAGGCCGCTGGCACAGGACTGCCTGACATTCAGGCCGTCGAAGAGGGATGGCTTTCCAAGGTCATGCAGGTGTCGGACTCGTTCACGGACCTCACCGCCTACGGCGCGAAGGACATCGCGTCCCAGTGGGTCCCCTGGAAGGTGGGCCAGGCAACTGACGCAAAGGGCCGCATCATTGGCTACGGAACCGACATCGGTCCGGAGGGTCTCTGCTACAACAGCAAGCTCTTCGCCGCCGCCGGCCTCCCGTCCGACCGCGACGCCGTTGCCAAGCTCTTCGGCGGTACTGGCGCCACGTGGGAGAAGTTCTTCGAGGTTGGTCGCCAGTACCACGCCGCGACGGGCAAGGCCTGGTACGACCAGTCCGGCTTCGTCTGGAACGCCATGGTCAACGAGCAGCCCGAGGGCTACTACAAGAAGGACGGCACGCTCAACGTGGAGGGTAACGCCACGCTGAATGGTCTGTTCATGCAGCTCGCTCAGGGGGCCGCTGACGGTCTCTCCTCGGGCCAGACGCAGTGGGACTGGGGCAAGGGCAAGGCATTCGTTGATGGCTCGTTCGCTACCTTCGTCTGCCCGGGCTGGATGCTCGGTGTCGTCAAGGGCCAGGTCACGGCCGCTGGTGGAGACTCCACCTCGGGTTGGGACTTTGCTGACGTCTTCCCCGGTGGCGCTGCCAACTGGGGCGGCACGTTCCTGACGGTTCCCACGACGTCGGCACACCCGGCTGAGGCTGCGGCCCTAGCTGCGTGGCTGACCGCTCCGGAGCAGCAGGTGAAGTCCTTCCAGGCTGCGGGTACGTTCCCGAGCGACGTTAAGGCACAGACCGACCCGGGCGTTACCGGTCCGTCTGACCTGACGAAGTTCTTCAACGACGCTCCGATCGGCACCATCCTGGGCTCCCGCGCCAACGGCGTGGTCGCTCAGTACAAGGGTCCGGACGACTCGGTGATCCAGGAGCAGGTCTTCGGGCCGTCGATCCAGGCGATCGACTCCGGCAAGGCTGACGGCACGAAGGCGTGGAATGACGCCCTCACTCTGCTGAAGCAACTGGTTGTGAACAAGTAACAACCCACCTCCATGAGGCGGGGCTCCCCGGAGAGTCAGTAGGATTCTTCGGGGAGCCCCATCCCTTGGCCCTTCGACACCACTTGGACTCATGACAGCAACGCGCACTGGCCGCCAGCGTCGGCGCCAGACCCCCCCGGATCTTCCCCAGAACGAGGCCGCGACGCTCAGGCAGCGGCTCAGCAGGTGGGACCTCAAGTACTCCCCGTACCTCTACATCTCCCCGTTCTTCCTCCTTTTCCTGCTGGTGGGCATGTTCCCGCTGGCCTACATGCTCATCGTCTCGCTCCACAACTGGAACCTGCTGACGGGTGCAGGCGACTGGGTGGGCTTTGCGAACTTCTCGACGGAACTCAAGGATCCGCTGTTCTGGAATTCCGTTCGGAACACCTTCTCCATCTTCCTGCTGTCGGCGATTCCCCAGTTGATCGCGGCCACCACCATCGCCGCCATCCTGGACCGAAACCTCCGCGCGAAGACCTTCTGGCGTCTGAGCGTCATTCTTCCGTACGTCGTCACCCCGGTGGCCGTCGCTCTCATCTTCTCCAACGTCTTCTCAGAGAAGTACGGGCTGGCCAACACCCTCCTCCAGCACTTTGGCTTCAACGACATCATGTGGAAGACAGAGACGCTCCCGTCGCACCTGGCGATCGCCACCATGGTCAACTGGCGGTGGACCGGGTACAACGCCCTGATCTTGCTCGCGGCGATGCAAGCCGTCCCGCGCGACATCTACGAGTCTGCCGCCATCGACGGCGCTGGCGCATTCCGCCGCTTCTTCTCGATGACGCTTCCGTCGATCCGCCCGACGATGATCTTCGTCATCGTGACGGCGACGGTCGGTGGTATGCAGATTTTCACCGAGGCCAAGTTGCTCAATCCCTCAAGTTCGGTCCCCGGAGGCCCTCAGCGGCAGTACCAAACCGCCGTCCTCTATCTATGGGACCTCGCGTTCAATAGGCAGAACTTCGGGCGCGCCGCAGCGGTGGCCTGGCTGCTGTTCATCCTCATCACTGCGGTCGGGACTCTCAATTTCCTCCTATCGCGCCGCATCGCGTCTGCGGGAGACGGCCGCGCCGAAAAGCGAGGCAGAATTCGGCAAGCGCGGATCCTCGCGGAGCGCGGCGCCGCGAACAAGGCCGCGGCCGCTCTCGCTGCCGAGGGGGGCGCGTCGACCGAAACAAGCGACCGGACCAAGGGGGTCGAACGATGACCACGCCACGCGGAATCCGTCGCCGCCGCCCCTCCTACGAGCGCCACCACGTTTCGGGCGTGGAGCGCCGTCCCGGCTGGTTCGTCTACGTTCTTCTCGTCACGATTCTGGTCGCGTCGACTTACCCACTGTGGTGGTCCTTCCTCGTGGGCTCAAGCGACAGCACCGTGCTTACCCGAGACTGGCCGCCGCTCCTTCCCGGAAGCCTGTTCTGGCACAACGTGTCCGAGGTCGTCAACACGGTGCCGTTCTGGAAGGCGCTGATGAACTCCATCTTCGTCTCATCGGTGATCACGTTCTCGGTCGTGATGTTCTCCACCTTGGCCGGGTTCTCGTTCGCGAAGCTCCGCTTCAAGGGCCGCGGGGGACTGATGGTGTTCGTGATCGCCACCACCGCAGTGCCTACCCAACTGGGCATCATCCCGATGTTCATTCTCATGAAGCAGTTTGGGTGGACCGGATCCCTGGGTGCAGTCATCATCCCCACGCTCGTGACCGCTTTCGGTGTGTTCTTCATGCGGCAGTATCTGGTGGACGTGATCCCGGATGAACTGATCGAGGCCGCCCGTATGGACGGCGCGAACATGATCCGCGTCTTCTGGAACGTCGCTGTGCCAGCCGCCCGGCCCGCCATGGCCATCCTCGGCCTGTTCACCTTCATGACGGCATGGACCGACTACCTGTGGCCGCTGCTCGTGGTTCCGCAGAACCCCACCCTTCAGGTTGCACTGGCTCAGCTACAGAGCGCCCGGTACGTCGATTATTCGATCGTGCTTGCTGGCGCCGTCCTCGCGACGTTGCCTCTGCTCATCGTGTTTGTCGTCGCCGGCCGCCAGCTCATCTCGGGCATCATGGCCGGGGCCGTCAAGGGGTGACAAGTACGCCCGTGGCCGGAGTCCCCGAACGTCAGGGCTCCCGCGCGCGTATCGCGCCTTCGGGGAACCGAACATGACACAGATGCAGGCGCGCTCGCAAGGGCGCCCCACCCTGGAAATGGTCGCAGCCGCGGCGGGTGTGTCGCGATCCACGGTGTCTCGCGTCGTCAATGGTTCACCGAACGTGACCTCCGAAGCGATCGCGGCCGTGCAGTCGGCGATCGAAACCCTGGGGTACGTCCCGAATCGCGCCGCGCGCATGTTGGCCGGACGGCGGGCACACGCGGTCGCGCTGGTCATCCCCGAAAACACCGCGAAGTTCTTCGCCGACCCCTTCTTTGCGGCCGTCATCCAGGGCGTGGCTCAGTTCCTTTCGACCACCGAATACTCATTGACGCTACTCATCGCGGCCGATGCCGACGCAAAGAAGACCCGGTATTTCCTGCAGTCGGGCAACGTCGATGGCGCCCTCGTGCTCTCGCACCACATAGACGACCACTCGTACAGCAGTTTGTCGCAGGAGATCCCGCTCGTGTTCGGCGGGCGTCCCATGAGTTTCGGCGGCACGATGCCGCACTACGTAGACGTCGACAACGTGGCAGCAGCGCGTAGCGCAACGGAACGTCTCGTGGCGTCGGGCCGCAAGCGCATCGGTACCATCGCCGGCCCTCAGAATATGGCCGTGGGCATCGACCGGCTTGAGGGCTGGCGTCAGGCCCTCCGCGCGCATGGCATCGACGATGCCGTGGCCGAGATCGGCGACTTCTCGCCGACGAGCGGGGAGGCTGCGATGCAACGTCTTCTCGCCCGAGAGGGCGCGGAATTCGACGGCCTATTCATCGCGAACGCCCAGATGGCTTCCGGCGCGCTGTCGGTGTTACGCGAACACGGCGTCAAAGTTCCCCACGACGTCGGGATCATCACCGTTGACGACGACTACTTCGCATCGTCCGCGAAACCCCCACTGACCACCGTGGCGCAGCCGACCACGGAAGTCGGGGAAAAGATGGCGGAAGTGTTGCTTGACCTGATGGCTGGCAAGGACGTGCCCCGCGTGATGGAACTGCCCACGCGGATTGTCGAGCGCGCCTCACTCTAGAAGGCTTGGCCGCGTCAAGAGCAAGTAACACGGACGCGTGCGCCGACCGCGACACGTTCACGTGCAACGTCAGAGGGCGCCAACCCCACGACTGTGTGGACACGGTATGGTCACGGTCGCTCCGCAGGCCGGTCTCGAGCGTTCCGATGTCCCCGGGCCGCGCCATCACGGCAATCGTTCTCCGTCGGACGTACCACCGAGTTCGGGGTGATGTCCCTGGGCGATGCTCCGTCCATGGCCTCCTCCTGCCCGAATCTCCGCTCAACTTCCCCACGCCGTGACCCTCGCGCAGGCCTTCGGGCGCTCCTGGCGGTCGCCGCCACGGTGGCGGCTGGCGCCGTCGCGCTCGTCTCGTCCAACACCGGGGCCTACGCGGCTCTCGGCGGCCTCCCCTCGCCTACGCTTCGACCGCCCATCGCGTCGTTTTCGGCGGTGCGCCTGTTCGATCGGCCCGCCACGCCGTGGGCCGCGGGGCATCGCGGGATCGACCTTCGCGCTACCGAGGGAGACGCGATAGCGTCGCCGGGCGAAGGCGAGGTCACGTTCGCGGGCACGGTCGTCGATCGCGGAGTGGTGACCGTCGATCATGGCGGCGGGCTCGTGTCGAGCATCGAGCCGATCGCCGCGACGGTCGCCGTCGGGGACCACGTGGACGCGGGAGACTCGCTCGGAGTCGTCTCCGGAGAGCCCGGGCACTGCTTCCCCCGGACGTGTGTGCACTGGGGGGTGCGGTTCCAGGGCGAGTACGTCAACCCGCTCGACGTCCTCGCCGGCTACGGGAGCATCGTCCTCCTGCCCTAGTCGAAAGCTCCCGTACGCACAAGCGTCTCGCGCAGTTTGGCGACCGCGCACGAATGGATCTGGGACACGCGCGACTCGGTGACCCCGAGGATCTTGCCGATCTGGCCGAGGGTCAAGTCCTCGAAGTAGTACAGCCGCAGGACTTCCTGCTCGCGTTCTCTGACCCCCCGGAGTGCCTGGCCAAGCAGTTGCAGCGTCTCGCGCCCGTCCATCGCCGAGCTCGCACTGGGGACGCGCAACGACCGCGCGGAGACCTCGCGCTCGAGATCGCTCCCGTCCCGCGGAAGGCCGCCGAGCGGCGCGACGTAGGACAGCGCCACCTGTGCGCGCACCGCCCGGACGTCGCCGACCTCCCACCCGAGCTTGTCGGCGACGGCGGCGTTCGTGATGTGGCACTGCTCCTGCTGCTCAAGGGCGCGCGTCGCGGCTTCTACCTGACGAGCCTTGCTCCGCACCGATCTCGGGACCCAGTCCGCGGCCCGAAGCTCGTCGATGATGGCGCCCCTCACGCGCGTCGCCGCGTAGGTTTCGAACTTGTAGCCACGCTCTAGGTCGAACTTTTCGATGGCGTCGATCAGCCCGAACATCCCGTACGAGACCAGGTCCCCGAGTTCGACGGTGTCGGGCAGCCTCACGATCATGCGGAGCGCGACCTGGGTAACGAGGGGGGCGTAGTACGAGATGAGGTTCCGGCGCGCTTCGGCGGCCCCCGCACCGTCCGTGCCCGCCACCGCGTCCCACCACGGCGCCGTTGCCGCGGGAATCGTGCTCGCGGAGGTCATGGACTCGCCTGTGAGTCCGTGATCTTCGAGCAGGGTGTTCAGGTTGGACATGATGCTCCCTCAGGCGCGCGGATGCGCTTGTTTGTAGGACGCCCGGAGGCGTTCCGCCGTGACATGCGTGTACCGCTGGGTGGTGCTGAGGCTCGCGTGGCCGAGAACCTCCTGTACGGACCGGAGGTCCGACCCTCCCGTCACCAGGTGGGTCGCGGCCGTGTGCCGCAGGGCGTGGGGCGCGACGTCCGTGACACCCGAGAGCGCCGAGAGTCGGTGCACCGCCTCGCGGATCTGACGCTGGTCGACGCGTCCGCCCTTGCGGCCGACCAAGAATGCCGCGTCCGCTGCGGCCGAGACGGGCAGCGCGGGACGCCCCCGCTCCAGCCACTCGCGCGCCGCGCGGCCCGCCGGGACCCCGAAGGGAATGACCCGTTCCTTGGCGCCCTTCCCCATGACGCGGACGAGCCGGCCCGCCAGATCCACGTCGTCCACGTCGATGCCCGCGAGTTCGCCGACGCGCATCCCCGTCGCGTAGAGCATCTCGGCGGCGGCCCAATCCCGCAGGGCGATGGGGTCACCGTCGTCGCATGCGGCCTCCGCGACGCCGAGCATGACGACCATGTCGGCGGGCGACAGGACCAGTGGCAGGCTCTGCGCGGGGCGCGCGGATGCGAGGCGAAGGGCCGGGTTGGTCGGGAGCCGCTCGGCGTCCGCGGCCCAGGAGAAGAACGTTCGAGCCGCGGCCCCGCGCCGGGCGAGCGTGGTCCTGCTGAGCCCCGCGGCGGACATCGACGCGAGCCAGGACCTGAGCGTCTCGAGCGTGACTCCCGCGAGGAGCACATCGGGGTCGGGGGTTGCATCCGCGTCGCCGCGCGCCAGGAATGCGACGAGGTGCGCAAGATCGGACAGGTAGGCGCGCACGGTGTTCCCCGAGTACCCGCGCTCGAAGCGCAAGGACTCCTCGAACGCGGCGAACATGGTGCCGCGACCCGTGACGGTGGTCGCCATGCCGCCACTCTGGCACCGTCCCAGGTGTCAAATCAACCCCTTTTGTCACATCAGTCACTCAGATGACACCTGTGATGGGGTTTTTGTCCTGGTATCTCCCGCTATTGCGCCGATAATCGCGCCGCGGAGATTAGCGGTCGGTGGGGGCTCGCCTCCACCGATCGCCCTCGCGGCGAATCGCACCCGCGAGTTCAAGTGCGCCGAGGGCGGACCGTACCTCTGCTGCGGTCATGCCCGCCGCCCGGCCCACTTCGCCGATCGTCGAGCCCCGCGCGGCCACGGCGTCGAAGACCTGGCGCTCTCCCGCGGTGGCGAAGTCCCTCGCGCGAGGGCCCGGCCGCGGACCCTCCGACTCGGCCCGGGAGGCATCGAGCGGTAGCACCATCTCGAGGACCTCGGCGGCCGAGGTGACGCACATTGCCCCATTGCGGATCAGGGCGTGGCATCCCGACGAGGAGGCGCTCGTCACGGGTCCGGGGACGGCTCCGACGGGCCTTCCCAGGTCCGCCGCGTGGTGCGCGGTGGAGAGAGCGCCCGACCGGTGCGCGGCCTCCACGACTACGGTGGCGGCGGAGGCGGCGATGATCCGGTTTCTGGTGAGGAAACGCGAGCGGTGCGGAGGAAAGCCGGGGGGCTGCTCCGCGATGATCGCGCCGGTTTCCAAGACGCGGGCGAGCAGGTCCGCGTTGCCTTGCGGGTAGAGCCGGTCCACGCCGCCCGCCATGACCGCCACGGTGACCCCTCCCGCGGCAAGCGCCGCGCGGTGGACCCTCGCGTCGATCCCATAGGCACCCCCAGAGACAACCGTCCATCCCTCGTCCACGATTCCCGAGGAGAGCGCGGCCGCAATGTACTCCCCGTAGGCGGTACTTGACCGCGACCCGACGATCGCGATCGCGCGGGCGAAGGCCTCGCGCACCGAGCCGGGTCCGCGCACCCAAAGGCAGTACGGAGCGCCGACGCCGAGATCGTCGAGGGCGTCGGGCCACTCGGGCGCCCCCCTCGGGACGGCGCGCGCGCCGACCTTCGCCGCGCGGTCAAGATGCCGCTCCGCTTCACCTTCGCGAAGGCGAGGAACCCATCGGGCGACGGCGTCGACGGCGCGGTCGATCAGCGTCGGTTCGGCGCGCGGGGCGAGGGCGATCGTCGCCGCGACGGGGTCGGCCGCGGCGCTCCGCACCCACTCGAGCGCCTCCGCCGCCCCAAGCAACCCGACGATCGCGTGGGCCAACGGATCGCCCGGCTCAGCGATCGCGCTCCAGGTGACGAGCGCAAGACCGCGGTCGTCAAGGTCTTTCGGGTCGCGGTCCGTCACGCGGCTACCCCCATGAAGGACCCCCGGGTGCGAAGCACCATCGCCTGATGAAACTCCTCGACGCCGGGCGAAGATAGCCCCGCGAGATCCGCGAGGGTCCACGCAACGCGGAACGATCGATCGAGCCCCCGGGCCGTGAGCGCCCCGCGATCCAGCGATCGGAGGCCCACGGAAACGACGGGACGCGGCGTGTGCTCCCGGAGCCACCCCGGCGACGCCGCAGCGTTCGACCGCCACCCGAGCCCCACAAAGCGCGCTCCCGCCGCCCCGCGGGCCGCGGCGACGCGCGCCGCGACCACGCCGCTCGACTCCCCCTGGTCGTCCGTCCCTCGGCGCACCGCCCGCACGTCCACGTGAAGGTCGACGCGATCGAGCAGCGGCCCGGAGAGACGCCCGAAGTACCTGCGTCGGGCCATCGGCGTGCACGAGCATCCCTCCCCCGTCCCCGTGAATCGCCCGCAAGGGCACGGGTTCGCCGCCATCACGAGTTGGAAGCGCGCGGGGTAGCGCGCGGCCCCCGCGGCTCGGTGCAGCACCACCTCGCCGGACTCGAGCGGCTGACGAAGCGACTGCAGGACGCTTGAGGGAAACTCCGGGGCCTCGTCGAGGAAGAGAACCCCCGCATGTGCCCGCGAGATGGCTCCCGGCCTCGCGAGATGGCTTCCCCCTCCCACGATCGAAGCGACGGACGCGGAGTGGTGCGGGGCCTCGAAGGGGGGACGGGTGAGCAACCCGGCCGCGGGATCGAGCGTTCCGGCTATCGAGTGAACCGAGGTGGCGAGCACCGCATCCTCCGGCGCGAGATCAGGGAGTATCCCGGGAAGCCGGGCCGCGAGCATGGTCTTTCCCGCGCCCGGCGGTCCGACCATGACCATGTGGTGGCCGCCCGCGGCGGCGACCTCAAGCGCCCACCGCGGCTCGTCCTGACCCCGGACGTCGGCAAGGTCGAGTCCCTGCGCCTCCGCGCGGGGGCGAGTGGCCGGCAGCACCACGTCGGTCGACGCCGGGCGGGCCATCTCGTTGCCGTACCGAGCCGCGAGTTCCGCGAGAGTCGCCACCCCAATCGGGACGGCTCCGGGCACGAGCCGGGCCTCGTCGAGGTTGCCCGTCGGAACCACGACGTCCACGGCCCCCGCCCGAACGGCCTCGGCGACCGCGGGGAGGACCCCGCGCACGGGACGGACGCGGCCATCGAGGCCCAGTTCACCGAGATGAACCACTCCCCCCGCTGCGGCCCGATCGATGAGTCCGGCAGCCGCGAGCACCGCGACCGCGATGGAGAGATCCGTCGCCGACCCGGTCTTGGGGAGCGACGCCGGCGAGAGGTTGACGGTGATGCGCCGGTTGGGCCAGGGCAGGTTGCTCGACGCGACGGCGGCCCGAACCCGGTCCCTCGCCTCGTTCAGGGAGGCGTCGGGGAGGCCGACAATCGTGAACGCCGGAAGCGACGCCGCCATGTGCGCCTCGACGTCGATGACGTACCCGTCGAGCCCGGCGAGGGCGATCGAGCGGGTGCGACCCATCATTCGACGCCCCGCAGAATCTCGACGCGCGGTCGCCCGTCGCGCCCGATGTCGATGCAGACCACGTCGATGCGCACCCCGTCTATGCCTGCGAAGTCGATGCGCCGATCCTGACTCGCGAGCCAGGCCGCCGCGAGCCGACGGAGGCGAGCGAGCTTGGCCCGCGTGACCGCCGCGACCGCACCGCCGAACGCCGCGGTGCTCCGCGTCTTGACCTCGACGATGACGAGTTCGGCGCCGTCTCGCGCGACGATGTCGATCTCTCCCCGCGGCAGCCCCCTCCCGGGGGCCGGGCGCCAATTGCGCGCGAGCACCGACCACCCGAGGGCGAGGAGTTCCCGGGTTGCGATCTCCTCGCCGCGCGCGCCGAGCGCATCCTTCGCGGCCATGGCGACACCTCCCGCGATCACGGTGGCGCATGGTCGGGCCCCGTCGCACTAGGCGAGACCCGGTGGGGGGTCGGCGGGCCAAAGGCCCGCCTGGGGACATCGGGACGCCCCTGGTCCTGGTGCGAACAACGCGCCTAATGCCTGCGCGGGCCTCTCAGCGCCCGGAGGTCCGGGATGTCGTTGTCGTGGGCGAGTTCCTCGACGTTGACGTCGCGGAACGTCACCACGCGGACGTTCTTCACGAGCCGCGCGGAGCGGTACACGTCCCACACCCACGCGTCGGTCAAGGTGAGGTCGAAGTAGACGTCGTGGCCGACGTGCTTGACCTCCAGGTCCACCTTGTTCGCCAGGTAGAAGCGCCGCTCGGTCTCGACCACGTACGTGAAGAGCCCGACCACGTCGCGGTACTCGCGATACAGGGCCAACTCGGCCTCGGTCTCGTAGTTCTCCAGGTCGTCGTGGCTCATCGCTCCATCATGCCGCGCGCGGCGCGCGCTCGCGAACCGGCGCGCGGCCCACGACCGCACCGCCTACGACCGCGCGGGAAGCTTCCACGAGACGCGGTGGAGGGGCGTCGGCCCGAGCAGCCGGATCGCGTCGAGGTGCTCGGGCGCGCCGTATCCCTTGTTGCCGACCCATCCGTACTCCGGGTGCGAGTCGTGGGCTACGCGCATCTGGGCGTCGCGCGCCACCTTCGCGAGGACGCTTCCCGCGGCTATCGACGCGCACAGACCGTCTCCCCCGACGACCATCGTCACGGGCGGAACTGCCAGGTCGGCCTCCCCGGGCGACGACGCTGCGAAGAGGTCGGGCGCCTTGGCACTGAGGTAGTCATGCCTCCCATCGAGCAGGATCGCGTCGATGGTCAACCCACGCGCGGCGATCGCCGCCAGCGCGCGAAGCGCGGCGAGGCGAAGCGCCGCGACGATCCCCAGGGCGTCGATCTCGGCGTTCGACGCGTCCCCCACGGCCCTCGCGACGCCGAAGGTCGCGAGCGCGACCGCCATTGCCTCGCGCTGGGCCGGGGTCAGTTGCTTGGAGTCCGCGAGGCCGTCGGGCCACGTCTCGCGTCGGCCGACGGCGACGACGCCGACGGAGACAGGACCGGCAAGGGCGCCGCGACCCACCTCATCGATGCCCGCGACGATGGTCGCGCCGGCGTCCCACAGGGTTCGCTCGTGCGCGAGGCTCACGGCCATGACTAGCCGGTGGCTTCGGGCGTGGGCGTAGCCGTCGCGGGGAAGGGATTGCCGAGTCCTCGCCAGTGATCCAGCGGCCAGACCGTCGCGAACGCGGTGCCCACCACATGGTCGATGGGGATCGATCCGCCGCCGGGGTCGCCTGGGTGCGCGCGCGAATCCGCGCTGTTGCCCCTGTTGTCGCCCATCACCCAAACGTAGTCCGCGGGAACCGCGGTCTTCCACGGCGTCGCGAACCCGGTGCAGGGGGCGACGCCGGGGCTGAGGTAGGTCTCGATTATCGCCACGTCGTTGACGTAGACGGGACCATCGGGCGCGCGGCATTCGACGACGTCGCCGGGAAGGCCGACGACGCGCTTGACGAGGTGCTCGCCCGCATCCTCGGGCAGGAGTCCCGTGAATTTCAATACATCTCCGAGGATTCCCTGCGGGCCGGAGCCCGCCTTGACCTCTTCGACCGAGAGCCAGTTGTTGGGGTCGCGGAACACGACGATGTCCCCATGCCGCAACTCCAGGGGCCCGGGCCGCCACTTGGTGACCAGGATGCGGTCGCCGACGGCAAGCGTCGACTCCATCGATGACGACGGGATCCAGAAGGACTGGAAGAAGAAGGTCTTCAGCAGGAACGACAGCACGAGCGCGCTGATGACGACGATGAGGATCTCTTTGATCCACGTCCACGCTCGACGCCCGAGAGATACGGGCGCCGCGTCCTCGACAGCCTCGGCCTTCACGGTGTGGCGAGCGCGCCCTGCGGCGGCTACTTGTCGCGCTTCTCGCGGATGCGGGCGGCCTTGCCCCGCAGGTTGCGGAGGTAGTACAACTTGGCGCGGCGGACGTCACCCTTGCGCTCAAGTTCGATCTTGTCGATCGTCGGGGAGTGAAGCGGGAAGGTGCGCTCGACGCCGACGCCGAAGGAGATCTTGCGGACCATGAAGGTCTCGCCGATTCCGTTGCCCTTGCGGGCGATGCAGATACCCTCGAACACCTGGACGCGCGTGCGGGCTCCCTCGACGACCTTCACGTGAACCTTGACGGTGTCGCCCGGACGGAAGTCGGGGATGGTGGTCTTGAGTTGGGCCGCGGTGACGGCCTCGAGCTTGTCCATGATCGATCTCCTCGCCCCCGCCACAGGTCGCGCGCGATATCTGCCTTGCGGCGAAGATTCCGGAGTGTGCCCCACGCCGATGTGCACTCCCCTGTGGCGGAGATGCACGACGCGGACACCGACGCACTATTGTGCCACACCGGTGCGCGGAGCCCGCTCCCTAGTCGTCCAGCAGGTCGGGGCGCCTCAGCCGGGTGAGCCGCTCGGCCTCCTCGCGGCGCCACGCCGCGATGGCCGCGTGGTTGCCGCTCAGCAGGACTTCGGGCACCTCGTGGCCGCGCCACGACGCCGGGCGGGTGTAGCTGGGGTACTCCAACAGGCCGTCGGCATGGCTCTCCTCGACGAGGCTCGCGGCGTTGCCGACGAAGCCGGGCAGCAGCCGCGCGACGGCCTCGATGATCGCGAGCGCCGCCACCTCGCCGCCGTTGAGCACGTAGTCGCCGAGCGAGATCTCGCTCACGCGATGCCTCCCAGCGAAGTGCTCCGCGACGCGGGCGTCGATGCCCTCGTAGCGCCCGCACGCGAACACCAACTGCTCCTCGCGCGCGAGCTCCTCGGCCATGTCCTGGGTGAAGGGCACGCCCGCGGGCGACGGAATGATGAGGCGCCCGCCCTCGGCGAGCACGTCGTCGAGTGCGAGGCCCCACACGTCGGCCTTCATCACCATGCCCGCGCCCCCGCCAAACGGCGAGTCGTCAACCGTGTGGTGCACATCGGTGGTCCAGGAGCGGAGGTCGTGGACGTGGGTCTCGACGAGCTCGGCCGCGCGGGCCCTGCCAAGGAGGGAGAGTCCCAGAACGTCGAAATACTCCGGGAAGATCGTGACGAGGTCAATCCGTAGCATCGGGGTCCTCCCCCGCGAGCAGGCCGAAGGGCGGGTCCACGACGACGCGGCCACCCGCGACGTCCACCACGGGAACCATCGCGGCGACGAACGGGATCAGGGCGGTGGTGCCGCCGGGTTCCCGGATGACGAGGAGGTCGTGCGCAGGCGGATGCTCGACGCCGGAGACAGTGCCGACGACCTCGCCGGTCGGGCGCTCGGCCCGGAGCCCGATCAATTCGTGCGGATACCAGGCGTCTTCCTCGTCCGACTCGTCCTGCTCGACGACGAGGAGCACTCCCCTGAGTCCCTCGGCGGCCTCGCGGCTCGTCGCCTCGGCGAATCGGAGGAACCAGGGGCCGGAGTCGTGCTGGGCGGCGGTAAGCGTGAGGGGCCCCGCGCCGGGCGGATCGGTCTGGAGGACCGCGCCGACGACGAAGCGCTCCTCGGGAATGTCGGTACGGAGCTCAACGGAAACGTCGCCGCCGAGCCCACGTGCGCGCCCGATGCGGGCGATCACAAGATCCATCTGGAGCCCCTTCCGCGCGGGAGGGACGACGCTACGAGCGCGGGGCGACGTCCACGAAGTTCACGTGGACGTCCTCGCGCGCGATCGCGTCGATGACGGTGCGGATGGCCTCGGCCGTGCGGCCGTGG
>JADGOS010000071.1 GCA_017882825.1 Demequinaceae bacterium | reverse complement strand
TCGACCTGACCGAGGAACCCCACCTGTACCTGTTCGGCGACGCCGATTCCGGCAAGACCTCGTTCCTGCGGGCGTGCGCCGAGGAGATCACGCGGCTCTACACCCCAGCACAGGCCAAGATCTTCGTCGTCGACTACCGTCGGGCCCTGCTCGGAGACCTGCCCGAGGAATACGTCGGCGCGAGCCTCGGCAACCACGACGAGGCGACCGGCGGCATCCAGGAACTCACCGCCTTCTTCCAGACTCGGATCCCGGGCAAGGACGTCACGCCCGAACAACTGCGGTCGCGGTCGTGGTGGACGGGAGCCGAAGGGTTCATCCTGGTGGACGACTACGACCTGATCGCGACGTCGCAGGGCAACCCCCTCGCCCCCCTCGCGGTGCTCATGCCGCAGGCGGCGGACCTCGGCCTCCACCTCATCCTCACCCGGCGCGCGGGCGGCGCCGGGCGCGCGGCCTACGACCCCATCCTGCAGCGCTTCACGGACCTGGGAGCCACCGGGATCCTGCTGAGCGGCAACCCGGACGAGGGGGCGCTCATCGGCAAGGTCAAGCCCCTTCCCGCCATCCCGGGCCGGGCGCAGATCGTGTCCCGCGACCGCGGCCTCTTGACCGCGCAACTCGCGTACGCGCCGTCACGGTTCTGAGCCGCCCTCAGACCCGTCTCCCGTAGTCCTGAAGGACGAAGGCCGGCACGAGGTCAAGGAACGCCTGGCAGTGCGCGAGCATCTCATCCACCGAGAACTCGGAACGCGGCTCCTGGACGTAGTGAACGATGAACCCGTTTTCAAGGAAGAGCGCCCCTCCGGCGAAGTCCGGCTCGATCATGCGCGCAATCGTCCGAGGGGTGAGGAGGCTGTGCGCGGCCCGCTCGTCAACGGCCCGCACGCGCCACATCTGATTGAAGGCGTTGGACTCGACGCTGAGGTCCTTTCCGCCGAAGAACTCTGCGACCTTCGAGCCAACCCCCTCGGGCAGGAACTCGGTGCGCGGGACGACCCAGCCGAGCTGGATCGCGACGACCGAGAAGAAGAAGGTTCTCGCGACCTCGCCATTCCCTCCCGGATCCCTTCCGATGTTCTTGTCGACGTAGAGGTACTCGAACGAGACGAACGGGAGCGTCCCCATCATTCCCGACAGCACGTCGCGGCCTTTGCGATCGACCCCCGCGTTGAAGGGCGTTGCCGTGAAGGCCGTGGCCCAGCCCCGAGAAACGCCCGGTTGGTAGACCCATCCGCGCTGGGCCGCATATGCCGCGAGTTGGGCGCGGCGCCCCTTCCACGCCGAGTTGCCGAGCGCGCGCACCCCGGCGACGACACCCCAGAAGAAGAGGACGAGCAAGACAAAGGCGAACACCGAGCTTCCGGGCGAGGGGCCGTTTCCGTAACTCGCGATCACCTGCGTCGCCAGCGCGACGCCGCCCTCGAGGATCATGCGGGGCATCGCCTCTCCGTCGTCCCGGAACACTCCACTGGCGCCAGGCTACCGCCCAGGCGCACGGAATACGCGGACCCGAACGAGCGAAAGGGATGGCCCGGGGCTCTCGCCCCAGACCATCCCTTCGGCTTGCGATCGCGAACAGGAGGCCTAGTCGCCGCGCGGGATCTCGAACTCCTCGAGGCGAACGGCTTGGCCCGTTCCCTCGCCGTAGTACTGGCCGTCCCACTCGTCGTACCCGAACGTCGGGAACAGGCTGGCCTTCGCCTCTTCCGTCGGCTCGATCTTGACGTTTCCGTAGAGCGGGAGCCCGGTCCCCGCTGGGATGAGCTTGCCGATGATGACGTTCTCCTTGAGGCCGAGGAGCGAGTCGGAGCGGCCGCCCATGGCGGCCTCCGTCAGGACCCTCGTGGTCTCCTGGAATGAGGCGGCGCTGAGCCAGGACTCGGTCGCGAGCGACGCCTTCGTGATTCCCATGAGTTCCGGTCGCGCCGAAGCGGGCTTGCCGCCCGCCGTGACGGTGTCGTGGTTCGAGGTCTCGAAACGACCCCGCTCGACGAGTTCGCCAGGAAGGAGCGAGGTGTCGCCCGAATCGAGCACCGTCACGCGCCGGAGCATCTGGCGCACGATCACCTCGATGTGCTTGTCGTGGATCTCCACGCCCTGGGAGCGGTAGACCTCCTGCACCTCATCCACAAGGTGCTTCTGGGTGGCCCGGGGTCCGAGGACTCTGAGGACGTTCTTCGGGTCGACCGCGCCCGCGATGAGTTGCTGCCCGACCGTCACCTCTTCGCCGTCCTGAACCAGCAGGCGCGAGCGCTTGGTGACGGGGTACTCGATCGGCTCATCGCCGTTGTGCGGCGTGACGATCAGGCGACGCGTCGCCTCGGTGTCGTCCACGGCGAGACGGCCGTCGACCTCCGCGATCGGCGCCTCTCCCTTGGGGGTGCGGGCCTCGAAGAGCTCCTGGATACGGGGAAGGCCCTGCGTGATGTCGTCGGCCGATGCCACACCGCCGGTGTGGAACGTACGCATCGTCAACTGGGTTCCCGGCTCGCCGATGGACTGGGCGGCGATGATGCCGACCGCCTCGCCAATGTCGACGAGCTCGCGGGTCGCGAGCGAACGGCCGTAGCAGAGGGCGCACGTCCCGACCTTGGATTCGCAGGTGAGGACCGAGCGAACCTTGACCTCGGTGATCCCCGCGGCGATGAACGCGTCGATAAGGATGTCGCCGAGGTCCTCGCCAGCCTTGCCCAGGACATTGCCCTGGGCATCCGCGACGTCGACCGCGAGCGTGCGCGCGAAGACGGAGGTCTCCACCCGCTCGTGCTTGACGATGTTGCCTGCGGCATCGGAGGTGACAATCGGCATGGTGAGGCCGCGATCGGTGCCGCAGTCCGCCTCGCGGACGATGACGTCCTGGGACACGTCCACGAGCCGGCGGGTGAGGTATCCGGAGTCAGCGGTACGCAGCGCCGTGTCCGCGAGACCCTTGCGGGCGCCGTGGGTCGCGATGAAGTACTCGAGGACGCTCAGCCCCTCGCGGTAGTTGGACTTGATGGGACGAGGGATGATCTCGCCCTTCGGGTTCGCCACCAGGCCTCGCATACCGGCGATCTGACGAACCTGCATCCAGTTGCCTCGCGCACCCGAGCCGACCATCGTGTGGACGGTGTTGTGCTCAGGGAAGTTCTCGCGCATGGCCCGGTCGACCTCGTTGGTCGCCTGGGTCCAGATCTCGATGAGCTCTTGGCGCCGCTCGTCATCGGTGATGAGGCCGTTGTCGAACTGGTCCTGGACCTTCGCCGCCTGCTTCTCGTAGCGGTCAAGGATGTCCTGCTTGTTCTTCGGGGTAGCGACGTCGCCGATGGCGATCGTCACGCCCGAGCGCGTGGCCCAGTGGAAGCCGGCTTCCTTGAGCGCGTCGAGGGAGGCCGAGACCTCCACCTTCTCGTACCGCTCGGCGAGCGTGTTGACGATGTCCGCCAGCACCTTCTTGTCAACGTCGCGGTTGACGAACGGGAAACTCACGGGCAGGAGGTCGTTGAAGAGCGAGCGACCGAGGGTCGTCGTCATGATGAAGTCCTTGCCCTGCACCCAGTCCGCCGGCGGGCTCCATCCGGTGGGCGGGATGGTGTCGCCGTCGATGCGGAGCGTGATGGCCGCGTTGAGGTCGATATCGCCCATGTCGAACGCCATGACCGCCTCGGACTCGGACGCAAAAGCGCGCCCTTCGCCCTTGACGCCCGGCTTGCCGAGCGTCAGGTGGTACAGGCCGATGATCATGTCCTGAGACGGCATGGTCACCGGTCGGCCGTCGGAAGGCTTCAGGATGTTGTTCGAGGAGAGCATGAGGATGCGGGCCTCGGCCTGCGCCTCAGCGCTCAGCGGCAGGTGGACGGCCATCTGGTCACCGTCGAAGTCGGCGTTGAACGCCGCGCACACGAGCGGGTGCAGGTGGATCGCCTTGCCCTCGACGAGCTGGGGCTCAAACGCCTGGATACCGAGGCGGTGAAGCGTCGGCGCGCGGTTGAGCAGAACCGGGTGCTCGCGGATCACCTCTTCGAGCACGTCCCAGACCTCGGGGCGGCTCCGCTCGACCATGCGCTTGGCGGACTTGATGTTCTGCGCAAACTTCAGTTCCACGAGGCGCTTCATGACGAACGGCTTGAACAGTTCGAGCGCCATCTGCTTGGGCAGGCCGCACTGGTGCAGCTTGAGCGTCGGGCCGACGACGATGACGGAGCGGCCCGAGTAGTCGACGCGCTTTCCCAGAAGGTTCTGGCGGAAGCGCCCCTGCTTGCCCTTGAGCATGTCCGAGATGGACTTGAGGGGCCGGTTGCCCGGGCCCGTGACGGGGCGCCCGCGGCGGCCGTTGTCGAATAGCGCGTCGACGGCCTCCTGCAGCATGCGCTTCTCGTTGTTCACGATGATCTCGGGAGCGCCGAGGTCGAGCAGGCGCTTGAGGCGGTTGTTGCGGTTGATCACGCGACGGTAGAGGTCGTTAAGATCCGACGTCGCGAAGCGGCCACCGTCCAACTGGACCATGGGGCGCAGATCCGGCGGGATGACCGGGACGCAGTCGAGGACCATGGCGGTCGCCGAGTTGGTCGTCGTGAGGAACGCGTTGACGACCTTCAGGCGCTTGAGCGCGCGGGTCTTGCGCTGGCCCTTGCCCGTTGCGATGATCTCGCGGAGTTTCTCGGCCTCGGCCACAAGGTCGAAGGACTGGAGGCGCTTCTGGATGGCCTCCGCGCCCATCGAACCCTTGAAGTACGGGCCGTACCGACGGGACATCTCGCGGTAGAGAAGTTCGTCGCCCTCGAGGTCCTGGACCTTGAGGCCAATGAACCGATCGAACACCTGGCTCAGCCGGTCCATCTCCTGGTCGGCGCGCTTGCGGATGGAGCCCATCTCGCGCTCGGCGCCGTCCTTCACCTTGCGGCGAGCGTCGGCCTTGGCGCCGTCGGCCTCAAGCTCGGCGAGGTCGGCCTCGAGCTTCTTGGCCCGCTCCTCGATCTCGAGGTCGCGCTGGTTCGCGATGTGCTTCTTCTCCGACTCAAGCTCGTTGCGGAGGGAGGGAAGGTCCTCGTGGCGCCCCTCGACGTCCACCTCGGTGACCATGTACGCCGCGAAGTAGATGACCTTCTCGAGGTCCTTGGGTGCAAGGTCGAGGAGGTAGCCGAGGCGCGACGGGACACCCTTGAAGTACCAGATGTGCGTCACGGGGGCGGCGAGCTCGATGTGGCCCATGCGCTCGCGCCGAACCTTGGAGCGGGTCACCTCGACGCCGCAGCGCTCGCAGATGATGCCGCGGTAGCGGACCCGCTTGTACTTGCCGCAGCCGCACTCCCAGTCACGGGTCGGGCCGAAGATCTTCTCGCAGAAGAGCCCGTCCTTCTCCGGCTTGAGCGTCCGATAGTTGATCGTCTCGGGCTTCTTCACTTCGCCGTGCGACCACTGACGGATGTCGTCCGCGGTCGCAAGGCCGATACGCAGCTGGCCGAATTCGTTCACGTCGAGCAAGGTTCTACTCCCCTAGATCTCGTCGATGCTCGAGGCATCGGGCCGGCTGGACAGGGAAATGCCGAGGGACTCTGCCGCCTGGTAGGCGTCCTCTTCGGTCTCGCGCATCTCCACGACCTGGCCCTCCGAGTTGAGGACCTCGACGTTGAGACACAGTGACTGCATCTCCTTCATGAGGACGCGGAACGACTCCGGCAGGCCGGGTTCGGGGATGTTCTGCCCCTTGACGATGGCCTCGTACACCTTGACTCGGCCGAGCACGTCGTCCGACTTGATGGTCAGGAGTTCCTGAAGCGCGTATGCGGCGCCATAGGCCTCGAGGGCCCACACCTCCATCTCGCCGAACCGCTGGCCGCCGAACTGGGCCTTACCGCCCAGGGGCTGCTGCGTGATCATCGAGTAAGGGCCGGTCGAACGTGCGTGGATCTTGTCGTCGACCAAGTGGTGGAGCTTCAGGATGTACTTGTAGCCGACCGAGACCGGCTCGGGGAACGGCTCGCCCGTGCGTCCGTCGAAGAGCCTCGCCTTGCCGTCCGGGTGGACCAGGTGGTCGCCGTCGCGGTTGGGCAGGGTGACCGAGCGAAGCCCGTCGAGGACAACCTCCTCCAGGCCGTCGAAGACCGGGGTCGCGACGGGGGCGCCGGGCGGCGACTTGACGGCGCCGGCGGGAAGCTTCTTCTTCCACTCCCCCTTGGCGTCGGTCGCGTCCCAGCCCTGGTGGGCAATCCACCCGAGGTGAGCCTCGAGGACCTGGCCGACGTTCATGCGGCCGGGCACACCGAGCGGGTTGAGGATGACGTCGACGGCCGTGCCGTCTTCGAGGAACGGCATGTCCTCGATCGGCAGGATCGTCGAGATGACGCCCTTGTTGCCGTGGCGTCCCGCGAGCTTGTCGCCTTCCTGGATCTTGCGGCGCTGGGCGATGTAGACCCGGACGAGCTGGTTGACGCCGGCGGGAAGGTCGTCGCCGTCCTCGTCGGAGAAGACGCGGACCTCGATGACGGTGCCCATCTCGCCGTGGGGAACCTTGAGCGACGTGTCGCGAACCTCGCGGGCCTTCTCGCCGAAGATCGCCCTCAGGAGGCGCTCCTCCGGGGTCAACTCGGTCTCACCCTTGGGCGTCACCTTGCCGACGAGGATGTCGCCCGCGCGGACCTCGGCGCCGATGCGGACAATGCCGCGCTCGTCGAGGTCAGCAAGGGCCTCCTCCGAGGCGTTGGGGATGTCGCGCGTGATCTCCTCGGGACCGAGCTTGGTGTCGCGGGCGTCCACCTCGTGCTCCTCGATGTGGATCGAGGAGAGGATGTCTTCCTGGACGAGCTTCTGGCTGAGGATGATCGCGTCCTCGTAGTTGTGGCCCTCCCAGCACATGAAGGCCACGAGGAGGTTCCGGCCAAGGGCAAGGTCGCCCTGGTCCGTCGCCGGTCCGTCGGCGAGCACGGAGCCCACCACGACCTGGTCGCCCTCGTCGACGAGCACTCGCTGGTTGTATGAGGTGCCCTGGTTAGACCGCTCGAACTTCGCGATCCGGTAGGACGTCGAGGTGCCGTCGTCGTTTGCGACGATCACCAGGTCGCTCGAGACCTCGGAGACGACGCCGGGCTTGGCGGCGATGACCACGTCCCCGGCGTCGACCGCCGCGCGGCGCTCCATGCCGGTGCCCACGATCGGGGCCTCCGCACGGACGAGCGGGACGGCCTGGCGCTGCATGTTCGCGCCCATGAGGGCGCGGTTGGCGTCGTCGTGCTCGAGGAACGGGATGAGGGCGGTCGCGACCGACACCATCTGCCGCGGGCTGACGTCCATGTAGTCGACGGCCTTGCCCGTGACGAACTCGACCTCGCCGCCGCGCGAGCGCACCAAGACGCGCTCCTCGGTGAAGGTGCCGTCGTCCGAGATCTTCGCGTTCGCCTGGGCGATGACGAAGTGGTCCTCGTCGTCCGCCGTCAGGTAGTCAACCTTGTCGGTCACGCGACCGTCGACGACCTTGCGGTAAGGAGTCTCGACGAACCCGAGCGGGTTGATCCGGCCGAACGAAGCGAGCGAACCGATGAGGCCGATGTTCGGGCCCTCCGGGGTCTCGATGGGACACATGCGTCCGTAGTGCGACGCGTGCACGTCGCGAACCTCCATGCCGGCGCGATCGCGCGAGAGGCCACCGGGGCCGAGCGCGCTCAGGCGACGCTTGTGGGTGAGGCCCGCGAGCGGGTTGTTCTGGTCCATGAACTGCGACAGCTGCGAGGTTCCGAAGAACTCGCGGATCGCGGCGACGACCGGACGGGTGTTGATGAGCGACTGGGGCGTGATCGCGTCCACGTCTTGCGTCGTCATGCGCTCGCGCACGACCCGCTCCATGCGCGACAGGCCGGTGCGAATCTGGTTCTGGATCAGCTCGCCCACCGCGCGGATGCGGCGGTTGCCGAAGTGGTCGATGTCGTCCGTCTCGACGCGCACCTCGCGGGCCTTGCCCGCGAGGGTCGTGTGGTGCGCGTGCGCGGCCGCGATGTACTTCACCGTCGAGACGATGTCGTCGAGGCTAAGAACAGAGTCGGCGAGCGGCTTGTCGAGCCCGAGCTTCTTGTTCAGCTTGTAGCGACCGACCTTTGCGAGGTCGTAGCGCTTCGGGTTGAAGTAGAAGTTGTCGAGGAGGTTCTGGCCAGCCTCGATCGTCGGCGGCTCGCCGGGGCGGAGCTTCCGGTAGAGATCGACGAGGGCCTCATCCTTGGTAGAGACGGAATCCTTGGCAAGGGTCTCGAGCACCGACGGGAAGGCGGCGAATTCCTTCTCAATCTGCTCGGTGGTCATGCCGAGCGCCCTGAGGAAGAGCGTCACCGGCTGCTTGCGCTTGCGGTCCACGCGCACGCCGACGGCGTCGCGCTTGTCGATCTCGAACTCCAGCCACGCGCCGCGCGACGGGATGATCTTGGCCGTGAGGATGTCCTTGTCGGACGTCTTGTCCGGCGTCGACTCGAAGTACACGCCGGGGGAGCGCACGAGCTGCGACACGACGACGCGCTCGGTGCCGTTGACGATGAAGGTGCCGCGCGGGGACATGAGCGGGAAGTCGCCCATGAACACGGTCTGCTGCTTCTCTTCGCCCGTGGTCCGGTTCTCGAACAGCGCGGTGACGAAGAGCTGCGCCGAGAAGGTGAAGTCCTTCTCTTTGCACTCCTCGGGCGAGTGCCGAGGCTCCTCGAAGTACGGGTCCGAGAAACTCAGCGACATCGTGTCGCCGAAGTCGGAGATCGGGGAGATCTCCTCGAAGATCTCCTGGAGACCCGGGATCTCGGGAACGTCGTTGCGGCCCGCCTTCTTGGCCGCCGCGATCCGCGCCTTCCAGATGTCGTTGCCGAGGAGCCAGTCGAAGCTCTCGGTCTGAAGCCCGATGAGGTTGGGGACCTCGATGGGTTCAGAGATCTGCGCAAACGAGATGCGGCGCGATGCGCTGCGGTTGGCGATGGACGTTGCGGACGAGGTGCGCGAGGCAGCCAAAGGAGGGTCCTTCCCGACGATCCGTGTGTGACCGCGATGCCACAGCCACGGCTCCACCAAACCCCGGGGCTAGCCGCAAATCGCGGACGCACGCCGGGGAGGCATATGAGGGCAGGACGAAAGGCAGCGCAACTCGCGAGTGTACCGCACCAATCCGCCCCTTGTCCAGGGGCGAGCGGGTGCTAACACCGTCGCTGGGCGCACTCCCTGCGGAGGCGCCACGCCGTCAGCGATGAGCATAGACCAGCGCTCCGACTCCCGCGCAAGTCCGGGCGGGGTTCTGGGGATAACGATTGAGCCACGTCCTTGGGTGACCCGACCGGACATGCGAAGGCCGGGACCCCGCGAGCGCGGGACCCCGGCCTTCGAAAAGCCCTGGGACGCTCGAATGCTTGAACTACTTGAGCGTGACGGTGGCGCCAGCGGCCTCGAGGGTCGCCTTGGCCTTCTCCGCGTCTTCCTTCTTGACGCCCTCGAGGACGGGCTTGGGGGCCGAGTCCACGAGCGCCTTGGCCTCGCCGAGGCCGAGGCTCGTGATCGCACGGACCTCCTTGATGACGGAGATCTTGTTGTCGCCATGCGACTCGAGGATGACGTCGAACGTGTCCTTCTCTTCGACCTCCTCGGAAGCGGCGGCGGGACCGGCAACGGCAACCGCGACGGGCGCGGCGGCCGTGACCTCGAAGACCTCCTCGAACTTCTTCACGAAGTCCGAGAGCTCGATGAGGGACATTTCCTTGAACGCTTCGATCAGCTGATCGGTGGTCATCTTCGCCATGATGGCTTTCCTTCCTATTCCTGCATGAAGCAGAGAGTGACGGGGATACGGCTAAGCCGCGTTTTCC
>JADGOS010000158.1 GCA_017882825.1 Demequinaceae bacterium | reverse complement strand
CCTCTCCCTGCGCTCGATGCTCGACGTGACGGAGTTCGACGCCCGCCGCCGCGGGCGCCCCGTCACGCAGGACGAGCTCGACGCCTACACCCACGACCTCGCCGTCTCCGTCACTGAGGCGTTGCACCACTGCATCGGCCACGGCTGCGGCTGCCCGCGCGACGAGTCTCGCTACGTCGCGGTGACCGGGGCGCACGTCGCGCACATGCTGCGCGACCTCGCCGAGGACGTCGCGGCGGGATACCTCAACCTCCCCGCCGGGCTTCTACCGGAGGGTTCGGTGGCCCGGGTTGCGCACTCGGACGACGTGCTTTCGCGCGACCTGCCGAGGGACGACCTGCCGTCGGACGCCCTGCTCGAGCAGCTTCACTCCCCCGTCGTGCGCGCCTGGGTGCGCGATCGCGTCGAGTTCGCCCGAGAGTGCTTCTCCACCGGCCGCCAGTACTTGGCCAGCGTGGAGAGCGCCCGGTGCCGCCTTGCCGGGCACGCCTACGTCGCCCGGTTCGAGTGGGTGCTGGACGCCATCGAGCGCGACGGGTACGCGCTGCGCGCGGCCTATCCGGAGCGTGCCACGTGGCGCGGCGGGCTGAGGATCGCGGCCGACGGCGCCCGGTCAGCGCTCGCCGGGCGCCGGGCGCGGGAGGACGCCCGATGACCACCCACGCCGTCGTCGTCGGCGCCGGAGTCGGCGGCCTGTCCGCCGCGATCCACCTTGCCCGCCGCGGGATGCGCGTCACCGTCGTGGAGAAGAACCGCGGGCCCGGCGGGCGGCTCGGCCAGTTCACGCGCGACGGCCACACCTTCTCGACCGGCCCGACGCTCCTGATCATGCCGCTCCTCTACCGCAGCGAGTTCGCGCACCTCGGTGTGGACATGGACGCCGCGCTGGAGTCGCAGCGCGTCGATCCGACGTACGACGTCGTATTCGACGACGGCGCGCGGCTCGCGATGACCTCCGACCTGACGTCGATGCGCACCCAGCTCGAGGCGATGGAGCGCGGCGCGTTCGGCGGCTTCCTGCGGTACATCGAGGAGGGGCGCAAACACTACGAGCTCGGGATGCCCCGGCTCGTCGACCGCGACTTCCGCCGCCTCACGGACTTCGCCACGCCCGCCAACGCCGTCCTCGCGCTGCGGATCAAGGCGCTCCTGCCGCACTACCGCCACATGTCGAGGTTCTTCGACTCGCCGAGGCTGCGCGCCGCGTTCACCTACCAGGACGTCTACATGGGCCTCAGCCCGTTCAGCGCTCCCTCGACCTTCTCCCTAACCCCGTTCAGCGAGCTCGCCCACGGCGTCTGGTACCCGAAGGGCGGGATGTACCGCATCGTCGAAGTGCTCGCGGCGCTCGCCGAGGAGGTTGGAGTCCAGTTCGTGTACGACGAGCCGGTGCGCCGCATCGACATCGAGGGCGGCCGGGCGAGCGGCGTCGTGCTGGGAAACGCGGCGCTGGGTGACGGCCGAACAGGTGTCGAAACAACCCTCCCCGCCGACGTCGTCGTCGCCAACGCGGATTTGCCGTACGTGTACCGGCGCCTGCTGCCGGACGCCGCGGCCGCGCGGGCGCTCGGGCGCAAAAAGTTCTCCGGCTCCACGATCAGTTTCTACTGGGGCCTGGATCGGGTGTACCCGGAACTGCGGCCGCACACGTTGTTCCTCGGCGACGCATACCGCGACAACTTCGACCGCATCGAACGCAACCGGCCCCTGCCCGACGGGCCGAGCGTCTACGTCCACGCGCCCACCCGGCTCGACCCAGGCACGGCTCCCGCGGGCAAGGACACGCTCATCGCCGTCGTGCCGACCGGACACATGCCCTACGACGGCGACGACCCCGACCTCATGGCCCGCGAGGAGGACGCGTGGGTCGCCGAGACCGAGCGGGCCCGCGCCGCCGTCTTCGCGAGACTCGCGCAGGTGGGCCTTGACGACGTCGCCGACCACATCACCGTCGAGGCGACCGCGTCGCCCCCCACGTGGAAGGCGCACCACAATCTGGAGCGCGGGGCCACGCACGGGCTGGCGCACACGTTGTTCCAGCTCGCCTACCTGCGCCCGCACAACCGCCACGCCCGGTACCGCAACCTGTACTTCGCCGGGGCGAGCACGCACCCCGGAACGGGGGTGCCGACGGCGCTCGTGTCCGGGCGCTTGGCCGCCGAGCGGATCGCCGACGACCTGGGATTGTAGGCGGGTGGGGTTGCGGGCGCCGCGGGCCGGTCAGGCCGCGTGTGCATGGGGGCGCGCCGAGTTGCGGGCGCCACGGACCGCTCAGGCCGCGCCAGCGCTCCCGGTGCTCGCGGCGGCGAAGAGCCTGAACGCGGCCGAATCCTCCGGGATGGCAATCTCGACGCTGGCGGCGCCCGCGCCGAACAGCACCACGCTCACCCCGACGTAGCGCTTGTGGGGGGCAACGTCGAGCCGCTCCAGAGCGCCGAGGGGCAGCACCAGTCGTGAACGCGAGTAGACGGGGGCGCGGGTGGGGAAGAGCCACTCCCGCCTGCTCACGATTTCGATGGTGGTGGCGTCACCCGCCACGATCGCTCCATGGAGCGTCTTGGGCGCGAGGAGGTGGGCGACTTTCCATGCAGCGCCCGCCCAGCCACCGCCGCGAGGAAGCGCCGCCTCGCGGCGGTGACAGGTCCAGGCGGCCAGTCCTGGGTGACGACTCGCGAGTTGATCGAAGTCGTTGACAAAGACGACATCGACGTCGCCGGGGTCGAGCCCGGGGGGCGCTGCAGTGCGGGCGGCGGTTTCGAGGAGCGCCCGCCCCGCCGCGCTCGGCGGGTACACCTCAGACGCCGCACGGATCGCCGAGACCAGTCGGGCGACGCTCGCCCGTGCCGAGGCGCTATATCGAACCGTGAGCGGCGCTGCTGCCCGGGTGAAGACGGTGAGCCTGCCATCGAGGAGATCTACGGTGTCGAGCACGGCGACCACCTGCGAGTACGGCACGGAAGTGACGTCGTAGCCGCGAACAACGGGCGCCCGCCTGGAGCCCTCGGTGAGGCGACCGAGTTCATGGTCATGATGCACCATGGCCTCGCCATCGGC
>JADGOS010000070.1 GCA_017882825.1 Demequinaceae bacterium | reverse complement strand
CTGCGCCTCCCACAGGACTAGGGCGTCGGGCCTCTCCACGGAGTACCCGTACTCGAACCCGAGCGTCGCGTACTCGCTCAGCGGCGAGTCCACCACGTGAAAGGACGCCTGGTCGCTCGTCAGGTACGCGAGCGGCGTCCACTCGGAACCGTTGTCCCGGTCGTGGAGCACCGCGTGCCGCGATGCGAAGGTGCCGCGCCGCGAGTCCTGACCAGCGAGGCGGACCGGGACCCCCTCCTGGAGGAGGGTTCCGAACGCGAGGATCTCCCCGAAGCCCCAGTCGATGCCGCCCTGGCGGGTCATCTCGTCCCGAGCCGCGAGCAGCTTCTCCAACTTGGGGTGGACTCCGAATCCCTCGGGCGGCCGCAGGTGCGCCCTGCCGACGCGCTCCAATTGGGCCGGCTGGGCCGCCGTCGCCCAACCCACCATGACCCCGGCGTCGGACGTCTGCGAGGCCGGGACCTCGAGGCCGCTGACCGTCTGGGCGTCCTGGCCGGGAACGAAGGGCTCGCGCGTCTCGACGAAGACGCGCTCCAACTGCTTGAGGTAGTCCTGCGAGACCTCCTCGGCCTCCGCCTCCGTGATGTCGCCGCGCCGGATGAGGGACTCGGTGTAGAGGTGGCGAACGGGGCGCTTGCCCTCGATCAGGTCGTACATGCGCGGCTGCGTCATGGCAGGGTCGTCGCCCTCGTTGTGGCCGCGGCGCCGGTAGCAGATCATGTCGATGATCACGTCCCGGCCGAACTCCTGGCGGAAGTCGAACGCGAGCCGCGCCGCCCGAACGCACGCCTCTGGGTCGTCGCCGTTCACGTGGAGGATGGGTACCTGGTAGCCCTTGGCGATGTCGGTGCAGTACCGGGTGGAGCGGGACGCCTCCGGGCCGGTGGTGAAGCCCACCTGGTTGTTGATGATCACGTGGATGGTGCCGCCCGTGCGGTATCCGCGCAGCCCCGCAAGATTCAGGGTCTCCATCACGACGCCCTGGCCGGCGAAGGCGGCGTCGCCGTGGATGAGGATCGGCAACACGGGCTTCTGACCCGTGTCGACGTCCGCGCCGAGGCGGTCGATCTTGGCGCGGACGATGCCCTCGAGCACGGGGTCGACGGCCTCAAGGTGCGACGGGTTGGCCGCGAGGTGGACCTTGACCTTCTCGCCCGATTCGGCCGCAAAGACGCCCTCCGTGCCGAGGTGATACTTGACGTCGCCCGAGCCGCTGCCGATCTTGCGGACCGCCGTGCCCTCGAACTCGCTGAAGATCTGCATATAACTCTTGCCTGCGAGGTTGGCGAGCACGTTGAGGCGGCCGCGGTGGGCCATGCCGATGCAGACCTCGTCGATCGTCGCGGCCGCCGCGGAGGAGAGCACGGCGTCGAGGAGGGGGATCAGGGATTCGCCGCCCTCGAGCGAGAAGCGCTTCTGCCCGACGTACTTGGTCTGAAGGAATGCCTCGAAGGCCTCCGCCGCATTGAGGCGGCGCAGGATCCTCATGTGCTCGTCGCGGGAGGACTTGCGGTAGCCGCCCTCGAGCCGCTCCTGCATCCACGCGCGCTGCGCGCGGTCGGTGATGTGCATGTACTCGACGCCCATGGTTCGGCAATAGGCGTCGCGCAGGCGGCTCAGCACCTCGCGCATGCGCTGCCGCTCGCGCCCGGCGAAGCCCGCGGTCGCATAGACGCGATCGAGGTCCCACAGGGTGAGGCCGTGGGTTTGGATGTCGAGATCGGGGTGCCTGCGGGGGCGCGACGATAGGGGATCGACGTCCGCCATGAGGTGACCGCGGGAGCGATAGGCGTGGATGAGCTCGGCGATGTGGGCGGGCTTGATCGCCTCGGCCTCCGGTGACGTGGCGCCGTCCTGGATCCATCGATTGGGCTCGTAGGGAATCCGGAGCGACCGGAAGACGCGGTCGTAGAACCCGTCGTGCCCCAGGAGCTTGGTGTGGACGAGCCCGAGGAACTCGCCCGATTGGGCACCCTGGATCACCCTGTGGTCGTAGGTGGAGGTGAGCGCCATGACCTTGGAGATTCCCAGTTTGGCGATGGTCTCCGAGGATGCTCCCTGGTATTCGGCGGGGTAGTCCATCGCGCCGACGCCGATGATCGTTCCCTGTCCCGACATCAGCCGAGGCACGGAGTGCTCGGTTCCGATCGTTCCCGGGTTGGTGAGCGCGATGGTGGTGTCCTGGAAGTCCACCGCCTGAAGGGTGCCGTTCCGAGCGCGACGGACGACGTCGTCGTAGGCCGCCCAGTACCGCGCGAAGTCGAGATCTTCCGCATGCTTGATGTTCGGCACGAGCAGTTGGCGCGTGCCGTCGGGCCTGGAAACGTCGATCGCAATCCCCAGGTTGATGTGGGGAGGGGTGACGACGAACGGCTTGCCGTCTTCACGGGCGAAGTGGTCGTTCATCCTGGGACGCTCAACGAGCGCCTCGATGAGGGCGTAGGCGATCAGGTGCGTGAAGGACACCTTGCCGCCCCGCGTGCGCTCCAGGTGGTTGTTCACCACGACGCGGTTGTCCATAAGCAGTTTGACCGGAATGCTTCTCACGGACGTCGCCGTGGGCACCTCGAGGCTCTTCTCCATGTTCGCGACCACGAGCGCGGCCGAGCCGCGGAGGCGTACCGAGCCCTCGCGCACGTCCGGGAGGGCGCGGTCTCCGTCTCCGAGGTCCTGGAGGTACGACGCCGTGGGGGCCTGTGCGGTCGCGATGGGCTGCGTGGCGGCCTCGGGACCGGCGCTGGGGACGGCGCTGGGGACGGCGCTGGGGACGGCGGGCGCGGGGGTCGCGGATTGCGAAGTAGCCTCGGCGCCAGCGTGCGAGCCCGTCAGGAGCGCCGCGACCGACAAGGGGTCGATCCCTCGGGCAACGGACGTTCGTCCGGACTCGGAATCGGGGCCCGGCGCGGGCGCGGGCGTCTCGTCGGACACTTGTGGGCTACTCGCCTTCCTGGCGCGCGTGCGTCGTGACGGGGATCGTGTTCTGCTTCATCCTAAGCCAGTCGGGACCTTGGTCGGGGGAGCCGCCGTGGCCCCCTATTTCTCCTCGGACTGCGGCGGCCCTGTGCTGGCCACAGAAATGCTGGCCACAGATATGCTGGCCACAGAATGGACCGACATCGGTGGCACCCATGACGTCCGCATGGATTCTCGTCGGCTTAGGCGCGGTGCTCACTCTCGGAACCGCAGTCTTCGTCGCCGCCGAGTTCTCCCTCGTGGCCCTCGATCCGTCGCGCGTCGACGAGTCCACCAGGCCGGGGAGGCGGGTCGCGCGGGCGCACCGGAAACTCGCGACGCAGTTGTGGGGCGCCCAGGTCGGCATCACCCTCTCGACGATCCTGCTGGGGTACACCGCCCAACCCGCGCTCACCCGGCTCCTTCGCGTCCCGCTGCAAGAGTCGTCGCTCACGACGGCCGCCGTGGGGACGGTCGCGGCGACCATCTCGCTGATTGCGATCAACGTGTATTCCATGCTCTTTGGGGAACTCGTGCCCAAGAACCTCGCTCTGAGCGACCCCGGCCGCATGGCGCGACTCACGTCCCCCATCACCATCGGGTTCGCCGCGGCGCTGAGGCCCCTGATCAGCGTGCTGAACGCGACGGCGGGGGCGATCCTGCGGCTGGTCGGGATCGAGCCGCGCGAGGAACTTGCCGGGGGCCGCTCGCCCCAGGAACTCGCCGCGCTCGTGCGTCGCTCGGCCGAAGCGGGGACGCTGGCGCCGTCCACCGCGCTCCTGCTCAAGAACTCCCTCGACTTCGGCGCGCTCACCGCGCTCGACCTGATGACGGACCGAACGCGCATGACCGTCCTCGCCGTCGACGCGACGGCCGCCGACGTCGTGGCGGCGGCCCGCGCCTCGGGGCACTCCCGCTTCCCGGTGATCGAGGGATCGCATGACGACATCGTGGGCCTGGTACATCTCCGCTCCGCCGTGGCCGTGCCCGCGGGCGAGCGCGGCAAGCGAGCCGTGCGCGACCTCATGATGCCGGCGCCGCGCATTCCCGAGACGATCTCGGCGGGCCCCCTTCTGGAGGAGCTTCGCGGCTTCGGCCACCAAATGGCGATCGTCGTCGACGAGTACGGGGGCACCGCGGGACTCGTCACCCTTGAGGACGTGATCGAGGAACTCGTCGGCGAGGTCGCCGACGAGCACGATCGTCGTCGCGTCGACGTGCACCGGACCGCCGATGGCGGCTGGAGCGTTCCGGGCCTGCTCCGCCCCGACGAGGTCCTCGAGGTCACGGGCCTCGTGATCCCCGACGACCCGGCGTATGAGACGGTCGGCGGCTACGTGATGGCGCGCCTCGGACGCCTTGCCGAGGTGGGCGACGAGGTGGGCGAAGAGGTGGGCGACGAGGCAAGCGCCGAGGTGGGCGCCGGAGCGGTCCGCGTGCGCGTCGAGCGCATCGACGGGCGCCGCGTCGATCGCGTCCGCGTGTGGGCGGAGGCGGAATCGTGACTGTCGCGCTCCTCACGGTCGCGCTGATCGCTGCCAACGCGTTCTTCGTCGGCGCCGAGTTCGCCGTCATTTCCGCGCGGCGCAGCTCGATCGAGCCCCAGGCTGAAGAGGGCCACCGGTCCGCGAAGATCGTCCTGTGGGCCATGGAGAACGTGTCGCTCATGCTCGCGTGCGCCCAGCTGGGCATCACCGTGTGCTCCGTGTCGCTCGGCGTCGTGACGGAGCCCGCGCTCGCTCACGTCCTCGAACCCGCCGCCGACACGCTCGGCCTGCCCGGGGGTTTCGCGCACGGGTTAGCGGTAGCCCTCGCGCTCGTGTTCGTCGTCGGCCTCCATGTGATCATCGGGGAGATGGTTCCGAAGAACGCCGCGGTCTCGAGGCCCGACCGTGCAGCGCTCATCCTCGGCCCCCCGTTGGTGGCGATCGCGCGCGTCGCCAAGCCCGTCATCGTCGCCCTCAACGGGGCAGCCAACCTGGTTGTGCGGGCGCTCGGGTTCGAGCCGCGGCACGAGGTTTCGAGCGCCTTCACCGCCGACGAGGTGCACAACATCGTGACGCGGTCGAGCGCCGAGGGGACGCTGGACGACCCTCATGGGCTCCTGACCGGAGCGATCGAGTTCTCGGATCGCACGGCGGAAGACGTTATGGTGCCGCTCGCCAAGGTCAGGTCCGTCCCGGTGGGGGTCACGGTGGAGGAGCTGGAGAGGGTGGTGGTGGAGACCGGCCACTCGCGACTTCCGATCTCCGACGGCGTCGCGCTCGTCGGGTACCTGCACCTCAAGGACGTGTTGTACGCGCGTGCCGCCGAGCGCTCCGAGGCGGTGGACGGCTGGAGGATTCGCGCGCTGCCCGAGGTTCCGGCGAACGCCGAGGTGGAGGACGTGCTGGCGCGGATGCGGCAGACGGGCGCGCATGTGGCGGCCGTCGGGAGCGAAGGAGCCGTCGTGGGCGTTGTGTTCCTCGAAGACATATTGGAAATCCTGGTGGGTGAGGTCAGCCAAGCCCTCCGGGGATGACGAACCGGCGTTGACGAACACCCCAAAACGACCACCTTTCCGATTCGGAGCCCTCCGGGGTAGAGTGAGCCGGATCAGACTTGGTAGCACCACCCGTTGTTGCCCGCCCGAACGAGTGAAACCGTAAGGAGGAGCCGTGGGACCGCACCCGACCCTCCCCGAAGAGTTCGGGCAGTGGTATGGGCACCGGCGCCTCTGGCGCCAGGTCACCACGCAGGAGATCTCGATTCGCGTCCATCACCGCCGCCGCAAGGTGGCCGTGCGCGCGGCCGTGCTTGGCTCCTTCGCGTTCGCCATGGTCGTCTACCCCATCTTCGGCACTCTCTCGCCCGCCGCGAGCGCCCTCCAGTTGGTTCCTGGCGTCACCGTGGGTCAGGCGCCGGACACTGTTGAGGTCATCCTGGGCACAGCGCCCGGCCTGGCGTCGGTCGCGCTGCCCCCGCCGTCGATCGACGCGACGGCCCATTTTCTCGCGGTGTCCAGCGCCTTCACCCCGAGCGCCTACCTGCCCAACTGCAGCGGCGTCCGTGTGGACGCCGGCTCGAACGGCAACCTCGACCCCGCAACCCTGTGCGTGGTGTGGGATGGGACCCACTACCTTCGCGCCGACGCCGCGGTCGCGCTCGCGGAGTTGAACCACCGCTTCGTCCTCCGCTTCGGCCGCAACCTGTGTCTCTCCAGTGCATACCGCTCCGTCGGGGACCAGGCATCGGTGAAGGCGACGCGCGGATACCTCGCGGCGCGTCCCGGCTTGTCTCCCCACGGCTGGGGCATCGCGATCGACCTGTGCTACACCGACTACAAGGGCGTCTACGGCGAATGGTGGAAGGCGAACGCGGCCGCGTATGGCTTCGTCCACCCGCACTGGGCGGAGACGTCGCTGTGGGAACCGTGGCACTGGGAGTACGGAACCGAGTACGCGGATGGCTCGGGTGTACCTGGCGACGCGAACATCGACCAGCCGCCGAGCGGAGCAGACGTGCCGAGCACGACGGTCGACCCCGTGCCGGACCCGACGCCCGCGCCGAGCCCGACCCCCTAGCCTCGTTCCCCTAGCCCGGTCACTCTAGAAGCGGTGGGGCGCGGCTTTGGCCCGCTCGACGCGCAACAGCACCACTCCCGAGGGGCCCCTTGGCGGGGCTTGGATTCCGTGGGCCGCGAGCATTCGCCCAGAGACGATCACTCCGGCCTCCCACCATCCCGGTAGCGGCGCGGCGTCCTCCGGCGCGGCGTCCTCGGGCGCGAGCGGGTCGCGCACTACGGTGACGCGGTAGGCCCGGGCCGGATCGAGTCCATCGAGGTGGAGGAGGGGCGCGGCGTCGGGTGACGCCGACTCACCCCGGGTGAACCCATACAGGGCCTCGCGGCGGTTGACCGAGACCACGCCGTGGAGGCCTACCTCGCGGCCCGGGGCATCGGACTGAACCACCTCGCCCGTATGGAGGAGCTTGCGATACCGCTTGTAGAGCTCGATCCAGGCGCGGAGGTCGGCGAGCCGGTCCGTTGAGGGGATCGGGTCGGCCGCGCTCCACTCGAATCCGAGGTGCCCCCATAGGGCGGTGCTCGACCGACGGTCGTGGACTCCTTGCCCCGCGAGCCCGGCGCGCGCGGGCAGGTCGAGCGCCATCAGTTCCGGAGGAACCAGGAGTGCGGTGGCCTCGTGGGAAGTGAACGAGTCGGCCGCGTGGGTGGCGCGCACCCGGTCGGCACGCAGGAGCACCTCCAGGTCCGAGCGTCCCCCTCCGTCCGAGCGCACCTCGATCTCTAGACCCGGGAAGGCGGAGCGAATCCCATCGAGAAGCTCATAGAACGCGCGAGTCTGGGCGTGGCCGATTGTCCGGCCCGACGCCGAGTTTCCGTCCTCGATGTGGTCGCGGAGGTGGTCGCACACCAGGTGCGTTGGCCGGAGTTCCTCGACGAGTGCGTGGAGGCGCTCCTCGATGTGCGCGAAGGCGTCCGGGTTGGCGAGGTCGAGCGCGTGCCCGGCGATCCACTCGGGGTGCTCGCGCGCGAGGTCGCTGGTCTCGCTGACCGTCTCCGGCGCGAACCACAGGCCGAACTCTAGCCCGAGCCCCCGCACGTAGTCGGCGAATGGGCGGAGGCCCTCCGGGAAGATCGCTTTGTCGACGTACCAGTCGCCGAGTCCGCCTGCGCTCGCCCCGGCGCCCCCGCCCTTGGACCAGCCTTCACCGAGGACGAAGAACTCGGCGCCGACGCCCGCCGAGGCCTCGGCGAGGGCGGTGAGCCGTTCGAGGTCGAGTCCGACGCCCACCGTGGTCGCGACGACCGATCGAGGCTTGGAGGGATGGTCGGGTCGCGCGCGCAGGAACCGGTGGAAGCGGGAGGAGGCCTCGTCGAGGCCAGCACCGTAGGAAAAGTAGACCCAGGGGCTCGCGTACGAGTCGCCCGGCTCAAGCAGAATCTCGCCGGAGAAGAGCAGTTCGCCCCCGCCGATGGTCCTCGCCCCGATGGACCCTGCGCCTATGAACTGCGTGTCACCGTCGGCGCGCTCCGCGAGGTGCCGGACATTCCCCGACCACGCGACGTGGGTCACCCACACCTCGCCCAAGCGGTACCCGAATCCCTCGGTGCCCGCGGCGAGCAGCGCCGAGCCGTCGCGCCCCGGCGTGCCGCCCCTGGACTCGCGAGAGTGCGTGCCCCGGCCGAAGGGAAGGCGATGGTCGCGGCCGGGGTATGGCGCGACTTCGCGGGCGCGCGAGGAAACGGGCAGGGCCAGGGTCATGGCGTCGAGGGCGAAGGGGGCCGCGCCCCCGGTGCTCGCGATCGTCGCGCGGGCGCGAACCAGGCCGGAGGCGAGCATCTCGATCACGACCGTCAGCGCCAACTCCGCCGCCGCGTCCGCCGCGAGTACGGAGAGCCGCTGGACCTCGCGCGCGCCCTCGCCCTCGGTCGTCAGGTCCACGGCGCTGGTCACGAAGCGGGTCGAGTGGTCCCGCCCGGCCCGGTGACCCGCGATTCCCGGCGTGCCCGTCCAGCCCCGCGAGTACTCGGGAAGGAGCGAGACGGCCCGGCGCTCGCCCGGCCCGTCGTCGCCGAGTTCGGGGGCCCGATCCTCGCCGAGGTCCGCGCCCCAGTGGACGACGCGGGGAAGGCGGCGATCGCCGACGGCGACGACGAGGGAGACGCCAGAGGCGCGGAGGTGGACGGCGTCGGCCGTGATCGAGGCCATGCGCCGAGCCTAGCGGGCGTTCCCTAGGCTCTGCCCGACGTTGCCGCGCCGTCGTGCTCGTCGACGGATGGCAGGTACGGCCGGACCAGGTCGATCGCCGCGCCTATTGCGCAGTGCATCACCAAGAGGTCGCAGAGGTCCGGAGGCGAGAGTGACCGACGTTCGGCCATCGCGGTGAGCGCGCCTGCAGCGCGAAACGGACTCACTTCGATGGTCCGCTCGATGAACTCGACGGGACTCAGCGCGTGCAGTTCGCCGGGTAGCCGCTCCTGGGGGAAGTCCCGAAGGTTGTCGGTCACGATGACGCTTGCTTGGGCGTGGATCGCAAGTGCCGCCACGTGCTCGTCGTTGGGGTCGGGCAAGCCGAACGTGCCTTCCAGGTGTTCCCAGCCACCTCGGCATGCGTCGGGGAAGTGCTTGTCCAGTTCGGATCGCAGGTAGTCGAAGTCGCGCTGGATTTGCTCGGGCGGCACGCCCCTCTTGCCCCGAACCTTCTGAAGGGCCCGCTCAACCTCTCCGAGGATGCGTTCCGACCAAACCGGCCAGAGAAGCCCTACGTCGGCCATGGAAAGGATGACGTCGCGTTGCGTGCCGGGAACTAGCGTGCAGGAGTCGAGAGCGGCGACGAACACGGTGGCCCCCTACCCCTGACGGGCCCCTCGAAGTTCGCCAGCGATCTCGCCTCGCGCTTCCGCGAGAGCCGCGAGAACTTCCTCCTTGGAACCCACCTCGTCCTCGCCGAGCGTTGTCGCCGCGAGAAGATCCTGGAGTTTCGCCCGACGGTCCTCGCGGTACGCCATGACGTCCGTGAAGAGAATCCGGCGGTGCTTTCCCACCATCTCGTGCGGCAACTCGCCGCGTTCGATCATGCGAATGACGGTGGGCCGGCTCACTCCCAGGATGTCGGCGGCCTCCTGGGTGGTCATCCGGGCGTTGTGAGGAATGACGGATACCCCCTGGCCGAGCCTGAGAGATCCGATCACGCTCGCCATGAGGTCGACAACGTCGCCGGGAAGTTCCACTACGCGGGAGTCGTCGTCGGAGGCCGCGCTGGACAGGTGGATGGACTCGCCGGGCTTGCGACTGCGTGAAAGAAACTCAAAAACCTCTTCGACCTTGCTCCGTTGCTCGAGGTTCGGCAGGAGAGTGCTCTGGTCTTTCGTGATGGCCACGGTCTGCCTCCTTATCGAACAAAACGTATCATGTTGCGACTTGTTCGTCTATGGAGCATCGGGGTCGGTTGA
>JADGOS010000069.1 GCA_017882825.1 Demequinaceae bacterium | reverse complement strand
GGGAACCGTGGCGTGGCTCACGTAGAGCCCGAGGAGCCAGAGCGCCGCGACCAGCACCGGCGCGTACGCGACCGCAACAGCCGCGAGCGTCCACTTCCGCGACGCCAGAACAGCGTCGATGACGAACCGCGTCACCCCGAGCGTCACGAGCAACGGAAGGCCGAAGAGCCACAGCGCGGGAACAAATGCCCCGCCCCCCGGCGCGAGCGCCATCACGAACGACACGGCTGCGGCGGCCAACACGACGCCGAGAGCGACGAACATGGAGACGGCGTCGTCGCGACGCCACGTCGACGTGGCGCGATCCAACAGGTAGCCGGCCGTGTGGGCGAGTAGCGGCGCGAGGAGGAGAATCGTCGCGAAGTAGAGGCCGACCACCGCCGCGGGGTACGCCCCGAGCGGCTGCCCGTGCGGGGCGGTGAGCTTGCCCAGGCCCGTGGCGACGCTCAGCCAGAACATCGGCGTGAAGATCGCGGCGCCGACGACCGCAGCCGTCCAGGGCCGTCGCGCCCCGCGATTCAAGAGGCGGCCGGGCCGTCCCGAATGGGGCTCCGACACGTCGTCTCCGTCCCTGTTGCCGTGGCGCTCGCTGTCGCGGCTCTAGGGAAACGTTACCTCTCCCCCCGTTCCGGGGGCAGGCACTCCCAGCACTCGGCTCCGGCCCGCCTAGATGTGGCCGGTGAACACGCTGACGCCGATGCTGAGCGACCCGACGACCACGATGACGGTAAACACGATCGAGAACGTTGCGAGCGTCCGGCTCCGCAGGGTCGGTTCGAGCATCACCCGCGCGATCCAGGGTGCGAGCACCGACGGAATGATGAACTGCGTGAAGGGGAGCCACCCGTAGGCGTGGTTGACCATATAGATGAAGACGGCGGGAAGGATGCCGAGGATCAGCCCCACCAGCGCGAACGTCAGGCCCGCGCGCCAAGCGGGCATCCTTCTGGTCGCCTCGTCCACAAGGTTGCCGAGCAGCAGGGAGCCCGCGGGAATCACGAAGAAGATCGTGATGATGAACGTGATGAGCAACGCCCCGATGTAGCCGCCAGCCGCCACCGAATCCTCAATCGCGACATTGCGCGTCGCGAAGTAGACGATCGTGAAGATGAGGGCCCACAGCATGACGGTGAGGGGGATGGACATCCCGCCCCTGCGGTCGGGAAGGAGCCCGTCGTCGCCGAATTTGGGTACCTCAAATGCCGATGCTGCGCTCATTGCCGTCTCCCCTGCCGGTCTCCCACGGACCATCGTGCCATCCGCTCGCGGGACGAGCGAGGGTTGTAGGCGTGGGATACCTCACAGGCCGCGCAAGCGTCGGTGGGCGGCGCGAGACCTAGTGGGCGGTGCGCACCCGCACGTCGCCCGCGAGGACGGTTCGCATCTCGCCGCCCGCGAGGCGCACCTCAAGGCCACCGTCGGACGATAGCCCCACCGCCGTCCCCGACAGGGGGGCGGCACCGGGGATCTCCACAACGATGCCCTCGCCGACCGTCGCGCAGGCCCGCGCCACGAGGTCGTGCGCCATCGCGGGCTCGCGCTCCCACCCCACGATGATCGCGTCGAGTTCGCGGACGATGCGGCCGAAGAGCGCGCCCCTCGCAAGGGAGCTCGCCCCCGCGACCTCGAGCGACGTTGCGTGGGCGACGGGCAACTCCTCCGACCTCTGAGAGACGTTGACGCCGATGCCCACCACCACGGCGTCGAGCTCGACCTCGCACAGGATGCCGGCGACCTTGCGGTCCATGCCCCAACCGGGGACCTCTTCCCCGTCGTCGGAGTCCACCACCACGTCGTTGGGCCACTTGAGCCGCGCGCTCACGCCGAGCCCCGCGAGCGCCCGCACCACCGCGAGCCCCGACAGCATCGGAACCCAGACGAACGAACCACGCGCAACCTCGGGCCGCAACACGACGCTCATGGTCAGGGATGTCCCCCGAGGGGTCTCCCAAGTTCGGCCGCTCCGACCGCGCCCGGCGCGTTGGTAGTCGGACACGAACGCGCTGAAGTGCGGCACCCGCCCGCCCGAGCGCAGGGCGGCCAGGGCGTCGGAATTGGTCGAGTCCGATTCGGGGACGACGGTCAGGCGCGCCAAGGGGCCGCTCGGCCAGGTGAGACAGGCCCCCAGTTGCTTCCCGTCCAGGGCGAGCCGAGATTCCTCGATCGATTCGCGGGTCTCTACGCTCACCCGACTAGGCTAACTCCGTATCGAGGAAGGTGTGCAACGTGACCGCGAAGAAATCGAGCGCGTCGAAGACCACGGCTGGCGCGCTCGACGCGCTCAAGGCGCGCGTTGACGCCGCCATCGCGGCCCCGGAGGCCGAGAAGCAGGCGAAGCAGCACGCGCGCGGGAAGAAGAGCGCCCGCGAGCGCATCCTCGCCCTGCTCGACGAGGGCTCCTTCGTCGAGATCGACGCGCTCAGCCGCCACCGCTCGCGCAACTTTGGCCTCGAGAAGAACCGGCCGTTCGGAGACGGAGTGGTGACCGGGTACGGAACGATCGACAACCGCCAGGTAGCGGTCTACTCCCAAGACTTCACGGTGTTCGGCGGCTCGCTCGGCGAGGTGCACGGGCAGAAGATTGCCAAGATTCAGGACTTCGCGCTGCGGACGGGCGTCCCCCTCATCGGGATTTCCGACGGCGGCGGGGCCCGCATCCAGGAAGGGGTCGCCGCCCTCACCCAATTCGCGGAAATCTTCCGGCGCAATGTCGCCGCCTCCGGCGTGATTCCCCAGATCTCGATCATCCTCGGTCCCTCTGCCGGAGGAGCGGTGTACTCTCCCGCGCTGACCGACTTCATCGTGATGGCGGACGGTACCTCCCAGATGTTCATCACCGGGCCCGACGTCATCAAGTCCGTGACGGGCGAAGAGGTGACGTTCGAGGAGCTTGGCGGCGGGCAGACGCACAACGTGAAGTCGGGCGTGGCGCACTTCCTCGCGGCCGACGAGGACGATGCCATCGACTACGTGAAACACCTGCTGCAGTTCCTCCCGCAGAACAACCTCACGGATCCACCGGCGTGGGACTTCGACGCGGACCTCAGCCTCACCGACGAGGACCGCGCACTCGACGCCATCGTTCCCGACAGCGACAATCAGCCCTACGACATGAAGACGGTGATCGAGGCCGTCCTCGACGATGGGGAGTTCTTCGAGATCCAGCCGCTGTACGCGACGAACATCGTCATCGGTTTTGGCCACGTCGAGGGCCACGTGGTTGGCGTCGTCGCGAACCAACCGAAGTCCATGGCGGGGACCCTCGACATCAACGCGGCGGAGAAGGCGGCGCGGTTCGTGCGAACCTGCGACGCGTTCAACATCCCCGTCCTGACCTTCGTGGACGTTCCCGGATTCCTCCCCGGAACGGACCAGGAGTACCAGGGCATCATTCGCCGCGGCGCCAAACTCATCTACGCCTATGCCGAGGCGACCGTGCCGCTTGTCACCGTCATCACGCGCAAGGCATACGGCGGCGCATACATCGTCATGGCCTCCAAACAACTCGGCGCAGACGTCAACCTCGCATGGCCGACGGCGCAGATCGCGGTGATGGGCGCCAGCGGGGCGGTCAACATCCTCCAGCGACGGGCGCTCGCAGCCGTAGCAGAGGCGGGAGGCGATGTCGACGCCGAGCGCGCGCGCCTCGTGGCCGACTACGACGACGAAATCGTCAATCCGTACGATGCCGCCGATCGGGGCTACGTGGACGCGGTGATCGAGCCGTCGGAGACGCGCGCGCAGATCACCCGGGCCCTCCGGGCCCTCCGAACCAAACGAGCCTCCCTGCCGCCCAAGAAGCACGGAAACATCCCGCTGTGAACGAACAGGATGACGTCGTCACGGCGGCTACCCAGTTCCACGTGGTGCGCGGCCACGTGGACGACGACGAGCTCGCGGCCCTCGTGGCCGGCGTGGTCGCCTATGCGGCCGCCACCGGCGGCGAGGCGGAGACTCCCGGCTCCCCGACCTCGGCGTGGATGGACCGCTCGCGGTCGATGCGCGGCCGCAGGGTCGGGATCCTCGGCCGGGGCGAGAACGCCTGGCGGCACTCGCTTCGCTAGTCGGCGCGCGCCCGCGCCCGGCCGTCGCCTTCAGCGCCCAACATGTGGTCCGCACAAGTGCCATCCCCGTTCACCGCGCGAAACTCCCCAATTTTTGACAAGATGCCTCAATGGGGATCTTTATCAGGAGGGATCGCACCGCCGACGCCGACTTCACCTTTCTGTCCGTTGACGATGCGCGCGTCATGCGCGGACTAGCTGCGGAAGCCTTCGCGCGTGCCGGTATGCGCGTCAAGCCCAGAGGCGATCATCTGGTGGGACCCAAGGGGCAACTCTTCGGCCTGTACACCCTCGCCGCCGAATGCCGCGGTATCTCCGCGGAGCCCGCCGCCCGGATCCCCGCCGTCGAGAAGCACGTCCGGACCCTCTTGATGGCAGCCGGGATGGAAACCCATCGCGCTTAGGCTGGGGCGGGCTCTGACTCTCTCTCCGTCGCCGATCCAGCAGCGCTCGCGGCGGCGTCGTCGCCCTTGTCGAGATCGATGTGCGGGAGGATGCGGTCGAACCACCGAGGCATCCACCAGTTCGCGCGCCCCAGCAGGCGCATGACCGCTGGCATGAAGACCATTCGGATGACGAACGCGTCGAGGAAGATCGCGGAGGCGAGCCCCAGCCCGAGCAGTTTGATGATCCTCGAGTCGCTCGTCACGAACGAGCCGAACACGACGATCATGATCGCGGCGGCGGCAATGATGACACGAGAGACCTCCGCGAGGCCGCGCCGCACCGCGAGAGCGTTGTCCCCCGTTGCATGCCAGAGCTCCGCGATGCGTGACACCAGGAAGACCTGATAGTCCATCGAGAGGCCAAAGAGCATCGCGAACAGAATGACCGGGACAAACGGCTCGATGGGACCCCCTTCGCCGACGCCGACGAGCGAGTGACCCCACCCCCACTGGAACACGGCGACGACGACGCCGAACGCGGCGGCGGCGGACAGAAGGTTGAGCACCGCCCCCACCACGGGCAACACGATCGACCGGAATGCGAGCGCGAGTACGAGCATCGACAGACCGACAACAACCGCGAAGAACACCGGCAGCGACTTCGCGATCGACTGGGCGAAGTCGACGTGGGTTGCGACCGCTCCCCCCACGTGGACGGTGATGCCCGCTTGTGCCGCAGACGCGCCGTACGTGTCCCTCACCCTCGTGACGAGGTCTACGGTCGCGGCGCTTTGGGGATCGGTGGCAGGCACGACCTGGAACATCGCCGCGTCTCCTGCCGCGCTAGGGATGGGGCCAACGACCGCGACGACGCCCGGATCGGCCTCGAGCGACGCGCCGAGGTCGGCCAGCGCCGTCGGGGCCGTCGCGCTCGACAGGCCAGCGGTGACGACGAGCGGGCCGTTCGCCCCGGGCCCGAAGCCTCGGGCGACAAGGTCGTACGCGGTTCGGGTTGAGCTTCCCACGGGGTCGCTTCCCTGGTCGGCGTTACCGAGCCTCAGCCCTATTGCGGGAATGGCGATGCTCCCGAGCACAATAAGGGCCCCGACGCTCGCAACGATGGGGTGCCGGCCGATCAACCCGCGCGCCCCGTCCTCCGCAGCGTCCGGCGTCGGACCAACGGAGCCTGCGGCGAGCTGGCGTCGCTCCCGTCGGCTCAGCACCCTGAGACCGTACAACTGCAGGATCGCGGGTACGAGCGTGAGAGAGACGGCGACGGAGAAGAAGACGGTGATCGCCGCCGATGTCGCGAGGCCCGTGAGGAAACTGATGCGGGGCACGTACATTCCGGCGAGCGCGATGAACACCGTGACTCCCGCGAAGATAACCGCCCGCCCCGACGTGATCGACGCGCCGATGATGCTCTCGCTCACTGGCCGCCCCTCCTTGAGGCCGCGGCGATGCCTGTTCGTGATGAACAGCGCGTAGTCGATGCCGATCCCGAGCCCAAGGAGTTCGGCGACGATCGGCGCCGCACTCGAGAGGGGACCGAGGTTGGACAAGAGCCCGACGGCGGCCACGGCCGAACCCACCCCGGCCATCGCGCCGATGAGGGGAACGGTCGTCGCGGCGAGGGAGCCGAGTGCGAGGAGCAGAACGAGCGCGGCGATTCCGACGCCGATGACCTCGCCGACGCCGATCGATGGCGTGCTCAGCCTGCTCGCGCCCTGGCCTCCGAACGCGACGTTGACGCCGTCGACGCCATTCGCCTCGGAGACGATCGACCCCACCTGCCTGACGGACTCGAGGGAAACGGCGTAGGCCTGCCCGTTCCAGTGAAGACCCGCGAACGCGATGGTGCCGTCCGCGCTGACTTGGGCGGCCCCCTCGGCGGAGTAGGGGCTCGTGATGCCGGCAACGCCGGGGACCTCAGCAAGCCTCGCGAGCAGCGCCGTCATGTCCGCTTTGACGATCGGATCCGTCACGCCTTGGTCCTGCGCGCCCCACGCGATCGTGTCCGTGCTTCCCGACGCCGCAGGGAAGTGCTGGCCGAGGAAGTCGTAGGCCGCCTGGCTGTCGGTGCCCGGCAGCGAGAACGAATCGCGGAAGTCGGATCCGGCGGCGGCATTGGCCGCGCTCAGGCCGATCACGGCGGCGATCCATAGGAGGATCACGAGGAGGGGACGGCGCGTCGAGAACTGCGCGAGGGAGTGCATGGGGGGTCCTTCCACGCTTAACGAACGATCGGTAAGATTGGGGTTTCACCGATCGTCGCATGGAACCTGAACGATCGTCAAGTAAGGTGTTCGCCAGGTCACTCCAGGAGGCAGACTGAGAACCATGGAGTCAACGGAGACCCGCGAGGACACCCACGAGGACGCCCACGAGGATGCCCGCCGCACCGACACGCACCAGCGCATTCTCGAGGTCTCGGCGAAGCTCTTCTCCGAGCGCGGGTACGCGGGTACGTCCATCCGCGACATCGCCGACGCGCTCGGGGTGACGAAGGCCGCCCTCTACTATCACTTCCCCTCCAAGGACGCGATCCTGGGGGAACTCGTCGCCCAGCCGCTCGCGGCGGTTCGGGCGGTGCTCGCGGAACCCCACCGCCTGACCGATCGCGCGGGTCGCGAGACGTTCATTCGCAGCGCCGTCGACGCGCTGGCATCCTGCGGTCCCGAAATGATGGTTGTCTTCCGAGACCCCAAGCTCCTCGCGGCCGTCGATGCCGAGGTCGAGGACTCGGGAATCATTCGTAGCGTCGCGACGATGCTCGCGATGGGCCTATCCGGGGTTCGACGCCCCGCGGAGGTCAATCCGGAGCACATGGTCCGAGCCATCGCCGCCGTCGCCGCGGCAGAGGCGGCCATCAACAGTTGGCGCCTCGTCTACCCCGACCGCGCCCACTTTTCGGACGACGATCAGGACGTCATCGCCCGCCTCGTCATCGCGACACTCGAGAGTTAGCCTCCCCCTCGCGCCGCAGGGCGCCAGCGGCCGTAGGCTCTGCGAGGTGAGGTCATCGTTGGTGAGCAGCGCGCGCACCCACATCCGACCGCGCACCCACATCCGACCGCGCTACCGCTGGATCGTCGCGCTCCTCGTGCTCGTCCCCGCCGTGGTCGCGGGCCCCTGGGGCTACCTCAGGATCGCGACCTGGGGCCATGTGGTCGGCCCCGGAGCGACGCCGAGCCACGCGCACGCGGCGCTCGTCCTCGGCGCCAAGGTTGGTGACGACGGCGAGCCGAGCCGCTTCCTGCGTGAACGCGTCGAGGTCGGCTCCCACCTCTACCTCGACGGCGTCGTCGACGTGGTCGTCATGTCGGGCGCCACCCACGCGGGCGGCTATGACGAGCCCGCGACGATGAGGGACCTCGCCCTCGGCCTGGGAGTCCCCGCCGACGCGATCATCCTCGACCGAGGGGGGATCGACACCTTCGCGTCGTGCACCAACGCCGCCGGACCCCTCGCGCTCGGGAGCGTCATCGTCGTGACGCAGGAATTCCACGTCGCGCGCGCAACCTGGCTCTGCCGCCAGGACGGCCTCGACGCGCGCGGGCTCTACCCGGCTATCCAGGGCCGAGCCGGGACGGTCACCGGAAACGTCCGGGAACTCGGGGCCGACTGGAAGGCCGTGCTCAACGTGTGGGGCGGGCGCCACGACGGCTGAGGAGGCTGCGTTGCCCGGGCGGGACCAGGCCCCACTTGCTAGAGTGACGCCAGTCAAGGCGATGGGCGCCCCTTCGTAGACGCGCCCGCTGCGCTCGCTCTCCTTGGAGGCCACCGTTGGGTACGAACAACAATGAGGACTCCCCGTCGCACGGCGACACTCACTTTGGGTATGCGTCGGTCCCGTCCGAGGAGAAGGCGGGCAAGGTCGCGGGGGTGTTCCGCTCCGTTGCCAGGCGCTACGACCTGATGAACGATCTGATGACCTGGGGCCTCCACCGCCGCTGGAAACGATCGGCGATCCGCCTGGCCGGGGCGCGTCCCGGCGACGCCGCGCTCGACCTCGCGGGCGGAACCGGCGATCTCGCCATCCGGCTTGCGCGCGCCGTCGGGCCCGAGGGCTCCGTGGTACTCGCCGACATCAACCCCTGGATGCTCGCCGAGGCCGAACGCCGACTCGCGGCAGACCCCCTCGCGGCGCGGATTTCCCTCACGGAGGCCGATGCCGAGGACCTGCCGTTCGGCGACGCCTCGTTCGACGTTGTGACAATCGGGTTCGGGTTGCGCAACGTGACCCGCAAGGATCGCGCCATCCGCGAGATGCTTCGAGTACTCAAGCCCGGCGGGCGGATGGTCGTGCTCGAATTCTCGCGGCCGGTCGCGTGGCTCATCCGCCCCTTCTACGACGCCTACTCCTTCGCCGTCCTGCCCGCGCTGGGATTCGTCTGCACCCGGGACGCCGCCTCCTATCGGTACCTGGCCGAGAGCATCCGCGTCCACCCTGACCGCGACACGCTGAGGGACCTGATCGTCGCGGGCGGCTTCGCGCGTTGCGAGTATCGGACGATGCTCTTCGGCATCGTCGCGACGCATGTCGGGGCGAAGGCGTAGTCGCGACTCCCCGTGCGCTCCGCGTGGCCCCCCGTTGGCCTGGGTCGGGGAGAGAGGGGGTCGTCGTGCGAGCGATCCCCCGCGTCGTGCTCGCCATCGCGTCCGCCGTCATCGTCGCCGGATGCTCCGCGGATCCGACGGCCAGCCCGCAACCGACCGACCAGGCCGGAATTGCCTTCCACGACACCTTGGTGCGGGCCCGCGCCGGGGCCGAGGCGCAGGGCGCGGACGAGGCGTAGCTCGCCATCCTCGACGAGGCGCTGGCGACGAACGAGATCACGTTCGAGCAAGAGCAGCAGGTCGTGAGCGACTTCGGGGCCTGCCTCGAAAGCGGCGGGTTCGCACGGGTGGACCTCCGAGTCACCGACGAGGGGGGCTTCACGTTGCTCAAGTATGCGGTTCGTGCGGGCGACGACGACACGACCACAGTCATGGACGAGTGTGAAGTCAGGACCCTACGGTGGGTCGACTGGCTTTACCAGACTCAGCCAGCGGCGGTGCGCGCGCAGGACGCAACGTTCGAGCAGGCGCTGCCCGGCCTCATCACCTGCCTTCAAGCGGGTGGGGTGCCCGTCGACGACGGCTCGCCCGCCGACGAGGTCAAGCAGGTAATGCTGGCGTACATGAATGAGCACATCCCCGAGTCCAGCGACTCGACTGGAGGAAACCCCGCGCGCGAACCAGACGCGGTGTGCAACTGTCTGGTGGGCGCCGGCCTCAACGGGTTCTAGCCGACCTCTGCGGGATGCAGGCGAGGGCGTGTTCCTGACCCACCCTGCGCTTCTGGCGCCCCCCTGTTAGGTTGGGTGGGGGAAGAGGGGATCGTCATGCAAGCAACCCGCCGCGTCATGGTCTTGATTGCTTCCGTCGTCATCGTCGCCGGATGCTCCGCGGATCCGACGGCCAGCCCGGGACCC
>JADGOS010000068.1 GCA_017882825.1 Demequinaceae bacterium | reverse complement strand
GCACGGCGGGGATGATGAGGATGAGCGCGATGCCGAGGGTCACGATCGCGAGAACGGTGGCGACCGCGCCGCCGCCGAGGCCCACGATGAGCAGGCTCAACTGGAAGTTCATCGACTCCTTGCCGTTGTGGTCGACGAGGGCGCTCTTGTCCTTGCCGATCATCCAGAAGACGAGCGCGGCGAGGATTCCGGGGATGCTCACCAGGCCCCCGAGTAGGGGGCCGAGGTGGGTCCACATGCTGAGGCTGCGCGCCGTCGATTCGAGCATGAGGCCCGGTGCCGCCTGCGCCTGAGGGGTGGCCGCCGCGGTCGAAATGCCGGTGGGCGCGGGGGGAGGGGTCGACGCCGGGGGAGCCGGGGGAGTGGGCGGGGCAGGCGGGGCAATCGGAGCCGACGGCGATTGAGGAGCCGACGGCGTGGTGCCCGCGCGGAGGGGCGGTGCGGGGGCGATGGGGGTGATCATCCCGGGGATCGGCTCGGCGGCCTTCTTCTTCGCGCGCGGCGCGGGGGACTTCGGGGTTTCGGTCATGGTCCGATCGTGCCACGACGCAACAGGACCCCGCATCCATCCGGGGAAGGATGCGGGGCCCTGAGGTTACGTCAGGGTGCTACTTGATGAAGCGGAAGGTGAACGGGTAGCGGTAGTTCTCGCCCTTGTTGGCCGCAATCGCCCCGATGATTCCGAATACGAGGCACAGCAGTCCCACCAGGAAGGGCAGGAAGAAGAGGATGCCGATGGTTACCACCGCGAGGATAAAGGATGCGACGTAGCCGATGGCAATGGTGATGCCCCAGTTCGTTGCTTCCTTTCCTTCGGTGTCGATGAAGGCGCTCTTGTCCTTCCCGATGAGCCAGATGATGAGGCCACCGATCAGGGGGAAGATTCCGTTGAGCAAGTGCGCCAGCATGCCCTGGGTTCGCTCGTCCGACGTAAGTTCAGCCATGTGTTTTCACCACTTTGAGTTCGACGGGATAGGAAGCTGGCACTCCCCGGCGTACCGCGCTGTAGGCCTGGAGGCACAACACCACGGATGAGGCGACGACTGCCAACTGTCCTACTGTACCGAGAAACCCCAAGAAGGGAACGAAGGCCCTGATCGCAGTTGCGACGGCGAAGGCGACCAGGACGAGGGCCCCAAAGTTCGTCGCCGTGGCGGCCTCGCGTTCGGCAAAAGGGTTCGTTCCCCGTCGGCGCCACCACACGAGCAGGGGAATGAGCGGGCCGAAGATCGCGCCAACCTGCGCGACCTCCGCCGCGAGCGTGTTGGGTGCGCCTTCAGTGTCGTATCGCATCGATCCTCCGCGCTCACGGTACCGTTTCGCGGGCGGGTCCGGGTGGCGCGATACGATTAGCACTCACGCCAGGGGAGTGCCAGCGAGGAGGTGCCGCGTGCTTGAGGAACGACGCCGCGCCGTGCTCCACGCGATCGTCGAGGGCTACGTCGCGACGAGCGAGCCCGTGGGTTCACGCGCGCTCGCGACGCACCACCACCTCGGGGTTTCCCCTGCCACGATCCGCAACGACATGGCGGCGCTGGAGGAGGAGGGGCTGATCGCCCAGCCCCACACCTCGGCGGGTCGCATCCCGACCGACAAGGGCTACCGCTACTTCGTGGACCACCTCGCGGCCACCGCCCTTCCCGAGCCGCAACGCCGGGCCATCACGACGTTCCTCAGCGACGCCGTCGACCTCAGCGACACGGTCGAGCGATCCGTCAGGCTCCTGAGCCAGCTGACGCGCCAGGTCGCCGTGATTCAGTACCCGTCGCTGCGCGAGGCGAAGGTGCGCAGGGTCGAGATCGTCAGGATGGGGCAGGAGCGCGCGCTGGTTGTGGTGGTTTCGGCCGACGCCAGGGTCGAACAGAGCACCATCCTCCTGGGCGAGGAGCCGACGGACGACGCGTTCGAACGCGTGGCGCGCGAGGTCAACGAGGCAACCCAGGGCCTGGGGCCGGCGGCGGCCGAGCGCAGGCTCGCCGAGTGGGCCGCGCGGCCGCAGCAGGTTCCGTGGGCAGGACTCCTCGCCGACGCCGTCGTCGGGGCAGCGCGCGGCGGGACGGTGGAGCGCGTCGTGTTCTCCGGGACACAGAATCTTGCGCGCGCCGACGCTGGGCTCGAGCAGGACGCGATCGGTTCGGTCCTCGAGGCGATCGAGGAACAGGTGGTGTTGCTCCGACTGCTCCACGAGATGGCGCGCGACGCGACGGACGTCGCTGTGCGTATCGGCGGCGAGACGCATCACGAGGCCCTGTCGAAGACCTCGATCGTCGCGGCGGGCTACGGGCCCCCCGGCGGCGAAAGTTCACTCCTCGGCGCCCTCGGCCCGACCCGCATGGACTATCCCGGCACCATGGCCGCGGTGCGCGCCGTAGCGCGCTACCTCTCACGAGTGGTGGAAATGTGACGGACTTTTATGAGGTCCTCGGCGTTCCTCGAGGCGCCACCCAGGACCAGATCAAGAAGGCCTACCGGGCCCTCGCGCGCGAGCACCACCCCGACACGGGCGACGGCAGCGACGAGGAGCGGTTCAAGGCCGTGTCGCAGGCGTACGAGGTGCTTTCGACGCCGGAGAAGCGCGCCCGATACGACGCGGGGGTCGACCCGAGCGGCCGCGGTAGCGCGGGAGGACCGGCCGGATTCGGCTTCGAGGACATCCTCCAGACGTTCTTCGGTGGTGGGGGCGGCGCTCGCCGCGGCCCGGCGTCGCGGGCCCAACGCGGTGGCGACACCCTGATCCACGCGGAGGTCTCGCTCGAGGACGCGACGTTTGGCGTGGCGCGCGAAGTCACCGTGAGCCTCGCCGACCCGTGCGCGACGTGCGCGGGGACGTGTTGCGCCCCGGGGACCTCGCCCAAGACGTGCGCGTCATGCGGCGGCACGGGCGTCGTCCAGCGCGTCGCCCGTTCCCTCCTCGGCCAGGTGATGTCCACCGGCCCGTGTCCCGCGTGCGGCGGCTACGGGACGACGATCGAGGCCCCGTGTACCGAGTGTTCCGGCCAGGGGCGCACCAACTCCAAGCACACGATCACCGTCGACATTCCCGCGGGAGTGGAGACGGGGACACGCATCCGCCTGGCGAGTTACGGCGACGCCGGGCCGGGCGGGGGGCCGAGGGGCGACCTCTACGTGGAGATCCGGGAGAAGGCCCACCGCGCGTTCGAGCGGAGGGGCAACGACCTTCACTGCACGATCGAACTGCCCATGACGGCCGCCGCGCTCGGGACGGTCCTCCACGTGGAGACCTTCGACGGGGCGAGGGATGTCGATGTCCGGGCGGGGACGCACTCCGGCGAGACGGTCAAGCTCAAGGGCCTCGGGGTCGGCCACCTCCAGCGCGTGGGCAGGGGCGACCTCTACGTCCACCTCGACGTGCAGACCCCTACCGCGCTGACGGCCGAGCAGGAGGAGCTCGTGAGGAAACTCGCGGTGCTCCGGGGGGAGGAGCGGCCCGACGCGCGCCTCGCAGCGGTCAACGCCGGGCTCTTCTCGCGCCTCCGGGAGGCTTTCACCGGGCGGGAGAGGTGAGCGCTCCGGTCTTCCTGAGCGACGGGGCCGCCGCCGCCCGTCCGGGCGACGAGGTGTCCGTGACCGGCGCCGAGGCCCACCACGCCTCCGTTCAGCGACGGGCGACGGGCGAGCGGGTCGACCTTGTTGATGGGCGCGGCGCGCGAGCCTCGGGCGTGGTCGTCGAGGCGGGTGCCGAACGGCTCGTGGTTCGCGTGGACGCCACGTCGTTCGATGACGACCCCGAGGTCGTGCTCGTCCAGGCCCTCGCGAAGGCCGGGCGCGATGAGCAGGCGATCGAGGCGGCCACGGAGCTCGGGGTGACGCGCATCGTTCCGTGGGACGCCGCGCGATGCGTGGTCGAATGGCGCGGGGCGAAGGCGGACAAGGCTCGCGCGTCATGGGAAGACCGCGTGCTGGCCGCGGCGAAGCAGTCGCGCAGGGCGCGGGTCCCGGCCGTCGACGGACTCCTCACCACCCCCCAGCTTGCCGCCACCGTTGCCGCCGCGGTCGCGCGGGGCGAGGCGGTCGTGGTCCTGGACGAGTCGGCGGGCGAGCCCATCGCGTTCGCCCCCGTCAAGGGCGAGCCCCTCGAACCCTTGTGGTTCATCGTCGGGCCCGAGGGCGGAATCGCCGCCGACGAACTCGCGAGCCTCGTCGCCGCGGGAGCGGTCGCGGCGCGGCTCGGGCCGTACGTGCTTCGCGCATCGTCCGCCGGCCCCGCCGCCATCGCGGCCGCCGCCGCCCTCCGCGGCACGTGGGTCACGGGCAGCGGGGCGTTCTAGGCTGTGACCATGGACGACTGCCTCTTCTGCCGCATCGCCGCCGGCGAGATCCCCTCCGCGATGGTGCTCCAGACCGAGAACGTCGTCGCGTTCCGCGACATCGCGCCCGAGGCGCCGACGCACGTGCTCGTCGTGTCGCGCGCCCACCACGTGGACGTCTCCGCTTTGGCCGCCGCCTCGCCGACGTTGCTCGCGGAGATGATCGACGTCGCGCAACGCGTCGCCGATAGCGAGTGCGGCGGGCAGTTCCGGCTCATCTTCAACGTTGGGCCGAAGGCGGGCCAGAGCGTCCCCCACGTGCACGCCCACGTGCTCGGCGGCGCCCCAATGGGGCGCGTCCTTCCGTGAGCGAATCGACCGTGGTCGTCATCGAGGACGCCTCGCTGATGCCAGAGCTCCTCGGCTCGGGCGACGCCGTCATCCGCGAGATCGAGGCGGCGTTCCCCGGCCTCGACGTGCACGTCCGGGGCAGCAAGATCTCCCTGACGGGGGACGACGCGCAGGTCGCGGCCGCAGTCATCGGGGAGCTCGGGGCGCTGATCGAGGCGGGCGTCGCCCTGACCCCCGAGGTGGCGCGACGGACGGCGCGCATGATGAGCGAGGGGCTGACGGGGGGCGCCGAGCGGCCGGTCGCCGTGCTCGCCCGGTCGATCCTGTCCCACCGGGGCACGACGATTCGCCCCAAGACCGCGGGCCAGGCAGCCTACGTCGCCGCGATCGATACCCACACGATCACGTTCGGCATCGGTCCGGCGGGCACGGGCAAGACCTACCTCGCCATGGCGCAAGCGGTCGCCGCGCTTCAGCAGAAGAGGGTGACCCGGATCGTCCTGACCCGCCCCGCCGTCGAGGCGGGCGAGCGGCTCGGGTTCCTGCCCGGGACGCTCTCGGAGAAGATCGATCCGTACCTGCGGCCCCTCTACGACGCTCTCCATGACATGGTCGCGGCGGAGTCCATTCCGCGCCTCATCGAGTCGGGGACGATCGAGGTCGCGCCGCTCGCGTACATGCGCGGGCGCACGCTCAACGACGCGTTCGTCATCCTGGACGAGGCGCAGAACACGACGCGCGAGCAGATGAAGATGTTCCTCACGCGCCTGGGGTTCGGCTCGACAATGGTCGTCACCGGCGACGTGACGCAGACCGACATCCCCGCGGGGACGGACTCCGGCCTGATCGTCGCGCGGGAGATCCTGGAGGGCATCGACGACATCGCGGTGTGCATGCTGGGCGCCGAGGACGTCGTGCGGCACGAGCTCGTGGGTGAGATCGTCACGGCATACGCGAAGGACGACGCGCGCCGTTCCGCTGCGACTTCTCACGCCGCGCGCCCTTCCACCATCCCGAAGAAGGGGAAGCCGTGATCGAGGTCAACAACGAGTCCGACGCGACGATTGAGGAAGTCGAGTTCGCGGAACTCGGCGCCTTCGTCTTGGCGGAGATGAACGTCGCGGCGGGCGCGGAACTCGCGATCTTGTTCGTGGGCGAGCGGGCGATGGAGGACCTTCACCTCAAGTGGATGGACGAACCCGGGCCTACGGACGTCCTCTCGTTCCCGATGGACGAGTTGCGGCCGGGCACCCCTGATGAGCCAACGCCAGCCGGGCTGTTGGGCGATGTCGTGATCTGCCCGCCTGTTGCCGAGGTCCAGGCGCGTGCCGCCGGGCACAGCGCCGAGGAAGAGATGCTGCTACTCGCGACCCACGGCATCCTCCACTTGCTCGGGTACGACCACTCGGACGCGGACGAGGAGCGCGAGATGTTCGAGCTCCAGCGGACCCTTCTCCTGACCTTCCTCGCGCAACGGTGACGACGCGGGCGCGCGCCGCGCGGCTACGCTCGTAGATCATGGCGGATTCCGGCATCGGATGGCTCGTCGGCATGTGGGCCGCGGGGGTCCTGGCCTCGGCGTGCCTCCATGCGCTCATCGCGGCATTTGAGCAACTTCCCTCGGTGGAGGAGCGGCGCCTCGCTGCGGGGCGCAGGCCGGACGGCCGCAGGACGATTGTCGCGTGGCTCGCCCGCGACCCCGAGCACACGGCGAATTCGGCCTCCGTCGCGTACGCGATGACCGAGCCCATCGCCCTCGTGTCCCTCGCGTTCATCGCTTGGGCGCTCGCCGACCGACTCGGCGTGGCGTGGTGGGTTGGCGCGCTCACGGCCAGCGTCGCGGGGGCATTCTTCGCGCTCGTCGTCGTCCGAGCCGTCCCGCGCGACATCGCCCGCGCGCACCCATTCGGAACGGTCCGGATCATCGGCCCCCTCGCCTCGCCCCTGCTCGTCGCCTCTGCGCCGATCCGGGCGCTCGTTCCCGCCCTCCGGCGACCCCCGCTCGCCGAGGCGAGCGACGTCGTGGAGCAGGCGGAGGACGCGCTCGACGCCGACGAGGTTGAACTCGTGCGCTCGGTCGTCGAGTTGGGGGACAGGCTCGTCCGCGAGGTTATGGTGCCCCGGACGGACATGATCACGATCGCGACGGGCGAGACGGCGAGCCACGCGATGCGGATGTTCCTCCAGTCGGGACGCTCGCGGTTGCCCATCGTCGGCGCGGGTGTCGATGACCTGGTGGGGGTGCTGTACCTTAAGGACCTGCTCGCCGCGGTCTGGGAGAACGAGGCGGAACTCGGGCGGCCGATCGACGACTTCGCCCGCCCCGCGGCCTACGCGCCCGAGTCGTTGCCCGTCGACGACCTTCTCAGGCAGATGCAGCGGGAGGCCATCCACATGGCGATCGTCGTCGACGAATACGGCGGGGTCGCGGGCCTCGTGACGATCGAGGACGCCCTCGAGGAGATCGTCGGCGAGATGCAGGACGAGCACGACGCCGTGGAGCCCGAGGCCGTCGGGCTTCTGGGTGGCGGGTACCGGGTGCCCGCGCGCATGTCGCTCGAGGACTTGGGCGAGCTCTTCGAGGTGGAGATCGATGATGAGGACGTGGAGACGGTGGCGGGCCTGCTGGCGAAGGCGCTCGGGCGCGTCCCCATCGCGGGCGCGAAGGCTTCCGCGCACGGGCTCGTGTTGCAGGCGGCAGGGACGCAGGGGCGACGCAAGCGCCTCGCGTGGGTGACGGTCACGCGGGAAACCACGACACGGGAAACGCAAGACGAGAGAAGCGAAGGTCGAGACCAGTGATTGAAGTCCCCGAAGGATTCCGGAGCGGGTTCGCGTGCTTCGTCGGACGGCCCAACGCGGGCAAGTCGACGCTGACGAACGCGCTCGTGGGAACGAAGGTCGCGATAACGGCGGACCAGCCGCAGACGACGCGGCGCGCCATTCGGGGGATCGTCCACCGGCCAGAGGCGCAACTGGTGATCGTGGATACGCCGGGGCTTCACCGGCCGAGGACGCTCCTGGGGGAGCGCCTCAACGACGTGGTGCGCGAGACGCTGTCCGAGGTCGACGTCATTGGCTTCTGCCTGCCCGCCGACGAGAAGACCGGTCCAGGCGACAAGTGGATTGCTCGCGAGCTCGCGTCGTTCAAGGCTCCCGTCATCGCGATCGTGACGAAGACGGACCTGGTTCCGCACGCGGCGCTCCCGGTGCGCCTGACGGCCGTCGCCGCACTGGGGGACTGGGCGGAAATCGTGCCCGTATCCGCCAAGAACGGGGACCAGGTTGGCCTCCTCGCCGACCTCATCGTCGGACGCCTGCCCGAGGGCCCGCCGATGTACCCGGCCGGCGACCTCACCGACGAGCCCCAGGCGATCATGATCGCCGAGCTCGTGCGCGAGGCCGCGCTCGAGGGCGTGAGGGACGAGTTGCCCCACTCGCTCGCCGTGATGGTCGAGGAGATCACGCAGCGCGAATCCCTGAACGGCGCCCCGCCCGTCGCCGACGTCTCGGCGACGATCTACGTGGAGCGGGATTCCCAGAAGGGGATCGTCATCGGCCACCAGGGCGCGCGCCTCAAGGACGTAGGCACGCGCTCTCGGCTGGGCATCGAGGTCCTTATGGGGCAGCGCGTCTACCTCGACCTTCGGGTCAAGGTCGCCAAGGATTGGCAGCGCGACCCCAAGCAACTGGGCCGCCTCGGGTTCTAGAACGGACGGGTTCTAGAGCGTACGGGTTCTAGAGCGTACGGTCGCTAGCGTCCGCCGCCCGAGCGTCGGCCCGTGGACCGGCCGGCGCCGCCGGAGGTGCCGCGCGAGAAGTCCGCGGCGCTGCGCTTGGGTGCGCCGCCCGACGGGGCTCCGAATCCGGCCGCCGTGCGGGGCGTAGAGGTGGAGTAGGACGTGGAGTGGGCGCCGGAGCCGCCGCGTGGTGCGGAGGACCGGGAAGAGCCCGACCCCGCCGTTCCAGACCTCGGGGCACCGGAACCGGAACCTGCCGCCCGCGGCGCCCGGCTCTGGCCGCGCGACGCGTTGTTGCTCGGCGAGCGACGAGCGTTGCCTCCGCGTTCGGGCTCTTCGGCCCGCGCCACGTAAGGAACGTGGGCCGCGCGCTCGCCCACGAGAGCGCCGACCTCGGGCGAGTTGGCATTGACGCGCTGGGGGACCGCGTCGATCTCCGCCTTGCGCAAGAGCAGCGTCGTGTCGCGGCGCTGTTCGGGGAGCACCAGGGTGACGACGTCGCCGGAGTTGCCAGCGCGGGCCGTGCGGCCGGAGCGGTGCAGGTAGGACTTGTGCTCCATCGGCGGGTCGACGTGAACCACGAGCTCGACGTCGTCGACGTGCATGCCGCGCGCGGCGACGTCCGTCGCCACGAGTACCCGCACCGTGCCGGCCCCAAAGGCCGCGAGGTTGCGCTCGCGTGCCACCTGCGACAGGTTGCCGTGAAGGTCCACCGCGGGGATGCCGTCCTGGCACAACTGCTTGGCGAGCTTCTTGGCGTGGTGCTTGGTGCGCATGAAGAGGATGCGACGGCCCTTGCCTGAGGCGAGGGCGTTGATCATCGCGCGCTTGGCCTCCGGGCCCTCCAGGTGGAAGACGTGATGCGTCATCTCCGAGACGTGCGAGTTCTCGTCGTCGACGGAGTGCGTGAGCGGGTCGTGGAGGAAGCGCTTGACGATGGCGTGGACGCCGTTGTCGAGCGTCGCGCTGAAGAGCATGCGCTGGCCACGCGCCGGGGTCGCCGTGAGGATGCGCGTGACGCCGGGCAGGAAGCCGAGGTCGGCCATGTGGTCGGCCTCGTCAATCACGGTGACCTCGACGTTGTCTAGGTGCACGTGGCCCTGCTTCATGAGGTCTTCGAGGCGCCCGGGGCACGCGACGATGATCTCGGCGCCCGCGCGGAGCGCGGACACCTGACGGCTCTGGGGCACGCCGCCGAAGATGGTCGTGGTGGTGATGCCGTAGGCCCGAGCGAGCGGCTTGATGACCGCGTCGATCTGGTTGGCGAGCTCGCGCGTCGGCGCGAGGACGAGGCCGCGGGGGCGGCCCGCCTTGCCGTGTCCGGCGCCGCTTGCGCCGAGGCGCGCGACCATGGGGATGGCGAAGGCGAGGGTCTTGCCCGAGCCGGTCTTTCCGCGGCCGAGGAGGTCGCGGCCTGCGAGGGCGTCGGGAAGCGTCGCTTCCTGGATGGGGAACGAGATGGTCTTGTCGTCGGCCGCAAGGACGGCGAGAAGGGGCTTGGGCACGCCAAGCGCGCCAAAGGTCATGTCAGTCAAGAGAATGGTGCCTTTCAGGGCATCGTGCCGGGGCGGACGCATGAGCGAC
>JADGOS010000067.1 GCA_017882825.1 Demequinaceae bacterium | reverse complement strand
AGGGACCGCGCCTACTGGCGCGACGTGGGGACGCTCGACGCGTACTTCGAGGCCAACATGGACCTCATCGCCCTCGAGCCCATCTTCAACGTGTACAACAAGAGGTGGCCGGTCCACCAGGGGCTCATCACCCAACCACCCGCCAAGTTCGTCCACTCGGAGGAGGGTCGGCTCGGCCACGCCGCCGACTCCGTCGTCTCCCCCGGCGTCATCGTCTCTGGGGCGACGGTCACCGGCTCCGTCCTCTCCCCCGACGTCCGCCTGCACTCATGGTCGTCCGTCTCGAACTCCGTGCTCCTGGACCACGTCATCGTCAACCGCCACGCGCAGGTACGCAGGGCGATCCTCGACAAGAACGTCGTTCTTGAGGAAGGCGCCGCAGTGGGACTCGACCGCGAGCACGACCTGGAACGCGGGTTCACTGTGACGGACAGCGGCATCACGGTGGTGGGCAAGGGCGTCTTCGTTCCCGCGTGACCGGGCACCTCGCAGCGCCCGTCACTCAGTGCGGCCGACGACCCCCATGAGACGCGCGGATCTCGCGGCGAGTTCCGGCCACTCGCCGTCGAACTCCAGGACCGCGGCCATCCCCGTCGGAAGCCCGCCCGACACACGGTGGACGGCCTCGCGCGAAGAGCCCGGCCCCGCGAGGAACAGCGCGGCCCCGCTGATCGTCGGCTCATGCCCCACGACGATCACGTTCGTGGCGCCCGGCTCGGTTCCCGCGAGCAACCCCACGAGTGTCGCCACAGTGGTCGCATACAGTTCCCGCCGAAGGTGCACGACGGGAACCTCCCACGCGGTGGAGGCGAGTCCCCACGTCTGGCTCGTGCGCACGGCGTCCGAGACGTAGGCGACGTCCGGCTCGAAGCCCGCCGCCACGAGCGCGGCACCGAGTTCCTTGGCGTCCGTGCGCCCGCGCAGAGCGAGCGTGCGCTCGTGGTCGCCGAGCGCGCCCATGTGCGCCTCAGCCTTGGCGTGACGGGCTAGCACGAGGACGCGCACGGTTCCTACTGTCCCATCGCGTGGACCCCGCCGTCCACGTGGACGACCGAGCCTGTGGTCGCCGGGAACCAGTCGGAAAGGAGCGCCGTTACGGCGCGCGCGGTCGGCTCCGGATCGCTCGAATCCCATCCGAGGGGCGCCCGCGCATTCCAGCCGTTCTCCATCTCGTCGAAGCCCGGGATGTGCTTGGCGGCCGTCGTCATGAGGGGACCGGCGGAAACGAGGTTGCAGCGGATTCCCTCGGGGCCGAGGTCGCGGGCCACGTACCGTGACGTGGCCTCGAAGGCGGCCTTGGCGACGCCCATCCAGTCGTAGACCGGCCAGGCGTACCGGCCGTCGAAGGTCAGTCCGACGATCGAGCCGCCCCCGGTCATGAGCGGCCGAGCCGCGGCCGCGAGGGCCTTGAGCGAGAAGGCGGAGATGTGAATCGCGGTCGCGACGTCCTCCCACTTCCCGCTCATGAAGTTTCCCCCCATCACCGACTGAGGCGCGAACCCGATGGAGTGGACGACTCCGTCCAGGTGGGGGACGTGCTCGCGCACCCGGTCGGCGAGCGCGGCGACCTGCTCGTCGTCCGTAATGTCGAGTTCGACCACCGGAGCCTCGACGGGCAGCCGCCCGCTCATGGTCTGCGTGACCTTGAACGTGCGCCCGACGCCCGTGAGGACCACCGTGGCCCCCTGCTCCTGACACAACCGCGCGACGGAGAAGGCGATCGAACCCTCCGTCAACACCCCGGTCACGAGGATGTTCTTGCCTTCGAGGAATCCCATTCCCAGCCCTCCTGGTCGAATGTCCTACGCAACTTTGCCGGTACCCAAGCCCGCGTGCGCGACGTTGGCTAGCCGCGCGCTAGTGCCCGAGACCGAGCCCGCCGTCGACGGGAATGACCGCCCCGGAGATGTACGCCGCGTCGTCCGAAGCGAGGAAGAACGCCGCCCCCGCCACCTCGTCCGCTTCCCCAAAGCGCCGCGCCGGAATCGAGTCGCGGTACTGCTTCTGTACGTCTTCGGTCAGGACCGCGGTCATGGCCGTGTTGATGAACCCCGGCGCGATGACGTTCGCGGTGATGCCCCGGGACCCGATTTCGCGGGTGATGGATCGCGCCATGCCCACGAGCGCCGCCTTCGACGACGAGTAGTTGACCTGACCGGGGTTTCCCATGAGGCCGACGACCGAACCGATGAGGATGATGCGTCCGGACTTCTTCTTCATCATCGACGTGGAGGCCCGGCGTACGCACCGGAAGGCCCCCTGAAGATTGACGCCGATCACGGCGTCGAAGTCCTCGTCCGTCATCCGCATGAGTAGCCCATCCTTGGTGATGCCCGCGTTCGCGACGAGGACATCGATGGGTCCGTGCTTCGCCTCGAAGGCGTCCATGGCGGCGTTGACCGCCTCGGAGTCGCGAACGTCCCCCACGATCCCGTCAATGGGCTCGGGAGGGGCGTCTCCGATGTAGATGGTGCTGACCGCGTCACCCGCTGCGAGGAAGCGTTGGGCGATGGCGAGACCGATGCCGCGGTTCGCGCCCGTGATGTGTACGTGTCGTGCCATGGTGACGACGGTAGCGGACAATTGTCCCAGGGGGCACCCGCGACTCGTTCGCTGGCACGCGCTCCCGGACGGCCCAGCGGCTACGCGAGGGAGACGAGGTCGCGGTAGCCGCGACCCCAGAGGTCCTCCACGGCGTCGGGAAGCAGCACGACGCGCTCGGGCTCGAGCGCGTCGACGGCGCCTTCGTCGTGGGTCACCAGGACGACCGCGCCCTCGTAGGTGCGCAGGGCGCCGAGGATTTCCTCGCGGCTCGCAGGATCGAGGTTGTTGGTTGGCTCGTCGAGCAACAGGACGTTCGCTTGGCTCACCACGAGCATCGCGAGTGCGAGGCGCGTCTTCTCGCCGCCGGAGAGCACCTTCGCGGGCTTGAGGGCGTCATCTCCGGAGAACTGGAAGGACCCGAGCACGCTGCGCACCTCGGTATCGGTCAGGTCGGGCGCGCCACGGCGCATGTTCTCCAGCACCGTCGCGCCCGTGTCGAGGGTCTCGTGCTCCTGGGCGTAGTAGCCCAACTTGAGCCCGTGACCCGGGTCGACGTGTCCGGTGTCGGGCTCCTCCACCCCCGCGAGAAGCCGCAGGAGCGTCGTCTTGCCCGCGCCGTTGAGGCCGAGGACGACGACGCGGGAGCCCTTGTCGACGGCAAGATCGACGTCGGTGAAGATCTCGAGCGAGCCGTAGGACTTGCTGAGTTCGAAGGCGCGCAACGGGGTCTTCCCGCACGGCGCTGGCTTGGGGAACCGCAGCGCGGCGACCTTGTCGTGGCGACGCTCCGCCTCGAGCGATCCCACGAGCTTCTCGGCCCTGCGAAGCATCCCCTGCGCGGCGACGGCCTTGGTCGCCTTCGCCCGCATCTTGTTCGCCTGGGCGATGAGCGCCTCGGCCTTGCGCTCGGCATTATCGCGCTCGCGGTGGCGCCGCTTCTCGTCCTCCTCGCGCTGCTGAAGGTAGGCGTCCCATCCGAGGCTGTACTGGTCGAGTTCCGAGCGGTTGGCGTCGAGGTGGAAGACCTTGTTGGCGCACGCGCGCAGCAGGCCGGCATCGTGTGAGATCACGACGAGTCCCCCGGAGTACGAGCGGAGGTAGTCGCGGAGCCAGACGATCGAGTCGGCGTCGAGGTGGTTGGTCGGCTCGTCGAGGAGCAGGGTCTCCGAGTCCCCGAAGAGGATGCGGGCGAGTTCGACGCGCCGCCTCTGGCCGCCGGAGAGCGTGCCGATCGGCTGGCGCAGCGTCGCGTCGGCAAGCCCAAGGTTCGCGGCGATCCGCGCGGCCTCGCTCTCCGCCGCGTACCCGCCCGCGGCCCGGAAGCGCTCCTCCACCACGCCGTAGCGCTCGATGGCCTTGTCCCGAACGGCCTCATCGAGGGAGGCCATGCCCTCCTCGGCCTCCCACATCTTCGCCACCAGCACGTCCAGTTCCCGCGCCGACAGGATGCGGTCGATCGCGAGCATGTCGAGGTCTCCCGTGCGCGGATCCTGCGGGAGGTAGCCGATCTTGCCGCGCGAACTCACCGTTCCCCCGGTCGGAAGGCCCTCGCCCGCGAGAATCTTCGTCAGCGTCGTCTTGCCCGAACCGTTCCGCCCGACGAGCCCGACGCGATCCCCCGCGCCCACCGAGAAACTCGTCGGCGTCAGCAGGGTGCGAGCCCCGATGCGCACTTCGAGGTCGTGGACGGCGATCACGGGCAGGCTCCAGGGGGTTCGGGGAGTTGTAGGGTTCCGACAACGTTTGGGGACCCAAAGGCCGCGCACGCCGCCGTCCATTGTATGGCCGGTAGGGTCGTCCCTATCCTCACCTCGAAGGAGAAGCATGCCTCGCATTCCTCGATTGAACGGCGCGACCCTCGCACTCGTCGCCGTCTTTGCCGCACTCATCGCGGCGAGCACTCTCTGGGGTGGGTATCCGCTGGGAGGCGGCGTCCCCATCACCCTCCAGACCTTCGCCGTGCTCCTCGCCGGAGCGGTTCTCGGTGCGTACCGGGGCGCCGCCGCCGTCCTGGTGTACCTCGTCCTCGGCACGGCAGGGGCACCCATCTTCTCGGGCCACAAGGCCGGGCCCGGCGCGTGGACCGGCACGACGGCGGGGTTCCTCGCGGCGTTCGTCGTCGCGGCGTTCGTGACGGGCTGGCTCGCCGAGCGCCTCGTGGCGCGCGGGCGGGGATCGTTCTCCGGCTTCCTCGGCGCGACCGTCATCGGCTCGTTCGCGGTCATCGGCGTGATCGGCTGGGGCTACGTCGCGCTGCGCGCGCACCTCGACTTCAACGCGACGCTCGGGGCCCTCACGCCGTTCCTGCCGGGGGACGCCATCAAGGCGTTCCTCGCCGCGGGCGTCGCGACGGCGGTCAACGCCGCCTATCCGCAGATCCTCGCGCGGGAGGCCGGCGCCGCCGCCCCCACCACCGCCGCCCCCACCACCGCCGCCCCCACCACCGCCGCGGCCACGGCGGACAGGCCCAAGGCTTCGGCGTCCGCCAACTAGCCATGATCGAGTTCCAGGACGCGAGCGTCGTCGCCCCCGGCACCACCGTTCGCATCCTGGAACCGACCACCCTGACCCTCGCCGAGCGTCGCGTCGCGATCATCGGCGCGAACGGCTCGGGGAAGTCCACCCTCGCCCGACTCATCAACGGCCTCGTGCTCCCCTCGACGGGCTCGGTCACGGTGGACGGGCGCGACACGCGCCGGGACGCCGCCGCGGTTCGCCGGAGCGTCGGGTTCCTCTTCACCGACCCCTCGGCGCAACTGATCATGCCCACGGCGGCCGAGGACGTCGCGCTGTCCCTCCGCCGCACGGTCAAGGGCAAGGGTGAGCGGGCCAGCGCGGCGCTCGCGGCGCTTGAGTCCATCGGGCTCGGGGACAAGGGCTCGGTGTCGGTTCACGCCCTGAGCGGTGGCCAGCGCCAGCTCCTCGCCCTCGCGGGGGTCCTGGCGGTCGGACCGTCGATCATCGTCGCCGACGAGCCGACGACCCTCCTCGATCTTCGGTGGCGCGCGCACGTGGACGCGTTGCTCGCCGGACTCGATCAGCAGGTGATCGAGGTGACGCACGACCTCGACGCGGCCTCCCGCGCCGACCGCGTGATCGTGATGGAATCGGGCTCGGTTGCGTTCGACGGGAAGCCCCGCGCCGCGGTCGCGGCCTACCGGCGCCTCATGGCCGGCACCTGATGGCCGGCAACTGATGGCCGGCGCCTAGTGGGTCTCTTCGGGCTCTACCGCGAGCGGCACACGCCGCTCCACCGAGCGCCCGCCTGGGCGAAGATGCTCGGCCTCGTCCTCGCCGCCGCCTGGCTCGCGTGGTGCACCGTTCCCGCGTGGAGCGTCGCGAGCGCCCTCGTCGCGATCGCGCTTCTGGCAAGCACCCTGCCGCCACTCGGACCGACGCTCCGCGGCGTCGTCCCCGTGCTCGTGATTGCGGCCGCGACCGGCGCCTACCAACTGTGGCAGGGCGACGCGAGGCTCGCGGTCGACCTCGCCGCCGACTTCGTCTCCCTCATTTGCCTCTCCCTCGCCGTCACCACCTCGACGCCGCTCGACGAATCGATGGGGCTCGTGAGTGCCGCGGCTCGCCCGCTTCGCCGGTGGATTCCCCCCGAGGCGCTTGCCCTTGTCTTCAGCCTGACCATCCGCGCGCTCCCCGAGTTGACGAGGATCCTCGCGGAATCGCGCGACGCCGCGAGGTCCCGCGGCCTCGACCGGTCGCCGCGCGCGATGCTCATTCCCGCGGGCGTGCGGACTGTCGGATACGCCCTTGCCGTTGGCGACGCGATCACGGCACGTGGGCTCGCGGACGAGGCCGTGTCCGTGAGCCGTCGCGGACCCGTGCGGCGGTAGAAGACGCCCGTACCCCCCGCGCGGTACCCTCGTTGGTACACCTCAGGAGGTTCGCATGACGTTCACCAGCGGCTCCCGCCTCGACCCCAGCCGCGTCCAGCGCCGGGGCGCCTCGGCGGGCACGGGGGGCATGGCCATCGGCGGCGGTATCGGCGGACTCCTTCTCCTGCTCGTCGGGGCCTACCTGGGTGTCGATCTCACCGGCCTCTTCGGCGGCGGAAGTTCCGGTTCCTCAGTTTCGGCGAACGATCCCGCCGCCCAGCAGCAACTTGAGCAAAAGTGCACCACGGGCGCGGACGCCAACAAGAGCACCGATTGCCTGGTCGTCGGCACCGTGAACTCGCTGGATTCGTATTGGTCCTCGGCAATGCCCGCCCTCGGCGCGACCTTCACCTACCCCGAGGTCGTCCTGTTCGACAGCCAGACGTCGACGGGCTGCGGGACGGCCTCCGTCCAGACCGGCCCGTTCTACTGCCCCCCGGACAACACGATCTACGTCGAGACGAACTTCTTTCAGATCCTCTCCGAGTTCGGCGGCTCGACCGGCCCCCTCGCCCAGGAGTACGTGATCGCCCACGAGTACGGGCACCACATCCAACAACTCCTCGGGGTCTTCGACGTGGCGGACCGCACCGGGACCGGAGCCAACTCGGACTCGGTCAAGGTCGAACTGATGGCGGACTGCCTCGCCGGCGTCTGGACCCACTTCGCCGCGGCGGCGCCCGATGCGGGCGGAACGCCGTACCTGGTGGCGCCGACGGATGCCGAGATCAACGATGCTCTCTCTGCGGCCGGCTCGGTTGGGGACGACAATATCCAGCAGGCGACCCAGGGGCAGGCGAACCCCGATTCGTTCACGCACGGTACGTCGGCGCAACGCATCCAGGCGTTCACCCTCGGATACCAGGCTGGCTCCGTCCCCCAGTGCGACCCGTTCGGGGTCACCGGATCCGGCAGCGGCGCGAACTAGCCCCGTGAACCCGCAGGCAACGACCCCAACCGCCGCGACGATCCCCGGCATTCCTTTCCCGCTCGCGCCTTCTGCGGGCGCCCGGTGGACGATCGAGGGAGATCCGGCGCGTGTCACGGTGCTCGCCGGCGCTCACACGGACATCTTCGTCGACCCGGGCGGCGCCTCTCAGGTCAACAGCGAGACCCTCCTCAACGCCGCGACGCTCCTGGGGACTCCGCCAGAAGGCGACTTCCGGTTCGGCGCCCACATCCGGGTGGCGTTCGCGGCGACGTTCGACGCGGGCGTCCTGCTCCTGTGGTTCGACGAGGGTCACTGGGCCAAGCTCTGCCTCGAGTACTCCCCCGACGGCGAACCCATGGTCGTGTCGGTCGTGAACCGCGGCGTCGCCGACGACGCGAACGCGTTCGTGGTCCCCGGCGAGTCCATCTGGCTCCGCGTTTCGCGCATCGACTCCGTGTATGCGTACCACGCCTCGGACGACGGCAAGAAGTGGCGGCTTGTTCGCGCGTTCGTCCTGGACGCTCCCGGGGCCGCCCCTCGCGTTGGATTTGAGGCCCAGTCCCCGACGGGCAAGGGATGCGCGGTTAGCTTCAATCAAATCGGATTCGATCGTGTGCGCCTGGGCGACCTCAGGGACGGCACCTAACCCCCACCGCCCAGCGCCCAAACCGCAGCGCCCAGACGGCCAGGCGCCCACGCCCTGCTATACGTTGAAGCCGAGGGCCCTCAGCTGTTCACGCCCCTCGTCGGTGATCTTGTCGGGACCCCACGGCGGCATCCAGACCCAGTTGATGCGGAAGCCGTCCACGACGCCGTCGAGCGCCTGCGCCGTCTGATCCTCGATCACGTCCGTGAGCGGGCAAGCCGCGCTCGTGAGGGTCATGTCGATGATCGCGTGCTTGTTGGCGTCGAGGGCGACCCCGTATACGAGCCCGAGGTCGACGACGTTGATCCCCAGTTCGGGATCGATCACGTCGCGCATCGCCTCCTCGACGTCCGCCGCGTTGGTGATCACATTCGCACTCTCCGTCATGAGTCTCGCCTCTCCGGTGGGACGTTCGCCTGTATCAACGCATCCTTGAGCGCCATCCATCCCAACAGCGCGCACTTGATGCGCGCGGGATACCGGCCGACGCCGACGAAGGCCGTCGCGTCGCCCAGAAGGTCTTCGGTCGCGGCGTCGGGCTCCTCGCCGCGGGCCTGCATGAGGGCAAGAAATGCGGCTTCCGCGGCGCGGGTGTCGTCGAGGGTGGCCCCGACGACTAGATCGTGAAGGATGGACACGCTCGCCTGCGAGATCGAGCAACCCTGCCCCTCCCACGTCAGGCTCGCGACGCGGTCGCCCTCGATGCCGACGCGAAGGCGCACTTCGTCGCCGCAGGTCGTGTTGACCTGGAACGACTCCCCGACGTCCGAGCCGAGGGCGGGCTCGAGCCCCCGACCGTGGGCCTCCTTCGCGTGGTCCATGATCACCTGCTGATACATCTGCTCGAGCGCGCTCACGCGGTCACCGCCGGAAGTCCGAAGAAGGTGCGGACGCCCGCGAGGGACGCGAGGAACGCGTCCACCTCCGCCTCGGTGGTGTAGACGTGGGTCGACGCGCGGGTGGAGTTCGGGACGCCGAGGCGCCGGTGAAGCGGCTGGGCGCAATGGTGGCCGACGCGCACGGCGATGCCGGCGTCGTCGAGGACTTGGCCGACGTCGTGAGGGTGGACGCCGTCCACGACGAACGCCGCGAGGCCGAGGACGTTCTCCCCGGACGAGCCCGCGGGCCCGAGCAGGCGCACACCGTCGATGGCCTCGACGCCGCGGCGGAGCCGCGCGCCGAGGGCGCGCTCGTGTGCTGCCACCCTGTCCATCCCGAGCGCGCCGAGGTATCGCACCGCCGCGCCAAGGCCTACAGCCTGCGCGACGGGCTGCGAGCCAGCCTCGAAGCGCTGCGGCGCGTCGAGCCAGGTCGTCTCGGTCATGGTCACGGTCTTGACCGTGGAGCCGCCAAACACCGACGGCGGAAGGGCGTTCAGCAGTTCGGTGCCGCCGTAGAGCGCACCGATTCCGGTGGGTCCGAGCATCTTGTGGCCCGAGAAGGCGGCAAAGTCGACGCCGAGGGCGGTGAGGTCAAGCGGCAGGTGCGGCGCGGTCTGGCACGCGTCCATCACCGTGAGCGCGCCGACCTCCCGCGCCCGCGCGATGATCGCCTCGACGGGGTGAATGATGCCCGTGACGTTGCTCGCGTGCTGGAAGGCGACGACGCGCGTGCGCTCCCCAACGACGTCGGCGAGGGAGTCGAGTTCAAGGCGCCCCGCGTCGTCGACGGCGATCCAGCGGAGCGCCGCCCCCGTGCGCGCGGCCAAAATCTGCCACGGGATGAGGTTCGCGTGGTGCTCGGATTCGGTGACCACGATCTCGTCACCCTCTCCGATCACGAAGCGGGGGTCGGCGGGGCCGCCGACTCCCTGGGAAGCATTTCCGATTCCCGACGCCACGAGGTTGAGCGCGGCGGTCGCGTTCTCCGTCCACACGACGTGGTCGGGACCGGCACCGACGAAGCCCGCGACAGCGCGCGACTCCAGCGACGGCAGCGTGCGGAT
>JADGOS010000157.1 GCA_017882825.1 Demequinaceae bacterium | reverse complement strand
GTCCCGCTTGCGTTTCTCGGGGTCGTCTTTGTCTGGCCGACGGCGGCGCTACTGTGGCGCGGCTTCGCGGGATCGGGCGGGCAGGTCGTGGGCCAGGACGTGCTCGGGGCCGCGCGGACGTGGCGCGCCGTGGGCACGACGCTCGGGCTCGCCTCCGCAGGAACGGCACTCGCGGTCGCGCTCGGGGTGCCGCTCGCGTGGGCGCTCTTTCGGGTGACGTGGCGGGGCCAGGCCGCCGTCCGCGCCCTGGCGAGCGTGCCGTTCGTTCTCCCCACCGTCGTGGTTGCGGTGGCGTTCTCGGCGCTCCTCCGGCCCACCGGGCTCCTGGGCGCCCTCCACGCGGACCAATCCCTTGCCGCCATCGTCGCGGCGCTGGCGTTCTTCAACGTCTCCGTGGTGATGCGCGTGGTGGGCGGTACGTGGGCGGGCCTCGATCCACGCGCGGCGATCGCCGCGCGCACGCTGGGCGCCAGCCCCCGGCGGGCCTTCCTCCGCGTGACCCTGCCGTCGCTGGTCCCGGCGATCGCCGCGGCGGCATCCGTCGTGTTTCTCTTCTGCGCGTCGTCGTTCGCGATCGTGCTCGTCCTGGGAGGAACCCGCATCAACTCGGTCGAGACGGAGATCTGGATCCAGGTCAACCAGTTCCTCGACCTCAAGGCCGCGGCGACCCTCGCGCTTCTGCAGGTGGCGATCGTCGCGCTCGCGCTCGGCGCGGCGGAATGGGCACGCTCGCGTCGCGATCGCGTCGCGAGCGGAGCGGCCGATGGGACCCGGCCGGCATCACGCAAGGACGGCGCCCCCATCGCCGCCGCGCTCGCCGGACCCGCGCTCCTCATCGGGCTGCCCCTCGCCGGGCTTCTGGAACGCTCCCTTCGCACCGGGGACGGCTGGGGGCTGGATCACTACGCCGCCCTCCTTCGGCAGCCGCCGCGATCCGTGCTCCCCGTCCCGCTGTGGCAGGCCGCGGTGAACTCCCTTGAGGCCGCGACAATCGCGGCGGCGCTCGCGATGGCCGCGGGACTCGCGCTCGCCTACGCGCTCGCCCGGTCGCGCCGCGGTCGCTGGGCGGGGGCGCTCGCGATGCTTCCCCTCGGCGTCTCGTCGGTGATCGTCGGGCTCGGCGTCCTCTTGACGCTCGCCCGCCCGCTGCCCGGGGGGCTCGGCGTTCCCAACCCCGCGATCCTGATTCCGGTCGCCCAGGCCGTCGTCGCGTTCCCCCTGGTGGTGCGGAGCCTCGTCCCCGCGCTCACCTCCATCCAGCCGGAGATCCGCGCCTCGGCCGCAGTGCTGGGCGCCTCCCCGTGGCGCCTATGGCGCACGGTTGAGTGGCCGCTCGTTCGCAGGCCCGTCGGCCTCGCGCTCGGGCTCGCCTTCGCGGTCTCGCTCGGCGAATTCGGCGCGACAAACTTCCTTGCGCGGCCAGACCACCCGACCCTTCCGACCGCGATCTTCCGCTACCTCGGACGGCCCGGGATCGACAACGTGGGGACGGCCTTCGCCGCGTCGGTCGTCCTCGCGGCGATGACGGGCGCGATCATGATGATGGCGGAGCGACTGCGCGCGGGACGAGAGGGCGAGATATGACCGGGCTCGAACTGCGCGGCGTGACCGTGACGTATCCGGGGCACCCTCCCGTGACTGCCGTGCGTGACGTCTCGATGACGGTGGAGGCCGGCGAGATCGTCGCGCTCGTCGGCCCGTCGGGCTGCGGGAAGTCCTCGTTGCTCGGTGCAATCGCGGGTGTCGTGCAGTGCACGGGGCTGGTGATGTGGGACGGCGAGGACGTCTCCACGACGCCGGTGCACGTCCGGGGATTTGGGCTCGTGTTTCAGGACGGCGCCCTCTTCCCCCACCGGACGGTCGCGGGGAACGTCGCCTTCGGACTGGAGATGGCGGGCATGCCCCGCGCAGAGAGACGCGCCCGCGTCGCCGAGTTCCTCGAGCTCGTGCGACTGCCGGGGTATGGGGCCCGCCGGATCACCGAGCTATCGGGCGGCGAGCGCCAACGGGTTGCGCTCGCGCGCTCGCTCGCCCCACACCCGCGGCTGCTCCTGCTCGACGAGCCCCTCAGCTCCCTCGACGCCGAGTTGCGCGAGGCCCTCGCCGCAGAGGTCCGCGATATCCTGCTCGCGACCGGGACCACCGCGATCGTCGTCACCCACGACCGCGCGGAGGCCGCCGCGATGAGCTCGCAGATCTTCACCATGCGTGACGGGCGGCTCCTGCCCTAGGCGATACGGCGGGATCGACGACACCCGTCCCACGTGAGGTGCGCCCGGCTGGTGAACGATGATCGCCCTTCCGATGGAGTTCAGCGCGTCGGGCAACTCGTGCGCCACCCCGTTCCGGGAGCGCGCCTTCGCGGTTTCCTCACCCCTGATCCGCGGGTTCCTGTCAGGATAGGCTGTGCCAATCGCTTCGCGTCCGAAGCATCGTTGCAACCCGTTGCGAAAGGGAGAAGCCGGTGTCCACCACGACCTCTACGAGCATGCGCTCCCGCGTCCGGGGAGCATTCGCGACCCGAACGTGGCCCCATGCCGCGCTCGTCATCGCTGTCGGGACCCTCGTCCGGATCCCCCAACTCTCCAACTCGCTCATGGATTCCAACTACTTCCGGCAAACGCAGACCGCGATGGTCATTCGCGAGTATGCACGCCATGGAATCAACCTGCTCGACACCCCCCTGCCGGTGTTTGGGCCAGACGCCAACGTTCCGATGGAGTTCCCGCTGTTCCAGGCGCTTGCCTCGCTCCTCGCCAAGGCGGGGATGAGTGTCGACGTTTCCGCGCGCACGATGGGCCTCATCACGTTCCAAGCCACCGCCGCACTCCTTGTCCTCTTGGTCGCACGATGGCACGGCAGGGTGGCAGCGGTCTCTGCCGTCGTCCTACTGGAGTTCCTCCCGTACGGCCTCCAGTGGGGCGCCTCCTCAATGATCGACTTCTTCTCCGTTGCGCTCGCGCTCGCCATGATCCTCGCGGTCGACCTCTGGTTTGAGAAGGGCACGAAGTGGTGGCTCGCCCTCGGAGGCGCCGCCGCCGTGCTGGCGTTCCTCGTGAAATCGACGACGGCGCCCGTCTGGTGCATC
>JADGOS010000156.1 GCA_017882825.1 Demequinaceae bacterium | reverse complement strand
GCTGGACGGCGATCGCTCGGGTGAGGCCCGCGGCCGAAGCGCCGAGAGCAAGCGCGGCGGTCGAACCGACCCACACGATACCGGCACGGGACAGGGCGAGCCCGGCGCCCGCCGTGAGGGCGGCAGCGACGGGCAGAGCAAACGTGCCAAGAACGCCTGCCTGCCGGTCGACGGCGACGATCGCAACCCCGACGAAGGACATCGCGACGACGCCGACGGCGCCGCCAGAGACGGAGAGATCGTGGCGCTTGAGCCAGAGCGAAAGGTACGCCGTGGCCGCCGCGACCGCGCTGATGATCAGGCCCTGCGCGAGGGGGAAGAAGGTCTGCCACGTCACCGCGATGAAGACGATCGCCGAGGTGATGAGGAGTGAGGCACCGGAGACGCCAAGCAGCGCGGGCGCGGTGAGCCGCCGCGGCGTCGCCCTGGCGGGGCGAGCGGGTCGGGCAGGACGCCCCGGCCTCGTCGGGGCCGCGCCGTCGAAGGGCTGGCTGCCGAATGGTGGCGGCTGCCAGGCCCCGGCAACCGGCGCGGAGGCGCTGGCCGCGGCCTGTGCGTCGGCGGCAGCCGGTGCGGCGGTTGCGGCCGCGTCGGGGAAGAAGACTCCGCCTATTGCCGGCGCGGCGGGTGCGGGCGCAGCGGGGGCGGCGCCCGCGGGGGCTGCTGTTGCGGGGGCCGCGGTGGTGGCAGACTGGGCGAAGGCTTGCCCCCGCGTCCCGATCAGGGTTACGAGCAGGCCGTAGCGGCGCTGGCTCAGTTCCTGCCAGTTCGCGATGAGCTCGTCGTAGGTGGCCTTGTAGCCGTAGAGGGTGGCGTCCGCCTCGCGGATCTGGGCCAGCGTCGGGTGCGTGGCGTCCACGCCACATGAGCCACACACGCGGTCCATCGAGAGCCGAATGGTGTACCCGCACGCCGGGCACTGCATGGTGCCCTCGCGACCGTCCCCCGCGTCCGCCATCACAAGACCCCGTCCCGTCGTTACGCTGACCGTACCGACACCGCGGGGGCAGTGCAACGCGAGCGCCGATCGGGGGGAGGAATGCCCCGCCGTTGCCGCTCGTTGTGCCTGATATGACCACACAACTCTCGCGCGGCGACCTCGCCCCCGACTTCACCCTCCCGACCGACCAGGGGTCCTTCGCGTTGGCCGATCACCGAGGCAAGCACGTGATCGTCTACTTCTACCCGGCTGCGGGAACCCCGGGATGCACGATGCAGGCGTGCGACTTCCGCGACAACCTCGCCTCGCTTCAGGCGGCGGGATATGTGGTCGTCGGAGTCTCCCCAGACAAGCCCGCCGCGCTCGCGAAGTTCCGGGCGAACGAGCACCTGACCTTTCCCCTGGCGTCGGACCCCGAGCGAACGGTCCTCGGCGCGTATGGGGCGTTCGGCGAGAAGAGCCTCTATGGCAAGACCGTGACGGGCGTGCTTCGCTCGACCGTCGTGATCGATCCCGAGGGCAAGGTCGAACTCGCGCAGTACAACGTCAAGGCCGCGGGCCACGTCGCGAAACTCCGGAAGGACCTGGGGCTCGCCTGACCTCCGCTTGCGCGAGTGACGTCCGCCCGCTCGACTAATTTCCGCTTGCGCGAGTGACCTCGGCGCGGGCGCGCCGACGCCGTATCCTGATACCGCGCGCGTGTGGCGGAATTGGCAGACGCGCTGGATTTAGGATCCAGTGTCTTCGGACGTGAGGGTTCAAGTCCCTCCTCGCGCACTCTCCAGAACAGACAACGACGGCCCTCCCTTGCGGGAGGGCCGTCGCTCGCGCCCCGGGGGATGGGGGATGGGGCGCGGGTCTGGTGGAGGGGTCCCTGGTGAGGGAGACCGTGGCGCTCGGTGGCCCTAGTGCTGAGACGCCTCGTGCTGAGACGCCTCGTGCTCGGCGATCTGTCTGTGCACATCGTCCATGTCGAGCGCCTCGACGGCCTCGATGACCTGCTGGAGGGCCGGGGCGGGAAGCGCTCCCGCCTGGTTGAAGACCATCACGCCGTCGCGGAAGGCCATCAGCGTCGGGATCGCGGTCACGCCGAAGCGCGCACCCAGGCGCCCCTGATCCTCGGTGTCGACCTTCGCGTGAACGATGTCACCGTGTGACTCGGACGAGGCCTCGAAGATGGGGCCGAAGCGCTTGCAGGGGCCGCACCACTCCGCCCAGAAGTCGACGAGGACGGTCCCGCCCTTCTTGACCGTTTCATCGAACGTCTCTGTGGTGAGATTCACGGTTGCCATGGAGGTCCTTTCGAAGGGCGAATGCTCTGGAGTCGTCAACGATCACACCTCCAGGGGTATTCCCGCATCGTAGTCCGGCGCGCGCAGGGGACGAAGGGGGCGCCCGCGCGGTAGAAATAGATCATGACCGACATGGCGGAGTTTCCCCCTGAGCCCGAGGGATGGCTTCCGCCCCAGGAACTTGAGTACATCCGTGCGCATCTGCCCATGGTCTACGTCGACATCGTTCCGGTGCGCGTCAACGAGACCGGCTTGATTACCGAGGTGGGGCTCGTCCTGCGCGCGTACGACGATGCGATGATCAGGGCCCTGGTCTCCGGGAGGGTGCTCTACCACGAGCGGATCCGCGAGGCCCTGGTGCGCCACCTCGAGAAGGACCTCGGCGGGCTATCGCTGCCCCGCATCGGTCCCGCCCCCGAGCCGTTCATGGTCGCCGAGTACTTTCCGACGAAGGGAGTGGGGCCCTTCCACGACTCCCGCCAGCACGCGGTCTCCCTCGCGTTTGTCGTTCCCGTCGACGGGGAGTGCGAGGCGCGCCAGGACGCGCTCGACATCATTTGGCTGACGCCGGAGGAAGCCACGAGCGAGGAGATCGGCGCGGAGATGCATGGCGGCCAGGACGTCATCCTCCGCCGCGGGCTCGCGAGTTACGAGGCCGGGTCCGGCCTCTAGCTCATTCCGCGACCCAGCAGCGCCGCGAGGTGCGGTGCCAGCGCGCGGAACGCCTGCCCCCGGTGGGAGATGCCGTTCTTGACGGAGGGCTCAAGCTCGCCGTTCGTCACCGTCTGCCCGTCGGCCACGAAGATCGGGTCGTAGCCGAACCCGTTCGACCCCTTCGCCTCACGTGCGATCGCGCCCGTCAGGCGC
>JADGOS010000066.1 GCA_017882825.1 Demequinaceae bacterium | reverse complement strand
CGGGACGGCGCCCACACCACCATCACCACCCGCTTCCCCCGCGACGCCGTGCGTCGCTTCGCCGCGATGCCCGACGCGTCGGACTGGCTCCACCGCCTCCACGTGGTCGGGATCGACCTGCGCGACCCGGCGCAGGTAGTGTCGCTCGCCGACGCCGTCGCGGCGGAGGGCCCGCTCGACATCCTCATCAACAACGCGGCGCAGACGGTGCGGCGCTCCCCCGGCGCCTACGCGCCGCTCGCCGACGCAGAGTCGGTTCCGATCGAGGACGGGCTTTGGGCCGAGGGGCGCGGCCCGACCCTCCTGACGTTCGGGCACACGCGCGACGTCCACCCCCGCGCGCTGGAGGAATCCGTCGCGGCGCACCCGCTTCTCGCGTCCGCGGCCGTCCCCGAGCCCGACATCGCGGCCCGCAATGCCCAGACCCTCACGGACATGGCGCTCGCCCCCGGCTCGTCGTCCCTCGCCCGCCTGGCGGACGGCTCGGCGATCGACGCGGGCGGCCTCCTGCCCGACCTTCACCACTCGAACAGTTGGGTCCAGGGCGTCGGCGAGGTGGACGCGCTCGAGATGCTCGAGGTCCAACTCTGCAACGAGACCGCGCCGTTCATCCTCATCACCCGCCTTCGCCCGCGCCTGGCCGAGGCCGCCCGGGCCGCCGGCGCTGTGCCGTCTAGGGCGGCCGATTCCGGCCGCCCCACGCGCGGCCGCGCCTATGTTGTCAACGTCTCCGCGATGGAGGGCGTGTTCGGCCGCGGCTACAAGGGCCCGGGCCATCCGCACACGAACATGGCCAAGGCGGCGGTCAACATGTTGACCAGAACGAGCGCGCGGGAGATGTTCGAGACGGACGGCATCTTGATGACGAGCGTCGATACCGGCTGGATCACGGACGAGCGCCCGCACCCGACCAAGGTGCGCCTGGCCGAGGAGGGCTTCCACGCGCCCCTCGACCTCGTCGACGGAGCCGCGCGGGTCTACGACCCGATCGTGCGCGGCGAGGCGGGCGAGGACTTCTTCGGAGTCTTCCTCAAGGACTACACGCCGTCGGGCTGGTAGCGCGACCCACGCGGGAGCGGTGCTGGCCCCCAACCCGACTCAGCCCAGGGCGCGCCTCACGAGCGCGACGATGCGCGCCACGGCGTCGTCGGTCAGTTTGGTCACGGCGAACGACACGGGCCACATCTCCCCGTCGTCGAGCGCGGCGACATCTGCGAACTCAAACGAGGCGTAACGCGACTTGAACTTGCCCGCGTCCTTGAAGAAGCACAGGACCTTCCCGTCCTTCGCGTACGCTGGCATCCCGTAGTAGGTGCGCGGCGCAAGGTCCGGGAACTCGGAGCGCATGGTGGCATGGATCCGTTCCGCCATCGCGCGGTCCGCGACCGCCATGCCGGCGATCTTTGCGCGCACCTCGGCGTCGCCATCGGCGTTCGCCGCGGCGGCCTTCGCCTCGCGGACCCGCTCCTTCATAGCTGCCTTCTCCTCGGCCGAGAAGCTCTGCGTCTTGTCAGCCACGTGTAGCGTCCTCTCCCACTCGTCGTTCCTCAGGCTACGTTCCGTGACCGCCGTCCACAAACGGGACTTCCGCGGCCGGGATCCCGGGGACGGGCACGGCGGGCGCCGCGACGCGGGCGTCCCTAGACTCGACCCGTGACGCGGTTACCCGCCGCGGCCCTGACGATTGCCATGGAGGTGTCCGTTGCCCAGCACTCCCCCCGCTGACATCGGCGCGTACCTCGCAGCGCTCGAACCCCCCAAGCGCGCCGCGCTCCAAGCCCTGCGCGAGACCATCCACGACATCGTTCCCGATGCTGAAGAGACCATCTCCTACGCGATGCCCGGGTTCCGCCTCGGCGGCGAGATGGTGGCTGGTTTCGCTGCGACCGCGAGACACCTCGGGTACTACCCCCACTCCGGGCGAGTGCTCGACTCGATCGCGTCGGCGACTCCGGAACTTCTCGAGGGCCTCACGTGGTCCAAGGGGTGTCTGCGACTACCCCTCGACCGGCCCGTCCCGCGCGGCCTCGTGGAGGCGCTCATTACGGCGCGGCTGGCCAACATCGCGAGCCGACGCACGGGCTAGCCCCACTAGGCCAGCGGCGACATCAGGCGGGCAGCGAGATCAAGCGTGCGGCGCCTCCAGTAGCCCCGCACGCACGACGCGTCGCAGAACCTTGCCAATCTGGGAGCGGGGCAGGTCGGGCAGGATGACGATCCTGCCGGGAAGGGCGTACTTCGCGAGCCTGGCGCTACACCACTCGCGGACGGCCGCCAAATCCGGCAATGCGTGGCCCTCCTCGACCACGATCGCGGCGACCACGTCCTCGCCGAGCCTGCCGCCCGGAAGCCCGACGACCGCGACGTCCCGCACGCCGGGCATCTCACGCAGGCGGTCCTCCACCTGGGACGGGTAGACGTTGAAGCCGCCCGTGATGATGATCTCCTTGATGCGGTCAACCAGAACGATGTGACCGGCTGGCTCAACCTGGACGATGTCGCCCGTGCGCAGCCAGCCGCCGGGCAAAAGTTGCGACGCCGTCTCGTCGGGGCGCTTCCAGTAGCCCGAGAAGACCTGCGGCCCGCGGATCAGCAGTTCGCCGGACTCCTCCCGCCTCACGTCGCGGGAGGGGTCCTCGGGGTCCACGATCCGCACCTCGGTGCTCGGGAACGGGATGCCGAGCGTACCGGGGCGGCGGGCCGATGAAAGCGGGTTGCCGACCGCTACGGGAGAACTCTCCGTCATTCCATAGCCCTCGACGACCATCCCTCCCGTGAGCGCCTCCCATCGGCTCGCCGTCTCCGGCGGCAGGGCCATGGCGCCGGAGAGCGACACCGTGAACGAACTCATGTCCACGCCCGCGGCCTCCGCCGCGTCGGCGATCTTGTCCAGCATGGGAGGAACAGCGGGGATGAATGTCCCCGGACGCCGCTTCTGGGCCGCGAGCACCTCGCTCGCGGAGAACTTGGGAAACGCGACCAGCGTCGCGCCGATCCGGACCGAGTAGACGAGGCACAGCATCATGCCGAAGGCGTGGAAGAAGGGCAGCACGCCGTAGACCACCTCGGTGGCTGGCTTCGCCCCGGTCCAGACCTCGCCCATGAGGGCGTTGGACAGGACGTTGCGGTGCGTGAGCACCGCCGCCTTCGGGGTTCCGGTGGTGCCGCCGGTGTACTGGAGGAGCGCGACGTCGTCTGAGCCGGGCCTGGGGTGCGACGGGTCGATTGGCCCCGCGGCGCCCACAAGCCGGTGCCACCGCGGTACCCCCGGAACGGCGTCGCTGCACAGTTGGGCGCGGGTGTGCCGCGCCTTCGCGATCGGCAGGCGAAGCGCCAACTGCTTGATCCTGGGGAGATCGGCGGAGAGGTCTACGGCGATCGAGACGAAGGGCCTGGCCTCGGGCGACGGGCCCAGTCGCTCCAGCACGTGCTCCCACGCGAGGAGGAGCACCGCTCCGGAGTCCTCCATCTCGAACTCGATCTCGGGCGCGGAAAGGGTGGGGTTGACCTCGACGACGATCGCGCCCAGCCGGAGCACCGCGTAGAACGCCACCATGTGGCTCGTGCAGTTGGGCAGCGAGATGGCGACCCGGTCTCCCTTGCGGATCCCGTAGCCCCCAAGAACACCCGCGCCGCGGGCGACCGCCTCCCACAACTCTCGATACGTGGTCGACTGGGCCATGAAGTCGACGGCCGCCCGGTCGGGCCATTGGGTCGCGGCCCGTTCAAGCGCCTCGAGGAGGCTCTCGTCCGGGACGTCGACTTCGCGCGGGACGCCCGGCCACTTCTTGGCGGTCCATAGGCTCATGAGATCGGGCATCGTCGTCTCCATTTCCCCACGTCTTCCCCTAGGTTACGCCACCGTAGGTAGGGAAGCGATACCGTCGACCCATGAAGACAACGCGATTCTCGTCACACTCCGTCGCGCGGCCCGGACGCGGATGAGCGCACTCGCGATCGCCCTGTGGATGTGCGCGGGCGCGACGGCCGCCTGCTGGCTCCTGTCCGTGGTCACGCGCGAGTACTCGTGGACGGATCGGCTGTGGTCGATCGTCCCCGTGGCCTACGCGTGGGTGTTCGCCGCCCACGCCGCCGGCTCCCATTTCGCGGCCGCCGGCTCCCATGCCGCCGTCGCCCGCGCGATCCTCGTCGCGGCCCTCATCACCGCGTGGGGCGCGCGCCTGACCTTCAACTTCGCGAGGCGCGGCGGGTACGCGCCCGGGGGCGAGGACTACCGGTGGGCGATCCTGCGCGCCCACTTGCCCGGGTGGCGCTTCGGCGTATTCAACGCCGTGTTCATCGCTGCCTATCAAAACGCGCTGCTGCTCGCAATCACGCTGCCGGTGTGGACGATGGCCGGGCACCCGAGGCCCCTGGGGGCGGCCGACGTCGTCGCCGCCGTCGCCTTCCTCGCGCTCCTCGCGATGGAGACGGTCGCGGATCAGCAGCGCTGGAACTTCCACCGGGCGAATCCGGCCGGCGGCGTCCTGCGCACCGGCCTCAATCGCTACAGCCGCCACCCCAACTTCTTCGCGGAGGTCGGGCAGTGGTGGGTCGTCTTCGCGTTCGGCGCGATCGCGGCGGGGACGCCCTGGCTGTGGACCGGCGCGGGGGCGGTGCTCCTCACCCTTCTGTTCCTCGGCTCGACGGCGTTCACCGAGTGGATCTCGACCGGGCGCCACCCCGAATACGCGGACTACCGTCGCACCACGTCGATGCTGATCCCCTGGCCGCCGAGGCGCTAGCCAGCGTCAGTGCGCGCTGGACCAGATATAGATGATCGCGGCGACGATCGCGCTTACCACGACCGCGAAGCATGCGCCGGCCGTCACGACACGGATGGGCGGCCTCCGGCCAGCCTCGACGCGTGAGCCGGGCCCCGCGAGGGCCCTCACCCCGAGGGCGAAGAGCGCGGGGAGCCCTGCACCAACGATCAGGCCGACCACGACGACATCGGCGAGCGCGCGCCACTTGATGTAGTCAGACACCGTTCGTCTCCTCCTTTGCGGCTTTGTTGGCGGACTCCTTGGCGACCTTCTTTGCCTGCTTCTTCGCGAGTTTCTTCGCCTGTTTCTTGGCGAGTTTCGCGGCCTTCTTGCGTCGCTTGCGCTGGGCGGGCGACAGCCTCAGCAGTGACGGGTCGTGTTGCGCGACGGACTCCGCGATCATCGCCCCGGCGTCGTCTTCCCAGGCATCGTTGACGTTCTTGTGGTTGACGGGCCGTCGCCTGGACCAGGCGGCGCATGCTCCGGCGATCACGAGGAGGAAGCCGAACACCGCGTACGGGCCCGCGAGTTCGTTGAGGCCGTAGCAGTCGTAACCCACGAGCCCGGCGGCGGGCACGGTGATGAGCCACGCGATGAACATCCGGCCAGCGACGGACCACCGAACCCTCGCGCCCTTCATCCCCACGCCGGACCCGAGAATCGACCCGGTGGCGACGTGCGTCGTCGAGAGCGAGTAGCCAAAGTGGCTCGACAGGAGGATGACCGCTGCGGACGACGACTCGGCGGCCATGCCCTGCCTCGGTTCGAGCTCCACGAGGCCCTTGCCGAGCGTGCGGATCACGCGCCAGCCACCCGTGTACGTGCCCAGCGCCATCGCGAGCGCGCAACTGACAATCACCCACAACGGGACGCCGGTCGAGTCCCCCGGCACGGCGTCTGATGCGATGAGCGCGAGAAGGATGATTCCCATCGACTTCTGGGCGTCGTTGGTGCCGTGCGCGAGCGACACGAGCGAGGCCGAGCCGATCTGGCCCCACCGGAACATGCGGTCGTTCTTCTGCTGCGGTACGTCCTTGGTTATACGCACCACCAGCCACGTCGCGACCCCTGCAACCAGGATCGCCACGAGCGGAGCGACGAGCGCGGGGATGAGCACCTTGGCGACGAGGCCCTTCCACAGCACCCCACCGGCGCCGGAGGCCGCGAGGACCGCGCCGACCATGCCGCCTACGAGCGCGTGGGACGAGCTTGAGGGGATGCCCAAGAGCCAGGTCAGGAGGTTCCAGACGATGGCACCCACCAGGCCCGCCAGGACGACGTCGAGGGTGACGAGGCCTGCGTCAACGATCCCGTTGGCGATTGTCTTGGCGACGGCGAAGGACAGGAATGCGCCAAGCATATTGAGCGACGCGGAGAGGAGGACGGCCCGACGCGGCGTGAGCGCGCGGGTGGCGATGGACGTTGCCATCGCGTTGCCGGTGTCGTGGAATCCGTTGGTGAAGTCGAAAGCTAGCGCGGTCGCAATGACAATGACGAGCAACGCCGGTTCGGTCACGCGCTCTATTGTGGCCTATCTCCCGCGCACTTTGGTCGCCCTTGGCAACGTTGGCCGCAAATGTGCGGATGTTCACAGCCTCGCCCTCGGGACATCGACGAGCGCCCCCGCGACTAGGTTCGGACTTCGGCCGCGCGCAGCGGTCCGACCTTCTCCAAATACCAGCGGCCGCACAGCGATTCGTACGTCGCGTGTTGGCCGTCGATGGCGACCTGGTCGCCCCGGCTGACGAACTGCCCGTTCACGATGCGCGCGTTGAAGATCGCCTTGGACCCGCATCGGCAGATGGTCTTGAGCTCCTCGATCGAGTGCGCGATCTCCATGAGGCGCAGCGAACCGGGGAATGACCTCGTCTGGAAGTCCCCCCTCAGGCCGTAACACAACACCGGCACTCCGTGGATGACGGCCACGGTGAAGGCCTCGTCGACCTGCGCGGGAGTGAGGAACTGTGCCTCGTCAACAAAGACCGCGGCGATCTGGTCGAGCGGCCGATGCGCCTCCAGGGCCGCCAGCAACGAGTCGTCGGGGCCAAGCAAGATGTCGACGGGTCGCTCGATGCCGATGCGCGAGGAGACGGCGCGGCCGGCCTTGGTGTCCGTGCCGGGTTTGACCAATACCGGGTGCTGGTCGCGCTCCTCGTAGTTGTGCGCGGCGGCGAGCAGCAGGGTTGACTTGGACGAGTTCATAGCGCCGTAGCGGAAGTACAACTTCGCCATCGCGGCCCCTCTCGTGCGCGTGCGCCGATCACCGGCGCTCTTGGTGCATCGTAGTGGGGATGGCGGGGCGCCACCCCGACCCCCCACGCGAAAGCACGCGGGGGGTCGGGGTCACTGAGGCGGACCGCTAGATCCCGAAACCGGCGGCGAATCGCACGACGCCCCTCGGAAGCGGCTGGCCCGGATTCAACGCGAGCACCATAACGGCGTCATCAGGCGCCTCGATGCTCAGTTCGATCCCGTGAACGCTGGCGCGCTCGAAGCCGAACCGGGGGTAGTAGGTCGGATGCCCGACCACCACAACGTGGTTCTCTCCCTGCCGCCGTGCCGCGTCGAGGACTGCCCTGGTTGCGGCGCCACCCGCCCCCTGGCGTTGGAACTCGGGACGCACCGAGACGGGGCCCAGCATGAGCGAGGGTTCGACGCCGATGTGACAACGCGTGAGGAGCGCATGCGCCACCACCCGGCCATCTCCATCAGTCGCGACCACGGACAGGCCGTCAATCCAGGCGGGGTCGGCTCGCAAGACGTCGACGATGTCGGCCTCTTGCTCGGTGGGAAACGCCGCGAGGGTGATCTCGCGGACGGTACTGGCGTCGGCACCGTTTTCGGCGCGCGTGAGCCATTGAGTGCTCATGGGAAACTCCATTCAGATAGTGATGAGGTACCCGCGAGCTCACGCTCAAGCGGGTGGGAGAAGAGAACGGCTCAGGCCATAACCCGGGGCGTGAGATACACCCGGGCGCCACAACGGGCAGGCACACCCGCAGTCATCCATCCACCTCAAAGACTCGTCTGAAGGACAAGGAACCCGACCAGGATAGGGGTTGCGACGTTGCGCTGGCCAGGGACGTTGTCCCTAGCTCGCGGTCCTCCCGATACCGCGTCAAACTACGCTTCAGCGGATTGCAGGGCCTTCACGGCACGCTAGTGCTTTGCAGCCCCCGCCCCGCCTTCCGGAAGTCCAGGAGCGCCTCCGGGAAGTGGGTGGGAGGCATGGGGAAGGCGACTCGCGCGGCCTTGACGACGTCGCGCCCAAACGTGAAGCTTCCGACCCCCCCGAGCACCGCTCCAAACCCGAACGGGATCACCTTCCCTAGCGTCCTGGCGCCGAGCTTCCCGCTTTGTCGCAGCGCTTGGCGGGCGATGACCGTCGCGACGGGCGCGAGCGCCGAGTCGGGGAGTTGTTGGGTGAGGGCTTCCCCCCAGCCCTTGGGGAGTGCCTTCCCGGCCGCGGTGGTGGCGACGGTGCGCGCCCGATTGACGCCTCCGGCCCCGGTGGCTTCGAACAGGATCTTGGCCACTTGGCTCTGCGACTTCTGGCCGAGCAGCATCCCGAGGACCAGTGGTTGGGCCCGTTTTGCGTCCCTCACTTCGATCCCGTGGAGTTCCGTGGCGGCGAGCACGTACAGGGCGCTTGTCTCGTAGAAGAACAGCAGATCGGCGACACCTAGCCCCAGGGCGAGAGGGATCCCCACGGCGGGGATGGCGGCCGACGCCCCGACGCCGGCGCTCGCGATGGTCACCGTGGCCACGTAACGCTTCTCAAGTTCCTTGAGTATCCGCGCCGGGCTCGCGTTCGGCTTGTCCCGTCGAAGCGACTTCAGGTACTCGATCACGGCGGGTCGCTGAACCGAAATGGCCTGGTAGATCCTGGAAGTCAAGTCGTCAGACTTGGAGACGCCGCCCGCTCTTTCAGCGACAACGGCGAGCCCTCTTCCCCTACCCCGGGCGCGGGGTGTCGGCTGAATCATGGCCATCGCTTCTCCCGTCGGCGTCGCTAGCCTTCACACTACCGAAGGCCGCCTCCGAAGCCCCGTGGGTAAACTCGGCGCCGTTCGCGGACATGGCGCGCCCTCTGCTTGTGGCCCAGGACCGACTCCGTGACGCGGTGCGCTGCCATGCCGTGTCTCCCCTTCGGCGGGCCTCCTCGACCCGGCTTACGACCGTCCGATGAACCTGAAGTAGAAGGCCCCGAACACAAGAACAATGCCAACGTTCGCGGCCAGGCGCTCCCAGGTCCACGCCTGACCTCTGAAGAACAGGACGTCTGTCGTGACGATGACCGCGATCATGGCGACGACGAGGAGCACGGTTGCAGGTGTCTTTCCCACCACACCGTTATACGCCCGTGCGACCCGCTTGCCGACGAGGTCTCGCCTTCGGCGCCCCCGGCTACGCAGACGGTCACAGCGAGCTGAACATCGGCGTGGCCCTGCGGGGTGGGCGTCGGGATGACGTCGTGATCTGCACCAAGTTCGGTCACCGAGCGGACGGCACCACCGATTGGGCCGCCCCCATCATTGAAGGCGCGGTCCTCCGGAGCGCCGAGCGCATGGGCACCGATCACCTCGACATCGTCGTGCTGCACAATCCGCCCCCCGAGATTCTGGATGAGACTCAGAGCGAGCACTACGAGGTGCTCGAGCGGCTGAAACCCAAGGGGGTCATCCGCGCCTACGGGGCGTCGGTGGACTCGAGCGCCGACGTCGACACCGTTCTGCGGACCAGCGAGAGCCAGGCCCTGGAGGTGCGCATGTCCGCGCTGTTCGAGGAGACGTGGCCCTCGCTCGAACGAGCGCGAGACCAGGGTGTCGGCACGATCATCAAGGTTCCCCTGGAGTCCGGCTGGCTGTCCGGCCGATACACCGCAGATTCGGTCTTCACCGGCGTGCGCTCGCGGTGGTCGCGGGCCGACATTGCCTTGCGCGCCAAACTCGTGGACGAGTTTCGCTCCGTGTTGCCCGCGGGCGTCTCGGTGCCCCAAGGCGCACTGCGATTCTTCTTGGCGCATGACGGTGTTTCCACCGTGATCCCCGGAGCACGCACGGTTGACCTGCTCCGGGCCTCGATCGCCGCTGCCGCGAATCCCTTGCCGTCGGCAACGGTCGCCGCGATCCGCGAGTTCTACACGCGTCGGTTGGCGGAATCTCCCCTCGACTGGTGAGATTGCGCGGAGAATCCTGAGTACTCCAAGGGGGACGTTCGCACCGCTGCACCGATACGAAACGGG
>JADGOS010000155.1 GCA_017882825.1 Demequinaceae bacterium | reverse complement strand
AGGCGGCTCCGGCCGGCCTGGCCGCGCCCACGCCCGAGGAACCCGTCGACGAGACCACCGAGCGGGGCGAGGCCTGGGTGATCGGCGGGCGCATCACGTTCGAGCGGCCCCGGTTCTCTGGCGACGCGCAGACGATCGAGGGCGTCGTTCTGCCCGGACTCGTCGACGTTCACTGCCACGTCGGCGTGACCGTTGGCGGGGCGGCGGACGAGGCGCTCGCGGAGAAGCAGGCCGAGGCCGATCGCGACACCGGGGTGCTCCTCATCCGCGACGCCGGGAGCGCGACCGACACGGCGTGGGTGCACGAGCGCGCCGACCTGCCTCAACTGATCCGCGCCGGGCGCTTCATCGCCCGACCGAAGCGCTACCTCAGGGGCTTCGCGCGTGAACTGGAGCGCATCGAGGACCTCCCCCTTGCGGCGGCCGAGGAGGCCAGGAGCGGCGACGGCTGGGTGAAGATCATCGCCGACTGGATCGACCGCGACCTAGGTACCGACGGCGACCTCCGCCCGCTGTGGCCGGACGACGTCCTCGCGGACGCCATCGCCGCGGTGCATGCCGCCGGGGCTCGGGTGACCGCGCACACCTTCGCGGCGGAGGCCGCCCAGAGTCTCCTCGATGCGGGAATCGATTGCATCGAACACGGGACAGGCATGACGGATGCCCACATTGCGGAGGCGGCGCGACGCGGCACTCCCGTGGTCCCGACGCTTCTGCAGGTGGGGCAGTTCGCCTCGATCGCCCACCAGGGCAGGGCGAGGTTCCCCGCGTTCGCCGCGCGGATGGAGGCCATGTACCAGGCACGATACGCGCAGGTTCGCCAATTCCACGAGGCGGGCGTTCCCCTCCTCGTGGGGACGGACGCCGGCGGAACGATCGGCCACGGCACGTTTGCCCAGGAGTGCGCCGAGATGGTCGCGGCGGGAGTGCCCGCCCGCGACGTCGTCGCGGCGGCGACGTGGGTGGCCCGGCGGTTCCTCGGCGCTCCGGGGATCGAGGAGGGCGCGAGCGCGGACGTCGTCGTGTTCCCGGACGATCCTCGCGCGGACATTCGTGCGCTCGCGAAACCCAAAGCGATCCTCTTACGTGGCGCAAATGTCGTTACCGCCTAGGCTGAGCGCGTGATCACCCGCACCCAGGCCCGCGTGGCCGAGCGCGCGCGCCGCGCCTCGAGACGCCAGTGGGGAGCCGACGGAATCGTCGCCGCCGTGTGGTTCGCCGCCGCCGTCGGCGTCGCCCTCAACGTTGCTGCGGGCGGGTTGCTGGTATCGAGGGGGACCGACGTCGTTCGCGAGGTGGGTCGGCTCGTCGGCATCGTGACCGCCGTGCTGATGATGTCCCAGGTGCTCCTCGCATCCCGCGCACCGTGGATCGACCGCGTCATCGGGCACGACCGCGCCCTCGCTCGCCACGCGGCGCTTGGCAAGTACGCGATCCTCCTCATGTTCGTGCACGTCGCCCTGATCGTCACCGCCACGTCGCGCGAACTCTCCCAGGGATTGGTACAGGCCTTCTTTGGCCTATCCTCGGGCAACCTGTGGCTCGCCGCCGTCGAGATCGCGGCGGGGCTCTTCGTCCTCGTCCTCGCGACGTCCCTCTTTGGCGCGTTCCGCGCCTGGCACTACGAGACGTGGCACACCATCCATCGCGTCGTCTATGTGGCGATCGCGATCGCCGTGCCCCACCAGTTCCTCGACGGCCAGACCTTCCGGCGTGGGGGGGTCGCCTGGCTCTTCTGGTTCGCGTTCTACGCCGTGGCCTTCGGATCCTTCGTCGCGTTCCGGATGGTGCGGCCCCTCGTCCTCACGGCGAACCATCGCGCCCGCGTCGCGTCGGTCACGACGGGGGCGGACGGATCGACCACCGTGGTCATCGGCGGTCGCGGGCTGGGCGGGCTCGGGGCAAAGCCGGGGCAGTTCCTGCTGTGGCGCTTCTACACCCCGAAGTTGTTCTGGCAGAAGCACCCCTACTCGCTGTCGAGCGCGCCGCACGGTGACCATGTGCGGATCACGGTGAAGCCCTCCGGCCACGGTTCGCGCGCCGTCGCCCACGTCCGGCCGGGGACGGCGGTGACCTTCGAGGGGCCGCTGGGCATCTTCACCCACGACGCGCGCACGCGAAGCGGCCTCGTCCTGATCGCGGCGGGGATCGGGATCACGCCGATCCGCGCCCTCCTCGAGCACGTCCTGCCCGGCGAGCCGTGCGTCGTCGTCGTGCGCGTGCGCTCCCTCGATGAGGCGCCCTTGCTCGACGAGGTCCGCGCGCTCGCCCGGGACCGGTCGGCGGACCTGAGGGTCCTCGTGGGACCGCGAGGGGACACCTGGGGCACCCCGGACGAGCCGGCGGCCATCGCGTCGCTCGTGCGCGATCCGTCGGACGTGGACGTCTTTGTGTGCGGGCCGCTCGCGTGGGCGAGGCAGGTCGAGGCCGACGCGCTTGCGTCGGGCGTCGCGCCCGGGGCCATCCATCGCGAGAGGTTCGGGTGGTAGGCGACATGCGCGCGCAGAGGGTGCTGATCGTCGTGGGGGGCTGCGGCGCGATTCTGACCGCGGGCTGGCTCTTCGCGCCCCGGCAGTTGCCGACGGTGACGACCACCGCCAAGGGTTCGGCCGCAGGGACAACCACATTTGACGGTCCCGCGATCCAGAACGTCAGGGGAACCTTCCAGGTGGAGATCGTCGTGAGCGGCGGGAAGGTGACCGAGGTGCGTCCGCTCAAGGCGGGCAGCGGCGATGCCCAGTCGCGCTTCATCAACTCAGACGCGCTCCCCGCGCTCGAGCAGCGCGTCCTCGCAGCCCAGACATGGAACGTCCAGTACGTCAGCGGCGCGTCCTATACCTCCGATGGTTTCGTCACGTCCGCGAAGGGGGCGTTCCAGAAGGCGGGGCTGGGCTAGGCATGACGGGCGACGGATGACGGGCGAGGATGCGCGGGGCGGCACAGGAGGCGTCTGGCGGACGACGGTTCACTCCATGGCGATGCCGTTCGCGGTCGAGATCGTTCGCGGCGACCCCTCCCTGGTGGGAGACGCGGGCCCGAGCGAGGAGGAGTGCGCGGTCGCCGTGGCCGCGTTCCACCGAGACCTCATCTGGGCGGACGACGTCTTCTC
>JADGOS010000154.1 GCA_017882825.1 Demequinaceae bacterium | reverse complement strand
CCGCTGGCGACGTCATCCCCGGCGTGTAGTCGGATTGCCCGGAGCCGACCCGGCTCCACAACTGCGCAGGGCCGTCCCTCACGAGGGGACGGCCCTGCGGCACGCTGGCGCGGCACCCCGCTTGCCAGCGGCCCGCACGTCAAGTAGGGTCGCCGTGTGTTCTTCACTCTCTGTTGTCGCTGACCGCTTCAGCCGGCCCCCCGCGACCCCGCGCCGACGCGCGACGACATGAAGGAACACTCCCCGTGCGGTACGCACATCACGTCACTGATCTCATTGGCAACACCCCGTTGGTCGAACTCTCTCGCGTGACGACGGGCATTCGCGCGACGGTGCTCGCCAAAGTCGAATACTTCAATCCGGGCGGCTCGGTCAAGGACCGCATCGCTTTCCGCATCGTCGAGGCCGCCGAGCGAGACGGCTTGCTGGGGCCGGGCGGCACCATCGTCGAGCCCACGAGCGGCAACACCGGGGTGGGTCTTGCCCTTGTCGCCCAACAACGGGGCTACCGATGTGTATTTGTCGTTCCGGACAAGGTGACCGAGGCCAAGCGCGCGGTGTTGCGGGCGTATGGCGCCGAGGTGGTGGTCGCCCCCACAGCCGTCGCTCCCGAGGATCCACGCTCCTACTACAAGGTCTCCGACCGCCTCGTCGCCGAGATTCCAGGCGCATTCAAGCCGGACCAGTACTCCAATCCCGCGAATGCCGAGAGCCACTTCGCCTCGACGGGGCCCGAGATTTGGCGCGACACCGATGGCCGGATCACCCACTTCGTCGCGGGCGTGGGAACGGGCGGCACCATCACGGGCGCCGGGCGTGCGCTCAAGGAGCTCTCGGGAGGCGCCGTGCGGATCGTCGGGGCGGATCCGCTCGGCTCGGTCTACTCGGGCGGAGCGGGGAGGCCCTATCTGGTCGAGGGTGTCGGTGAGGATTTCTGGCCTTCGGCCTTCGACCCGACGGTCGTAGATGAGACGGTCGCAGTTGACGATGCAACGTCGTTCGAAATGACTCGGCGTCTCGCGCGAGAGGAGGGGCTCTTGGTCGGAGGGTCGAGCGGGATGGCCGTTGCCGCGGCGCTTCGAGTGGCGCGTGAGCTTCCGGAGGAAGCAATCGTGGTTGTCCTGCTCCCAGACGGCGGTCGGGGCTACCTGGCCAAAGTATTCGACGACTCCTGGATGCGGGTACACGGATTTACGTCGGGTGGTCATCCGGATACTGTGCGGGCGCTCGTGGCTGCACAGCGGGAGCGGCTACCAGAGCTGGTCCACGTGAAAACCGGAGACACGGTTCGTGTGGCGATTGGCATCATGGCCAAGCACGGTGTCTCCCAAGTGCCCGTGTTGTCCGCTGACCCGCCTGTCGTCTTGGGGGAGGTGGTGGGCTCCCTGGACGAGTCGACGCTCATGCGCCGGTTGCTCGCCCACGACATCGAGTTGGACGATGCGGTTGGACTGACGGTGCAGCCCGGATTGCCACTGATCGGCGTCGACGAGGCCATGGGCGCGGCGCGCGACGCGTTGACCCAGTCGGCTGCGCTGCTGGTCATTGACAGGGGATCCCCAGTCGCGGTGCTCACCGCTACCGACGTGCTCTCGTACCTGCCCATGCAAAGGAGAAACGCGTGACGTTGCCCCACATCAACAACTCCGACCGCGCGGCCGCCAGGGGGCCGGAGAGTCTCGCCATCCACGCGGGGCAGCAATCTGACCCGACTACGGGCGATGTCATCCCGGCGCTGCACCTGTCCTCCACCTATGTGCAGGATGGCATTGGCAATTTCCGAGGCGGCTTTGAGTACGGGCGCAGTGGCAACCCCACGCGCACCGCACTCGAGCGGCAACTCGCAGCGATCGAGCGCGGAGCGCACGCCTTCTCGTTCTCCTCAGGCCTGGCCGCGGAGGACGCGCTGCTGCGCGCGGTCCTTCGACCCGGCGACGAGGTTCTCCTCGGGTCCGACGTCTATGGCGGCACCTTCCGGCTGATCTCTCGCGTCCTCGGGCCGTGGGGCGTCAACGTGCGGATCGTGGACTTTGGCAACCTCGCCGCGGTGGCGGCGGCGATCGAGGCGCGCCCGCCGCAGGTTGTGTGGCTCGAGACGCCGAGCAACCCGTTGCTCAACATCAGCGACATATTGGGGGTCGCCGCCTTAGGCCGCGCGGCGGGCGCCGTAGTGGTCGTCGACAACACCTTTGCGTCGCCCGCCTTGCAGCAGCCCCTCGTGCTCGGCGCCGACGTGGTCGTGCACTCGGTCACCAAGTACCTGGGTGGCCACTCGGACGTGGTGGGCGGAGCGCTCGTACTCAACGACGACGCCCTCGCCGAGAAGGTCCGCTTCTTGCAGTTCGCGGTTGGAGCGATTTCCGGCCCGCACGACGCGTGGCTCACCACGCGTGGAATCAAGACCTTGTCCGTGCGCATGCGGCGCCACAGTGAGAGTGCGCTCACGCTTGCCGAGCATCTTGCCGCACACCCCAAGGTTGACCGAGTGTTCTACCCGGGCCTGCGCGATCACCCCGGCCACGAGGTGGCGGCCCGCCAGATGTCCGCGTTTGGTGGGGTCGTCTCTATCGCCCTCGACACGGCGGCAAACGCCAGGCGCTTCGCCGAGTCGACGCGCCTTTTCACCCTGGCGGAGTCGCTGGGAGGCGTCGAGTCGCTCGTAGGCTACCCCGACGCGATGACGCACGCCTCGGTGCGGGGAACCGAGTTGGCGGTGCCGCCGGAGGTCGTGCGACTGTCCGTCGGACTCGAGACTATCGAGGACCTCCTCGACGACGTCGACCAGACTCTCGCCGGCTTATAGGGCCCCGGCCGCGACGTGTGGCGCTCTCACCGGACGGGTTAGGGTCCCCTTCCTTGCGGGAATGGAATTAGGGAACGAGACTGTTACCTAATAGCCACCCGGACGGGCGGCGCGGGAGGAACCCATGGCGACGGACGAGACGACGCGCGAGCGCGTTCTCGGCCTCATCGTGTCGGCTGGCCCCGTCACGGCCGCGGAAATCGCCGAGAGACTGGGCGTCACGTCTGCCGGGATCCGGCGCCACCTGATCCACCTCGACGAGGCTGGCCACATCGCCGAGCACGAGGTTCCCGGCCACCTCGATCG
>JADGOS010000065.1 GCA_017882825.1 Demequinaceae bacterium | reverse complement strand
GCTCGGTGCCCGCCCAACTGCTCGGTGCCCGCCCAACTGCTCGGTGCCCGCCCAACTGCTCGGTGCCCGCCCAACTATTCCGTGGCGGGCTCGGCGACGGCGGTGACCAGGCTCGGGTCGTCATTCCGGATGTTGCCCACGGCTTTCCCGACGGGCCTGGTCGCCATCGCGGGAGCTGGCGAAGCCATCACGGCCATGAGCTCGTCGGCGGAGGCGTCGACGTCCATCCACCCCTCCCGGGCGTCGGCGCGGAGCATCACGGGTTGGCGGTCGTGGATGGCCGCGAGGTCTCCGCGCGCCGCGGTGGTGAGGATGCTGAACGTGAACGTCCGTACGTCGGAGTCCTTGTGCGTCTCCCACAGGCCGGCGAAGGCGAGCGGCGACGCGTCCTCGGGGCAGATGAAGTAGGGCTGCTTGCCGCCCACGCGCGCCTGCCACTCGTAGTAGCCGCTCGCGGGAACCAGGCACCGGCGCTGCGCGAAGGCGGCTCGGAACGACGGCTTCTCCGCGACCGTCTCGGAGCGTGCGTTGAACAGTTTGGCTCCCGTGCCGGAGTCCTTCGCCCAGGTGGGGACCAAGCCCCAGCGGGCGGCGATGAGGCGGCGCTGGCGGGGGGCGACAGCATCCCCTCCGGCGGGCGTGAGCGTGACGATGGGCGCGAGCTGCATGGGTGCGATGTTCCACGACGGCGGGAGCAGGCGCGCGTCCTCGGCGGCCTCGGCGACGGCGAACTCGTCGAGCAAGTCTTGCTCATCGAGGAAGTTCGCGTAGCGGCCGCACATGGGGACAGCCTGTCACGAGCGTGCGACCTCGGGGAGGTGTCGATTTGGGCGGCGGCACTGGCCCGGTTCGTCGGCCGAATTACGGCCGTGTTATCCCTCACATGGAGAGTGCCAGGCGGGGTGCGCGTCGCGGGCCAGCGTGCTCGATCGGCATAGGCCGGGCGTCCCGCCCTGCGCGCCGGATTTCTCCCGTGTTATCCCTCACATCGCGCCCCCGCAGGCGTGGCGAGGCGGCTCCCCAGGGAGAAGCGGCCGGGCCGGTTGCGCTTGCTTTATGCAATTGTGACCTGCCAGACGTTGCGGCGCGGCCGGATGTTAGGGCTAACATGGGCTCGCTACCCTGCAAGGAAGCAGGACGTGAGTAGCCCGGCTCTTGGACGGGCCCCAGACATGGAGGTTTTGGGAATGAAGAAGAAATTCGTAACTGGAGTCCTGATGGCGGGAGCTATGGCTCTTGTCCTTTCAGGTTGCTCCTCCACCAGCTCCACCACAACGGCGGGCGCCACGACAGCGGCCGCCGGCAAGGTCATCACCGTTGGCTTCGCACAGACCGGCTCCGAGAGCGGCTGGCGCGCGGCCAACACCGAGTCGATGAAGACGGCGTTCTCCGAGGCCAATGGCTTCAAGCTGGTCTTCAACGCTGCGGACAACAAGCCGGAAGCCCAGATTGCGGCGGTGCACAGCTTCATCAACCAGAAGGTCGACGCGATCGTCATCGCGGCGGTTGTCACCACCGGTTGGGACGACGTGCTCAAGGAAGCTCAGGCGGCGAAGATTCCGGTCATTCTTGAGGACCGTACGATCGACGCTGACCCCAGCCTCTACGCGGCATGGTTCGGCGATGACTTCAACAAGGAAGGCAAGACCGCTGGCGAGTGGGTAGTCAAGACATTTGGCTCCACCCCGACCAACATGGTCGTGCTTGAGGGCACGACCGGTTCCTCTGCGGCGACCGACCGTACGACTGGCTTCAACGCGGCCATCAAGGGAAGCGGGATCGTCCAATTGGCCTCGCAGACTGGTGACTTCACCCGTGCCGGCGGCAAGACCGTCATGGAGGGCTTCCTCCAGAAGTACGGCAAGACGATCCAACTCCTGTTCGCGCAGAATGACGACATGGGTCTTGGCGCCATCGACGCCATCGAGGCGGCCGGGCTCAAGCCCGGCGTTGACATCAAGATCGTCACGATCGACGCCACGAAGGACGGCATGACGGCCCTTTCCGTTGGCAAGATCAACTACATCGTCGAGTGCCAGCCGCTCCTCGGTGACCAGGTTGCCAAGACCGTGAAGGATGTCCTCGCGGGCAAGACGGTCGAGAAGATGCAGTACGGCGTGGACGGTGCGTTCGACCAGGCACAGGCCCTCGCGGCCCTGCCGACCCGCAAGTACTAGAAAGTAGTTGGAGCGGCCGCTGTTTGGGTCGCACGCTGGCGGGGCGAGTCTCTCGCCCCGCCAGCTCTCTACCCTTCATTAGGTGGCACGGGCCGCCCCAAAGTAGAAGAGAATCTGATCGTGGTCGACAACAGTGTGGTCGTCGAAATGCGGAACATCTCCATCGAGTTCCCTGGGGTCAAGGCGCTAGACGGTGTGGATCTGACACTGCGCGCGGGCGAGATCCACTCCCTTCTCGGGGAGAACGGAGCCGGAAAATCGACCCTCATCAAGGCCCTGACCGGCGTCTACGCCATTGACGGCGGGACCATTAACGTCGCCGGCGCCACGAGGACGTTTCACGGCACGGCCGACGCTCAAGACGCGGGTGTCGCACCGGTGTATCAGGAGATCAACCTCCTGCCCAACCTCAGCGTCGGCGAGAACGTCATGCTCGGGCACGAGGTCCGCGGCAAGTTCGGAATCAACTGGAAGGCCACCCACGAGAAGGCCCGCACCTACCTCAAGGAGCTGGGCCTCGATGTCGATCCGCGGTCGCTCCTCGCGAGCCACTCGATCGCGGTGCAGCAACTCGTCGCCATTAGCCGTGCGGTCGTCATCGACTGCAGGCTCCTCGTGCTCGATGAGCCGACCTCGAGCCTCGACCGTTCCGAGGTAGACCAACTCTTCGCCGTGATGCGCCGCTTGCGCGGTCGCAACGTCGCCATCCTCTTCGTCTCTCACTTCCTCGACCAGGTGTACGAGATCTCTGACACCATGACGATCCTCCGCAACGGCAAACTCGAGGGTGAGTACCCCATCAACGCGCTGAACAAGAAGCAGTTGATCGAGAAGATGCTGGGCCGCGAGCTGGCGGAACTCGACTCGATCAGCCGCGCGGCGACCCGCAAGATCGACAGGACCGGGGAGCCGATCCTCAAGGTCCTCGCGCTTGGGCGCAAGGGCGCGATCGAGCCCGTTGACCTTGACGTCTTCGACGGTGAGGTTCTCGGCCTGGCGGGCCTGCTCGGCTCCGGGCGAACGGAACTCGCCCGCATCATCTATGGCGCCGACCACGCGGATCACGGCGCGATACAGGTGCGTGGCGAGCATGTTCGCTTCGCCAAGCCGCGCCAGGCCATCGACCACCGGATCGCATTCTCGTCGGAGGACCGGCGAGCCGAGGGGGCCATCGCCGACCTCACCGTCGCAGAGAACATCGTGCTCGGAGTCCAGGCGAAGCGGGGGTGGATCCGCCGCGTTGGTTCCGCCCAGCAGGACCAACTCATCGCCCAATACATGGAGTCGCTCGGCATTCGTCCGAACAACCCCAACGCCCTCCTGAGCACCCTCTCGGGGGGAAACCAGCAGAAGGTACTTCTCGCCCGATGGCTCGCTACGGCTCCCCAGTTGCTCATCCTGGATGAGCCAACCCGAGGGATCGACGTGGGCGCCAAGGCCGAGATCCAGCGCCTCGTCGTCGACCTGGCGGAGAGCGGGATCGGAGTAATCTTCATCTCGTCGGAGCTGGACGAAGTGATGCGCCTCGCGCAGCGGATCGTGGTTCTGCGGGACCACCGCAAGATTGGCGAGTTGAAGAACAGCGCCAAGACCGGGGTTGACGACATCGTTGCAATGATCGCCAAGGAGGGCGCGGCATGACCAGCTGGCTCAAGAACCTCATGAAGAAGCGCATCATGTGGCCCGTCGGGGCGCTCGTCGTGCTGATCCTTGTCAACGTTCTTTATCGGCCGAGTTTCCTTAAGATCACCGTCCTGGACGGCAGGTTCTACGGGTCGCTCATGGACATCCTTCGCAACAGCGCGCCGCTCATGCTGGTCTCGCTGGGCATGTGCCTGGTGATCGCCACCCGGGGCATCGACCTCTCGGTCGGGTCGCAGATGGCGATCTCGGGCGCGGTCGCCCTCACGATCATCTCCCACTCGCCCACCCCGAACAGCCTCGCAACCGTCCTCGGCGCGATCGGTGTGGGGGTGCTGATCACGCTCCTGTTCGGGATCTGGAACGGGTTCCTTGTGGCGTTGCTGGGGATACAACCGATCATCGCGACGCTCGTGCTGTGGCTTGCCGGCCGGGGGATTGCACTGCTGATTACCGGCGGCTTCATCACCACCATCAACAGCGCTCCGTACAAGACGATCGCGCAGGGTAACGTCCTTGGCTTCCCCGTCGAGTTCCTGATTGGGCTTGCCGCGATCATCGTCGTGGTCCTTTTGGTGCGCAGGACCGCGCTCGGTGTGCTCACCGAGGCGATCGGCATCAACCCCGCGGCGAGCCGCCTCGCGGGCGTCCGGTCTCGCGGGATCATCTGGAGCCTTTACGGCCTCAGCGGACTCCTCGCCGGCGTCGCGGGAATCCTCTACAGCTCGAACATCATGGCCGCCGATTCCAACGCGGCTGGCAACGGCATCGAACTCGACGCGATCCTCGCCGTGGTCCTCGGTGGTACCTCGCTCGCGGGTGGGAAGTTCACCCTCGGTGGGACCGTGGTGGGCGTGTTCATCATTCAGACCCTCGCCTCCACGGTGACGTTCCTCGGGGTGCCCTCGGCAAACGTGTCCGTATTCAAGGCGGCCGTGGTGATCGTGGTCGTCGTGTCGCAGGCGCCCATGGTCCGCAACTGGTTCGGACGACAGTTCAGATCATCGAAGACCGCAAGCCCGACCGCGACGCCCGTCGCGATGGAGAGGACCGCAGCATGAACGCGAAGACGACGGCCCCGTTGACCGCCGCCACGTCGGCCGCACCCGCATCGTGGAGGCGGGCGGTGGTCAACCACCCGTCATGGTTCCCGGTGGTTGCCTCGGCGCTCCTTCTCATTCTTCTGTTTGCGGGTGCCCAGGTGAAGTTCGGCAGTTTCGTCACGCCGGGCGTGCTCTCGTCGCTGTTCGTCGACAACGCCTACCTGATCATCCTGGCGTGCGGAATGACCCTCGTGATCATCACGGGCGGCATCGACCTCTCGGTCGGCGCCGTCATGGCATTCTCGGGCATCATCGCCGCGAACCTGCTCCAGAACGGCGTGAATCCCACCCTCGTCATTCCCCTGATGCTGATCAACGGAGCGCTGTTCGGCCTGATGATCGGCGTGCTCGTCCAGTACTTTAACGTGCAACCGTTCATAGCCTCGCTCGCGGGGATGTTCCTCGCTCGAGGCCTGGCCCACGTGTTCGCTCCTCGCCAGATCGCGGTCAACAACGCCGCCGTCCTGAGCCTGAACAACCACAAGTTCCGGTTCGGCGATTGGTACTTCACGGGAACGGTAATCATCGCGCTCGTGATCGTGCTGATCACGGCGTGGCTGCTCGCCCGCACGCGCCTCGGCCGCACCGTCTACGCGATCGGCGGAAGCGAGTCGTCCGCGAAGCTCATGGGTCTTCCCGTGGCCCGCACCAAGGTGCTCGTCTACGTCATCAGCGGGACGTGCGCGGGCATCGCAGGCCTCGTCTTCACGGCGTACGCATCCTCGGGCTACTCCCTCCACGGCGTCGGCACCGAACTCGACACGATCGCGGCCGTCGTCATCGGCGGCACCCTGCTCACCGGCGGAAGCGGGTATATCTTCGGCTCGCTCCTGGGCGTGCTCGTCTACGGCGTCATCAAGACCGTGATCAACTTCGCGGGGGCGGACCAGGCCTGGACGCGAATCTCCGTCGGCGTCCTGCTACTGGCGTTCGTCGTGGTCCAGCGCGCGATCGTCGCGAGGGCAAGCAGACGCTGAGATTGCCGACCCGCTAGACTCGCTGGCGCACCGTGTCGAGCGAAGAACGCGAGGTCGGCCATGGATGTTGCCCCGATCGTTGAGGTTCTTGGTGCCCACTTGCGGTTCACGGGTGACGTCGCGCTCGACGACGTCGACTTCAGGATGTTCCCCGGCGAGGTCCACTCCCTGATGGGAGAAAACGGCGCGGGCAAGTCGACGCTGATCAAGGCCATGACCGGCGCGCTGCGACTGGACGCGGGCACCATGCGCCTGGATGGGAAGGTCGTGTCGTTCTCTGGTCCCGCCGCCGCCCTGCACGCTGGCATCAGCACGGTCTACCAGGAGGTGGACCTGCTCCCGAACCTTTCGGTCGCGGAGAACATCATGCTCGGCCGGGAGCCGCGACGATTCGGCCACATCGACTGGGCGCTCATGCGGTCGGAGGCGGTCAAGGCGCTCGCGGTGATGGGCATCGATGTCGATCCGCGCTCGCCGCTGTCGAGCCACTCTCTCGCGACCCAGCAACTGGTGGCGATCGCGCGCGCGATCTCCCGCGACGTCAGGGTGCTGATCCTGGATGAGCCAACTTCCAGCCTTGACCAGGACGAGGTCAGCGAGCTCTTCCGCATCATTCGCGAACTCAAGGCGCGGGGGGTCGCGATCCTCTTCGTCTCGCACTTCCTCGAGCAGGTGTACGAGATCTGCGACCGGATCACCGTGCTGCGCAACGGGAAACTCATCGGCGAGTACAAGACGACGGAAATGCTGCGGATTGACCTCGTTCAGAAGATGCTGGGAAGCGACTCGGCGAACCTGACCGTTATCGAGGCCAGGGAGCAGAGCCCGGCCGGTCCGGGAGGTCGGAAGGCGGTCGTCGCGGCGCGAGGCCTGGGGCGACGAGGGGCCACGCTGCCCACGGATCTCGACATCTTCGAGGGTGAGCTCCTCGGCGTCGCGGGCCTCCTCGGCTCCGGCCGGTCGGAGCTCGCGAGGCTCCTCTCGGGAGTCGACATCTCCGACACGGGGGTCCTCACCGTTCACGGGAGGCGCCGGCACTTCCGGCAGCCGCGCCAGGCCCTCAGGGAGGGGATCGCGTATTCCACCGAGAGCCGCAAGGTCGAGGGGATCGTCGCGGAGTTGTCCGTCCGGGAGAACATCACGCTCGCCCTCCAGGCGGACCGGGGCTGGATTCGGCGCATCCCGCGCGCGCGACAGGACGAATTGAGCGTAAGTTGGATCGAGGCGCTCGACATTCGGCCAGCCGATGCGGAACGCCGCGCGGGAGTGCTTTCTGGCGGCAATCAGCAGAAGGTTCTGCTCGCGCGCCTGCTCGCCCTCGCGCCTCGGGTCCTGATTCTGGACGAGCCCACCCGGGGCATCGATATCGGCGCCAAGGTTGAGATCCAGCGGCTCATCGGCGACCTCGCGGCGAACGGAATGTCGGTGGTCTTCATCTCCGCCGAGCTCGAAGAGGTCCTGCGCGTCGGGCACCGGATTCTGGTGCTCAGGGATCGCGAAATCGTGGCGGTGTTGGATCCCGACGCGGTCACCTTCGAGATGCTGCTCGCCATCGTCGCGAAGGCGGACGGCGATGACTGAGACGGTGAAGCCGGCCCGTAGCGCTGGTGCTGCCGCGGCGCTCCACACGGCGAAGCCACCCCGTGGCGCCGAGAAGGCCGAGAGGAAGGCCCGCACGGCGAATATCTTCGACGTCGCGCGCCTCGCCGGCGTGTCGCACCAGACGGTCTCGAGGGTGATCAACGACGTTCCGCGGGTGCGCCCCGCTACGCGGCTGCGGGTGGAACAGGCGATCAGCCAGTTGAACTACAGCCCGTCGCCCGCGGCGCGCGCGCTGGTCACCAAGCGGACCAGGATGATCGGACTGATCGCCCCGAGTAGCGCCGACTTCGGGCCGTCGTCCATCGCCCTGCACTTCAGCGCGGCCGCGAGGGACGCCAGGTACGGGGTGGTGACCGTCACCTCCGTGAACGCGGATGCGACCTCGATTCGCCCGTTCGTCGAGTCGCTGGTCAGCCAGCGGGTCGAGGCGATCGTGTTGGTCGTTGCCGACGTGGCCGTTCTTGCCGCGGTGCGCGGGCTCGACGCGGGCGTACCGGTCATCGCTGTCGCGGCGGGGCCACGGCGCGGCCCCCTGACCACCTCGCTGGACCAGTACCGTGGGGCGCGCATGGCGGTCCGCCACCTCATCGAACTGGGCCACCGTCGCATCGCGCACCTAGCGGGGCCGCAGGCTCACCCGGACTCGATCGAGCGGTCGCGCGGGTGGAGGGATGAGCTCGCGGAGGCTCAGCTTGTGGCGCAGGAGCCCGGCCGGGGCGACTGGTCCGCCGAGAGCGGGTTCCGGTTCGCGGAGCAGTTGGGCGACGCCACTGCGGTGTTCGCCGCGAACGATCAGATGGCCCTCGGCCTTATCGCCGCCCTTCACGGACGCGGGCTGAGGGTGCCGCACGACGTGAGCATCGTCGGATTCGACGCGGCGCCGGACACGGCCTATTACTTCCCGCCCCTGACCACCGTCAGCCAGGACTTCGCCGCGCTGGGCGCGCTCACGATGGAACGCGTGCTCATCGCCATCGAGGAGCCGGACAACCTCGCGGAACCGACGCCGATCCCCACCAAGCTGATCGTGCGGGAGTCCACCGCCCCTCCGAGGCCAGGCTCCAAGTAGCGCGACGAGCCGGGTCAGCGCCGACGGCGGCTAGGGGCGGCGGGGCCGACCCGCGGTGGGACGGCGGGGCCCTGCGTCAGTAGCCCTCGCCATTGGCGGCCGCGAGGGCAATTGCGGCGATGAAGATCGCCCCGAGGAGAATCGGTGACAGCGCAACGGCTAGCGGAGCGAGCCTGCGCTTCGCCGTCGGCTCGCCCCGCTTGATCATGCCGGCCATCCAACGGGCGAGGCCGATGCCCATGAAGTACCCGGGGATGAGCCCCAACACGAGCGGGAAGACCCGCACGAGGACCATAACGAAGCGGTCGGCGCCGGGGGGCATCGGGAGGCTGAAGACGGTGCGCCCCTGATACGTTGCCACCGGGAACCCGGTCCACGACTCTACCCACTTGATCCGGGCCCTTGTGCCGTCAAGGAGCGGCACGGTTACTGCACCGCTGAACGACGCCGCAGTGGCCTTCCGGGCGCCGAAATAGAGTTCGGGGTGCCCGTCGTCGGCGTGAATGACGTACACGGGGGCCGCGGCTCCGGGTATCTCCAGGAAGACGGTGCCCGGAGCGCTGGGGTCGACGAAGCTCGCCACGTACGGGTAGTAGCCCGGCGGGTACGTCGGCGGCGCGGCGGGCTGCTGCGGAGCCGATGGCGCCTCAGGGGGCGTCATGGCTGGCGGAGGCACGCTGGTGGGGATGGCGGGTGTCGGCCATCCGTCGGTGTCGCCGGCAGGCGGCGCAAATTCGCTGAACGGCGGGGTTCCCATGCGGCCACCCTAGCGGCGGAGCGTCCGTGCCGCTCGGCGAGAGAACGTGGGTTTCGCGGCGTCCGCGCCCCACCCTCGCACGCCTAGCCCTCGCGCGCCTCCCTCGCGCGCCTACCCCTCGCGCTCGTCGAGCAGCGCCAGCAACTTCGTCGTGGTGCTCCAGTTGCGGATGGTGAGCGATGGGTAAATGGGCCGTTGCACGATCCGGCTGAGGTGGCTCTTGGACGCGTCGGCGATGGAGTTGCGGAAGTAGACGACGCCGGGGCCGGGCCAGACGTCGTCGACGCCCTCGCGGGCGGTGATCTGCGCCAGGGCTTCGTCGGGGTCGACGCCCATGAGAAAGACAGTGTTGTAGCGGAACGTGGTGGGGTCGTCGCCGAATCCAGCGGGCGCCCGCGCGACGATCTCCCGGTACGCGGAGTGCGGGATAGCGAGCACCCTGACGACCGCGCTGTGGAGGGCAAATCGCTCCGGCAGGATCCGCTCGATCCGGGCGGCGACCGCGCTCGCGTCCAGGCCCGAGCGCAGGATGAGGTTCCCGCTCTGGATGTACGTGGCGACGTCCTCGAAGCCCTCGTCCTCGAGGCAGGACTTCAGGGCGGCCATGGGAACCGTGTTCTTGCCGCCCACGTTGATGCCACGCAGCAGGACCGCGAAGGTGCCCATGGATGATCAGTCTAGGATCCGCGGGCGGCACTGGCCTGCCGTCGGGAGAGAGTGCCGTACCGGGGAGGGATGACCCAAGTGGGCAACCCCACTACTCGCCAATACACCCCCTCACGGGCGGACGGCGGA
>JADGOS010000153.1 GCA_017882825.1 Demequinaceae bacterium | reverse complement strand
AGGTCCGCGAGCGCGCCGATCGAATCCGCGTACGGAACCTTCGGGTCGGGCCGGTGGAACTGGTGAAGCGCGATGGATTCGACGCCGAGGCGCTTGGCGGACGCCTTGGCCGCCGCCTTCACGTACTCGGGGTCGCCGTTCTGGGTCCAGCTCCCGTCACCGGGCCGCAGGTGGCCGCTCTTGGTCGCGACGAGGACCTCGCTCGCGCCGGGGCCGTAGGACGCGAGCGCCTTGGCGATGAGCAACTCGTTGTGCCCCACCTCGCCGGCCTTGAGGTGGTACGCGTCCGCGGTGTCAATGAGCGTGACCCCCGCGTCGAGCGCGGCGTGGATGGTCGCGATGGACCGCGCCTCGTCGGGCCGACCCTCGATCGACATCGGCATGCCGCCGAGGCCGATCGCGCCGACGGTTCGGTTTCCTAGGGTTCGCTGCTTCATCCGGGTCATCTCCTGCAAGGTGGGTTTCTGGGCGGCGTTGTCTGGGCGCCAATCGTAACGTTTCGATAGAGCCTACCCCAGACGTCGCACCCCGAGACGACCCCCTGAGACGACCCCCAGGGATTCCCCCGAGCCGCGCCCTCCCCCATTCATCCGTGCGCGTGATGCGCAAGCGGCGGCGTCGGCGATAGCGTCGAGCTAGCCACTCAAGGAGCAGCCATGAAGCGCACCACCGCCGCCGCCGCGTCCATCGCGACCCTCGCCCTCACCGCCTCCCTCGCGGGATGCAAGGTGGTTCCGGGGTCCTTCAACGGGACCCCCGTCACCGAGGACCGCACCGTCACCGCGTTCGACTCGATCGAGCTTCGCGGCTTGGGCGACATCACCGTCGTCGCGGGACAGGAGTTGTCGCTGAGCGTCCGCGCGGACAGGTCCGCGATCGCCGGCGTTCGCACGAGCGTGGAGGGCACCACCCTTGTCATCACCGAGGACGACAAGGCCAACAGCGAACGCGTGGAGATCGTCGTCCACGCGCCGACGCTGTCGTCCGTCGAGGTTCTCGGGGCGGGAACGATCACGGTGACCGGCCTCGACGTCGAGCGCTTCGCCATCGCCGTGGCGGGCGCGGGTGACGCGACGGTCTCGGGTCGGGCCACGACGGTCGTCGCAGCCTTGTCGGGCGCCGGGTCGATCGACGCGAGCGCCCTCAAGGGGACCGACGTCACGGCGCGCCTGGCGGGGGTAGGGTCGCTCTCGCTCGACGCGTCCGACACGCTCGACGCGGAGCTCAGCGGCGTCGGCGAGATCACCTACACGGGCGATCCGGTGGTCACCTCCAAGGTCTCAGGCCTCGGTGAGATCTCCCACCGCTAGCGGCCTCGGTCAAGGGCGGCCAACGCAGCGCCCGCCTCGGCAATACGATGACGTCGTGGATGACGCTGTCGTGAATGACACCGTGGTGGACCTCCGGACCGTCGAAGGCCTCGGGCTCGCGCTCGGCGGCGGTGGCGTCCTTGGCGCCGCGCACGTGGGGGTGCTCCAGGTGCTACACGAGCGCGGGATCCACCCAACCATCGTCGCGGGAACGTCCGCGGGCGCGCTCGTGGGCGCCGCATACGCGGCCGGAATGGACCCGTACGAACTCGAGGTGATGGCGCTCCGCGCCAACTGGGGGATGGTCGGCGAGTTGAGGAGTCGGCCCGGCCCCGGAATCCTCGACACCTCGGGGCTCCGTAATACCGTCGAGTCGCTCGGCGGCGACCGCCTGATCGAGAGCCTTCCGATTCGCTTTGGCGCCCTCGCGACCGACGTGCGCAGCGGCACGTCCACCCTGCTGGACCATGGAAGCCTCATCGACGCGATGAGCGCCTCGATCGCCATCCCCGGCATCTTCCGGCCCAAGAAGGTGGGCGGGCGCTTGCTCGTCGACGGCGGACTCGTCGCGAACCTGCCGATCGAGGCGGCGCTCACGTTGGGCGCCCACCACGTCATCGCCGTGCGGCTCGTGCCGGAATGGGACGGCCTGCCAAAGGTTCGCAACAGCACCATGATCCACATGCTGGAGATTCGCCCGGATGTGACCCTCATCCAGCCCAAGCTCGGCGGCCGGTCCAAGTTCATCCCCCGGCGCGTCCACCTCCTGATCGCCGCGGGGCGCCACGCGGCGGAGCGCGTCCTTCATGACTACCCCGTGGTGCGGGAGCGTCCCGCGGCGTAGTGCTACTCCACAGCCCGGCGATTGGCCGACGGGCTGCCGGTTCCCGGCGCTAGCCTGTAGCCAATCGAGCGTCAGGAGGACCGTCGTGAGTACCGCGCCCCAACTTCCGAGCGACGGCGCTCGGTTGCGTGACGAGCGGGTCCACGAGGTTGCGATGGGCGAGGTCTCCGACGTGCTCCTCAACCTGGAGCACACGCTGACCCGCGCGAAGAGGGCCCTCGCGAAGGTGCGCAAGGACGGCGGCGAGCAGAACATCGAACTCGCGCTCACGGCGCTCATCACCGACCTGGGGCGCACGCGCAAGCGCCTCATGCAAGACACGTACTACGCGGGCGACGCCGTCCGGTTGGTATAGCGGACCTCCGCGGCGGTCGCGCCCTATTGGACAAGACCATCAATGCGACGTCGCCGTGAAGAACGCGGCACACCGACGAAGTGCGCTCTGCTCGCCTCTTCTACCGCGATGCGGGCGTGACTTGGGTGATGCCTCATGGCCCTACCCTCCAAAGTCCAGGCGTCAAGAAGGCTGAGGGGCGCGACCCAGGCCGGATTGGCGGGTTGGGTCGCCCTATTACGTCAGTGTGTGGCGCTACGCGGTCCGCTGAAGTCTGGGGCGGTTCGAGCGCCGATCGCGCGGAGGACATCACCGAGGTTGACCAGATGGTACGGAAGTGCCCCGTCCTGATCGGTCCGGATCGCCTCCAGCCAGCCGAGGCATTCGGTGACCTGCCCGATTCCCAAGTTCTCTGGTCTCGAGTTGACCTCAAAGAGTTCGTCATCCGGGATCGACCAGTAGAAATCAGCGTCAAGGATTGCCGTCGATCCTCCGGCAGCCCGAAGCCTGGCGACGAGCATCGAGAAGGTCGCCTCCAGCAGGTCGAGGTCCACCCTCGTGTATTCCGGCACCGGCCCCTCCTTCGCTCGCTTCACGCGGATACCGGGTTTCGCTCAAGACGCGGAACCGGCCGACGTGATTTGCCAACTGTATCTATGCGC
>JADGOS010000152.1 GCA_017882825.1 Demequinaceae bacterium | reverse complement strand
TGCAACCCGGCGACGAAGTCCGCCACTGTCGCGATATTGTCGGGCGCGTCCGTCAGGCCGGGCACCAGGACGAACCGGATCCACATCGTGCGGCCCATGTCGGAGAGGCGTCGGGCGAAGTCCAGCGTCGGCTGCAGGGGGCGCCCCGTCACGCGCCGGTACGTCTCGGGGAGGCCGGACTTGATGTCCAGCAGGGTGAGGTCGATGTCCTGGAGCTCGTCGTCGGACAGCCGCGCGCCCAGGAGCCCCGAGGTGTCGAGCGCGGTGTGGATACCGAGCTCCGCCTTGGCGCGGCGGAAGACGTTGGCGACGAAGCGCGCCTGAAGCAGCGGCTCGCCGCCGGAGATGGTGAGCCCGCCGCCGGTAACCCTCATAATCTTCTTGTACCGCGCGACGCGGTCAAGCACCTGCTCGACGCTGCGGGGAATCCCGTCGCGCATCTTCCAGGTCTCGGGGTTCTGGCAGAACTGGCAGCGCATGCCGCAGCCGGCCATGAACAGCGTCATGCGGGTCCCTGGGCCGTCCTGCGCGGTCACAAGGTCCCACGAGTGGATCGAGCCGGTCGCGCCCGCCTCGGCGATGCGTTCGGAGGCGTCGAGTTCCGCGTCCGCGTAGCCCATGAAGGGCGCGGAAGTATGAAGGGACTCGGCGGGCACGGCGTCGGCAAGCAGAGAGTCGCCGGGCACAGAATCGGGGTTCATCACCACCTCCTCAAGCCACGAGCCGCGGACGCAATGCGCCACCGACTCCGTAGGACCCGTCCACGCCCTGGGCGGGTCCGGCCAATCGACGCCTAGAGAACCGCGTGGAACGTCCGCGAGAGGACGTCCTCCTGCTGCTCACGGGTGAGTCGCGTGAAGTTAACGGCGTATCCGGAGACCCGGATCGTCAATTGAGGATACTTCTCCGGGTGCTCCATCGCGTCCTCGAGGGTCTCGCGATTGAGCACGTTGATGTTCACGTGGAAGCCGTCCGAGACGTTGTAGGCGTCCAGGATTCCAACGAGGTTCGCGATCTGCTCAGGCTTATCGCGCCCGAGGCCGGACGGGGTAACGGTGGCCGTGAGCGAGATGCCGTCCTGCGACTCGTCGTACGGGAGTTTCGCGACGGAAAGCGCCGCGGCGAGCATGCCGTGCTTGTCGCGGCCGTTCATCGGGTTGGCGCCCGGGGCGAAGGGCTCGCCCTTGCGGCGCCCGTCGGGGGTGTTGCCCGTGTGCTTGCCGTACACGACGTTCGAGGTGATCGTCAGGACGGACTGCGTGTGGAGCGCGTCGCGGTAGGTCGCCTGGCGGCGGATCTTGCCCATGAAGCGCGTGACGAGGTCGGACGCGATCGCGTCGACGCGGTCGTCGTCGTTGCCGAAGGTCGGGAACTCGCCCGTCACGTCGTAGTCCACCACAAGGCCCGTCTCGTCCCGAACGGGGCGCACGGTGGCGTACTTGATCGCCGAGAGAGAGTCGGCGACGACGGAAAGCCCGGCGATGCCGCACGCCATGGTCCTCAGGATGTCCCGGTCGTGCAGGGCCATCTCGAGACGCTCGTACGCGTACTTGTCGTGCATGTAGTGGATGCAGTTGAGCGCGTCGACGTACGTCTCCGCGAGCCAGTCGAGCAGGTGGTCGAATTTGCGCAACACGTCCTCGAAGTCGAGGACGTCGCCCACGACCGCGGGGGACTCGGGGGCCACCCGCTTGCCGTTGATCTCGTCCCGTCCGCCGTTGATCGCGTAGAGCAGGGACTTGGCGAGGTTGACGCGGGCGCCAAAGAACTGCATCTGCTTGCCCACGCACATGGCCGAGACGCAGCAGGCGATCGCGGAGTCGTCGCCCCACGAGGTGCGAATGAGCTCATCGGACTCGTACTGGATGGCGGACGTGTCGATCGAGACCTGGGCGCAGAACTCCTTGAACCCGCGGGGAAGCTTCTCGCTCCACAGCACGGTGAGGTTCGGCTCGGGCGCCGGGCCGAGGTTGTAGAGGGTCTGGAGGAAGCGGAAGGAGTTCTTCGTCACGAGCGAGCGCCCGTCGTCACCCATTCCGGCGATGGACTCGGTCACCCACGTCGGGTCGCCACTGAAGAGACTGTCGTACTCGGGGGTGCGGAGGAAGCGGACGATGCGGAGCTTGATGACGAAGTCGTCGATGATCTCCTGGGCCTCGCTCTCGGTGAGCGTGCCCTCCACGATGTCGCGCTGCAGATAGATGTCGAGGAAGGTGGAGGTGCGGCCGAGGGACATCGCCGCGCCGTTCTGCTCCTTGACCGCGCCGAGGTAGGCGAAGTACAGCCACTGGACCGCCTCGCGGCCCGTGGAGGCTGGGCCCGAAATGTCGAAGCCATAGGACGCCGCCATCTGCTTGAGCTCGCCGAGCGCGCGGATCTGCTCCGCGTTCTCCTCGCGGTCGCGGATGATGTCCTCGACCGAGCGCTCCATGTCGAGTTCGAGGCGTTCCACCTGCTTGCCATGGATCAGGGCGTCGACGCCGTACAGGGCCACGCGGCGGTAGTCGCCGATGATGCGGCCGCGGCCGTAGGCGTCGGGGAGGCCGGTGATGATGTGGCTCGAGCGGGCCGCGCGCACGTTCGGCGGGTAGACGTCGAAGACGCCGGCGTTGTGGGTCTTGCGGTACTCGGTGAAGATCTTCTCGAGGGTGGGGTCCACCTCGAAGCCATAGGTCTGGAGCTGCTTGGCGACGACGCGCCATCCGCCGTTCGGCATGATCGCGCGCTTGAGCGGTGCGTCCGTCTGGAGGCCCACGATGACCTCGGAGTCCTTGTTGATGTAGCCGGGCGCGTGGGACGTGATCGAGGACGGCGTCTTCGCGTCGATGTCGTAGACACCCCGCTCGCGCTCCTCGGGGAACATCGCGGACAGGAGCGACCAGATGCCGAGGGTGCGCTCGGTCGGACCCGCGAGGAAGGCGGCGTCGCCGTCGTACGGCGTGTAGGTGCACTGAATGAAGTCGCGGACGTCGATGGCGTCCTGCCAGGCACCGGGGGCAAAGCCGCGCCACGGGCCGGAGGTGGCTTTGACGCCGTCGTCCTCGTCCTCGAGCGTGCTGACGTTCGCGGTAGTTGTCATCGCGGGTTCCCTCCCAGGTACCCACCCTTGTGGGGCGGTCGTGCGGTGTCGGTCGGACATGTCAACGGTAAGTCGCGCCTAAC
>JADGOS010000151.1 GCA_017882825.1 Demequinaceae bacterium | reverse complement strand
CCGCGATCCGGCGGAGCGTGTATTGGGTGAGCGGCTTCTGCTTGGTCAGTCGGTCCGGGTAGAGGATCTGGGCAAAGGCAACGGTGAACTCATCAAGTGGGGGCCGCCGGTCACGTAGCTTTCGGGCGAGTTCAGCAATCACCGGCGAGGATTCGTTGCTACTCGCGCACTCGTGAAGGCGCCGGGCGCTTCCGCGCTGCCAAGTGCGGAAGCGCCCTACCAGTCCAAGACCTCGTCGCGCGCGAGTCTCGCGATGACGCGGCGGCAAATGTCGATCGACGGGAATGCCGTCGGATCGGGCCAGTCGCCGCGGCAGTGGGCGTGCCAGTACGAACGCGCCTTTGATCGAAGTGCGGGCCGCCGCCACGTACGGCGCCGACGCGGTCGTCGTCCGCAAGTTCTACGAGCCCGACCAGGTGGACGACCTCCGCGGCGCGCGCACTCGGACTTCTACGCCGGCCTCGACGCGCTGGTGCTGTCCAGCGCCCTGCTGTTCGTCGGCTCGGGCTTCGGCAACGACCCCGACATCGACCTGCTGCTCCAGAACGCCAACGTCACCGCGCCATCGAAGAAGCGCCACTACGCCCTGGTGCCCCAGGCGCTGAAGGCGTTGGCCGACGCGGTGGGCCGGAGACGACCGACGTAGCGCGAACCCTGTGGAAAACCCCCGAGGGGCGTCGCGAATCCCTAACGTGAGTGCAACACATCATGAGGGGGTTGCGATGGATGGGAACGAAACAAGCGCGAGACGGGGATCCGGGTCGTGGCGCCGAGCCGCCACGCTGGCGGTGGGTCTGGCCATGCTGGCGCCCCTCGGGGGCTGCACCGCGGACGAGACGACGCCGGGGGAAGTCACCGAGTCCGGCGCCGGAGTCTCGGCGCCACCAGTGGAACCGCTGGACGTGACCGGCGCGGCCGTCTCCTTTGAGGGCGGCCACGCGGAGACGCCGTGCTTCAGTTTCGATGTTTCGCCCGACGTCGAGTACGTCCTGTCGCCGTACGCGGAGGGGTGCCTTGCCGACGTCGGCTGGCGGGGCGGCGACGCGCTCACGCAGATTGCCGTGCGCGCGCAGTCGGGCGACTTCTCTCCCGAGGGCACGACCGCGGCCCTCGAGGAGGCGGGGATCGAGGCCCTCGATGTCTCCACGATCAGCGTGGACGGACGCGACGCGGCGAGGATCGACTTCAACGACGCGTTCGGACTGCGGACGACGGCAGTGGTCATTCCCCTGCCGCCGGGCCGCTACTTCGAGGGTGGCGTCGAGCTCACCGCGGTCTTCGTGTCGGCGAAGACCTACGATTCCGATCTCGAGGACCTGCTGTTCGCCGTGGTCACTTCGCTCGACGTCCACGAGTGACGTGTCGGCTGGCGGGTGGCGGATCGAATACTCGGGCGAGCGAGTCGAACGCTTCCTGAGACGGCTGCCCGAGCACGATCGCGCCGTGACCGTTGCGGCGATCGAGCAGGTACTCGGCCGCCTGGGCATCGACATCTGCGCGAGCGACTGGGGCAAGGCGCTGGGCCGCGGGCTCTATGAGTTCCGAATAGACCGCGCGCCCCCTGGGGCCGCCATTGGCTCGGCCGGTCCCCGGCGCGTCCTTGTCCGGGTCTTCTGCGCGTTTCGTAGCGAGCGCGTCGTCGTGCTCCTCGGCGGATACGACAAGCTGCGCCACGGGAGCTCGCGGTACCAGCAGAAGGAAATTGCTGCGGCCCGGGGCGAACTCGCGCGCTGGACCGAGAACACGCGGACGTGAGAGAATATGGGGAATAGCACATACCAGCAATGGGGGTGTGAGGTGACGCGATCATTCGGCGACCTCGCTCGCGAACTCAAGGAGGCGTGGAGCCCCGAGGCGCAGCGCGCCTTCGACGACGCGTCGGCGGCTTTCGCCCTCGAGATGGAGGCCCGGCGCAACCTCGGCAACTCCATCCGGGACGCGCGCCGCACCCGGGGCATGACCCAGACGGACCTGGCGACCGCGGCAGCGGTGCAGCAGGCGGAGATCAGCCGGATCGAGCGCGGTATCGGGAACCCCACGGTGGCAACCCTCCACCGTCTTGCCGCGGCGCTCGGACGCCGCGTCGCATTTGAGGCCCTAACCTCGGGGCGCTGATCGCCAGAACTCGACGGAGCAGCCCCCGGGGCATCGTCCTCCCGGGCCATGCAGGTGCACACTCGCCACCTCGGCCCCCGCCCCGTTTGCCATACCTTGCAATACACGATAACGTCTATCGCATGGATACCGAAGAGCGCGTCCTCACGAACCTCCGCAAGGGGATCGTCGAGTTCTGTGTGCTCGCGATCATCGGCGAGGGCTCCGCCTACGGGCTCGCGCTCGCCCGGCGTCTCGAGGCGGACGGGCTCGTCGCGAGCGAGAGCACCCTCTACCCGCTCATGGCGCGCCTCCGCATGGCGGGGCTCGTCGACAGCGAGTGGCAGGAGTCCGACGCCGGGCGTCCCCGGAAGTACTACACGCTCACCGACGCGGGGCGCGAGGCGCTCCGCGCCTTCCAATCCACGTGGGAGCCGCTCCGCGACGCCGTTGACCGCACACTCAGGAGGCCATCATGAAGACCACCGTCGAGCTTCCCGCCGACGCCGCGCGTTGGCTCCGAAGCGTCAACCGGCGCCTGGGCGCCTTGGCCTCCGACCAACGTGCGGAGATCGTCGACGGCCTTCGAGCCCACCTGGTCGAAGCGATCGCCGACGGCGAGGCTTCGGCCGACGTCATCGCGCGCCTGGGCAACGCGGCGGAAGTTGCGCGTACATCGATCGTCGAGTCGCGTGGGGGGAGCGAGGCGGTACGCCTGCCGCGCTATCTCACGGCGAAGCGCGTGCTCCAGATCCTCGCGTTCCTCATCGTTCTGGTCGGCTGCGTCGCCTATCTTCACAGCGAGGGAACCGTTCAGGAGTTCGGGCCCGATCCGAATTCGCAGGGAGATCCCTCGGTCCCGGTCTTGCTCAGTACTCACCAGCAAAACCTGCTGGAACTCGGGGGCTTCACCTTCCTCGGCTTCGTTACGATCTTCGTGGTCGCCGCGGGTGCACCCCTCCCCATTCGGGGCAAGGCGTGGCAGCCGGTGTCGATCGCGTCGGCCGTCGTGCTGGCGCTTCCCGCACTCTTTCTGGGGTGGTCGATCCTCAACTTCTTCATCCCCGCCGCGGTGG
>JADGOS010000150.1 GCA_017882825.1 Demequinaceae bacterium | reverse complement strand
TCGGAATCCACGTAGAGCGCGAGCGGCACGGACGCGCTCAGGCCGGGAACCAGTTCGGCCGCGAACGGTTCGGATTCGGCCGACGGCTGGCTTGCCGACGGCGCCGTCGCTACCCGCGAAGATGAGCCTTCGGTGTTCCTTGCCATGTCCGGTACTGTATCACATGTAGTACCGGATGCAAGCGGACACTTCCGGGCGGAGGGCAGTCAGGCGAACTCCCGGCGCAAAGGGCGATTCCGCGCAGCGCCGGGGTGTCGCGAGCGCGGTAGCCCGGGTCCCGGGCTCGCGCGTCTCGCTACGGGGCGGCGAGGATGTCGATGACGAAGACGAGCGTCGAACCAGCGGGAATCGCCCCGCTGGCCGTGTCGCCGTAGCCGAGGCTCGGGGGAACCACCAGAAGGACCTGGCTCCCCACCGTCGCGCCGGAGAGTCCCTGCACCCATCCATCGATGAGCGCATCCGAGGACAGGGTGAACATGACGGGCGCGCCGTTGTCCCACGAGGAGTCGAACGAGGTCCCGTCCCACAGCCATCCGGAATAGTGCGCGAGGAACGGTTGCCCCTCGGCTACCGCAGCCCCGGACCCCTTGATCAGGGTCTGCGAAACAAGGTCGGCCGGAGGAGCCGTCGTGGGGATCGCGACGGAGGGCGCGCCGTTCGCGGCGAGCGTGACGACCGGGAGGCCGGCGGCGGGAGCGACGGCCGTGCCCTCGGCCTTTGCGAGCGGGGTCGTGGTGCTGGCGACGGTGATGGCCATGAAGACCGGGACCGTGTTCGTGGTTGCCCCGGAGGGGTCGGTCGTGAGCGTCCCGTAGATGATCTGGGCTCCGACCTTGTTCCCAACAAAGGTCGAGTAGATCACGGGATCGAGTGACGCCTCCTCCATTACCAAGGCCTCCGGCGTGCCGGGGGCGGCGTAAGTGGAGTACAGGACGGAGCCGTCGGTGCCGCTGTTCACGACGTAGTCGAAGGTCACGACGTCGCCGGTCTTGATCTCCGCACCGGTGCCGTCCTTGATCAGGCGCGTGGCCGTAGCGGTGACCGTCAGGGGCGCGGTGAAGGTGAGGGTGGGGACCCCGGACGCGTCCGTCGCCCAGGCGATGGAGGCCAGGACGGCGGTATCCGCCGCGGTTCCGACGGACGCCGACGGCGACGCGACGGTGGGGCTCGTGCCACAACCGGCCAGGCCGAGGACGAGCGCGGCGGCGATCGCGGCCACGATGATGGGGTTCTTCTTCACGTCTGCGTGCTCCCTGGGTCCGGCGTCGGCGGGCGTGGGTGCCCCGACATCGCGATGCATCAACCTTAGGCGACGGTGGGACCACCTTTCGCCCGCCCTCCGCAGATTCATACGTCGGGCATATGTTCCACGCGACCCCTGCGATGCGCGGGGTCCGTCCACTAGGCTCGTGGACGAACCTCACCGAAGGAGAGTGCCATGGCAGACAAACCCACCAAGAAGATCGTTCACGTCCAGCACCAGACGGCTGGCGGATCGGATGGGCCGACGTGGACGCCCACCCCTGACGCCAAGGGCAAGGCCGGGGGCTTCCGCCTCATCGCCGTGGTCCTGTGGCTCCTCGCCCTCGGGGGCGAGGCCGCCGAGATCTTCTGGGTCCTGAAGCAGGACTCAATCAACATGGTCTACCTCATCGGCGGCATCGTCATCATCGGGGTGCTCGCGATCGTCGGGGACGTTCTGTGGAAGAGCGCCAACCGCGCCGACCCCGCCCCACGCTCGCAGCCGGCCCGCTTCTTCATCCAGAACCAGCTCGGCGCGATCATCTCGATGCTCGCGTTCCTCCCGCTGATCCTCATGATCTTCCTGAACAAGAACATGGACAGCAAGCAGAAGGGCACCGCGGGTTCGATCGCCATCGTGATCGCGCTCATCGCGGCATACATGGGGATGTCCTTCGACTCCCCATCCGTCGAGAAGAACCAGAACCTGACCTGCGCCCAGCTCCCGGCGGACACCCCGGCCGCCGAGGTTGCAACGTGCAACACGGACGTCGCGCGCGTCACTCAGCTCATGGGCAAAGATGAGGTGACCTGGACCAAGTCCGGCGAGGTCTACCACCTCTGCGCGGGCGCCTCGGAAGTCAACAAGACCTCCCAGGACAACCAGATCTACGTCGGCACCGTGGCGGACGCCATCGCCGACGGCAAGAGCCGCCTAACGCTCCAGGTGGACCAGGAACTCAAGGAGTGCAGCGCGGCAACGGGCGCGACGCCGACGCCGTAGCGGGAGGCACATAGTAGGAAGGAGCCGAACTGCCCTTCCGGTTGCGACCACGCGCCACCACGCCTAGGTTCGTATCGGGGGAAACTTCGCTGAACCCCCGTCGGCGACGCGAAGGGGTGCGTGCTCACCACATGATCGGTCTCCGCACATCCGCCGTCGTGGTGGGCGTCCTGGCGCTAGCGGCATGCTCGTCACCGGCGCCGAGCGACGCGCAGGGCGGCGAGGCCGGGTTCCTGGCGTTAGCCCAGCAATACCTCGACGAGTCACGCACCGACGGGACGAGCGACGCGCAGCTGGCCGAACTCGAGCAGGCCGTCAAGGATGGGGGAGTCTCCTACGAGACCGCCCGGCAGTCGATGGAGAACACCATCCAGTGCATGGCCGACGGGGGTGTGGCCGCCAGCTACGAGGAAAATGAGACGTTCCCGGGAATCATGGTTCCCGGCTTCAGCGCGAGTGGGGACGAGGCTATCGCCGACGCGTGCACCAACCGCGAATCCGGCGCCATCATGGTGCTCTACGTCGCCCAGCCCAGGGTGCAGGATGCGCAGGGGGCGCACTTCGCCAAGGTCCGGTCGGCCATCGTGGCGTGCATCGAAGACCACGGCGGGAGAACCATCGACGACAAGGCGACGCAGGACGAGGTGATGCGTGCCTCAAGCGACCTCGCGGACCAGACGGCCAGCGGAGGGGGCCAGGGGGTCAACTGCCTCATCGAGGCGGGCTACTAGGCGACGTTCGGGGGCGTCACAGTCCGGGGACTCCCCTCTCGGCGGTGGGCGCGGCGCCGCCGCGATCGACGAATGCGGTGACGGCCGCGACGAGCGCGAACGCCGCTAGGAGCGCGAGCGCCGCGCCAGAAGTCCTCCATGATCTCGTGGATGATGCGCCCCTCCACCGCCATCGTGAGTGCCCGCGCGCGGGCGTTG
>JADGOS010000149.1 GCA_017882825.1 Demequinaceae bacterium | reverse complement strand
GCCCGATGCCGCCGATCTCGCGCTGAACAACCCCGAACTGGACATCGATCCGCAGCTGCTCGCGGCGATTCGCGCGCTCCGGCCGGCGGACCAGCGACTCGTTGCCCTCGTAGCCCTCGAGGGCTACGACCTCGCGAGCGCCGCAGCCGCCACCGGCTTGACTGAGGCCGCCGCGCGCTCCCGATGGCAACGCATTCGACGTCGCCTCGCGGACTCGTCCCGAGCGACATCCGACACCGCCGTCACCCTCACCCCCCTTACCGAAGGACCGTGACCATGATCACCGCTCCGAATCCCGCCTTCGTGACCGCCTTGCGGCGGGAACTCGTGACCTACGCCGACGCGACGCCCACCCGACGGCGTCGCCGCCGCACCGTCGCGATCGCCGCGACCGCGCTCCTCTTCCTCGGAGGCGGCGCCGCCGCGGTCGCGGGCCTGCGTCCTGCGGGTGACCGCGCGGATCAGCCGCTCGCTCCGCCGTACATCGTGAGTGGCGTGGGGCCGGCCACGGTCCCCCTCCCCCCCGCGCCCGCCGGCGCAACCTACGCGCTCGTCGAGCTCACGTGCTTTGACTCCACGCGGTGCTTGACCCCGGGAGGCGGCATCGGCATCGGCCCCCGTACCGACGTCCAGCCGATCACCAGCGGCGGACCGCTGCCGCTGACGGACGCGTTCGACCCGCACAACGCACAGGTCTTGGACCCGATCGACCCCGCGGTGGGCGTCGCCGTCGACGTTGACGCGGGTTCGCACTGGCGGCTCTATGCCGTCTATGCCGACCGCATCGACCCGACGATCGCCATCGGCAAGGACGGCACGGCGATGGGCATGCGCGGCCTCGAGATTCCGACGATGGTGCCCGTCACCATGACGGACGGGCGCATCGGCTGGATCTCGTTCGACCAACTCACCGTGAGGGCCGCCGTCACGCTCACGCCGACGGGCGTCCAGCAGGAGCCGCTTACCGCCTACGGCCCCGACGGCGTCACGGCGATCGGCAAGGCCGACGTGTCCCTCGCCCTCACGTCGCCCTAGCGGCGAGCAGCGCGTTCAAGGCGGTCCCCTGCCCCCCGCCCCAAAGCGCGACGCTTACCGACCCAACGATTCCGGGCGCGCAAGCGTTGAACCTGCGGGAGGATTGGCGCACGACCAAGGGGATCTCATGAAACTTCGTCCGCTCGTCCCGCTCTCGCTCGCGGGGACGCTCGCCCTCGCCGCGTGCTCCGGCACCGGCTACCAGGATCCGGTCGTCGCGCGCCCCGCGGCCAACTCGATCGACGCGCCCTCCGTCGCCGTCGGCCTCAACGACGCCGCGTACGACATCTTCCACGCCGTCGCAAAGAAGTCCGAGGGCGACATCGTCCTCTCGCCCATCTCGATCGGCCTCGCCTTCGGGATGCTCGATCTCGGCGCGAGCGGGACCGTGTCCGACGCGCTCGACGGCCTCTTCCGCTACCCCGTCTCCGGCGACGCGCGGTGGGCTGCCTTCAACACCCTGTCGCAGAAGACGGAGAGCGACCCCGGTCCACAGCCGAAGCCCACGTCGGAGTTCGACTACGTCCCGCCAGCACCCCCGACGGTCACCATCGCCAACCGCGCGTACCAGGAGAAGACCTACTCCGTGGTTCCCGCCTATGCCGACAACCTGCAGAAGTGGTTCGGCGCGGGCATCGAGCCGGCGGACTTCGTCGGCGACCCGAACGGCTCGCGGAAGAACATCAACGGGTGGGTCAAGGACCGCACGAAGGGCCTCATCCCCGACCTGATCCCCGACGGCTCGATCGACGACATGACGCGCCTGGTGCTGGTGAACGCCCTCTACCTCAAGGCGTCGTGGGCCACGCCGTTCGAGCCGGGTGCAACTTCCGACGGAACCTTCACCCGCCTCGACGGCACGACCACGACCGCGTCGTACATGCACGACGGCGCGCTCCACGCGTCCGCCGCGTTCGGAGATGGCTACTCCGCCGTCGACCTCCCCTACGCGAGTAGCGACCTCTCGATGCTCGTCATCGTTCCCGACGCTGGCAACTACGCCCAGATCGAGGCGGGGCTCGGGACGGACTTCGTCTCCAGCGTCGACGCCGCGCTCGAGCCCGCCACGCTCGACCTCGCCTTCCCCAAGTTCGAGAGCGAGAGCCAGATCGGCCTCAAGGACGTGATCGAGGGCGACCTCGGCGTCACGGGACTCTTCCGCTCGGGTGGGCTCGACGGGATCGGCAAGGACATCGAGGTTGCGGACGCGATCCACGCCGCGAAGATCATCGTCAACGAAGAGGGGACCGAGGCCGCCGCGGCCACCGCGATCATGATGGACGCTACGGGGATGCCCGTGGAGCCGACGCCCTTCACCGTCGACCGGCCGTTCCTCTACCTCATCCGCGACAACGCCACCGGCGCCGTGCTGTTCGTGGGAAGGGTCCTCGACCCGGCCGCGTAGGTCGTGCGACCGCGGGTGAGGGGGACCTTGCCGATACCTCGGTATCGCCGATTTCCATCCCGTAGTCCGATGCGCCGCGCCAGCGCACGCCCGTAGCGTCGGGCGCATGGTGAAGAAGCAGGCCGCACCCGGCCCGGCGATCGCGGTCAAGGCCAGGGGCCTGACCAAGACGTACGGGACGGGCGACGCCGCCATCGCGGCGGTGGACCACGTCGATCTGGACCTTCCCGAGGGGATGCTGACGGCCGTCATGGGTCCGTCGGGGTCGGGGAAGACGACGCTGGTCCATCTGCTCGCGGGGCTTGACAAGCCGGACTCGGGCGACGTATGGATCCGCGACGAGCGCCTGACGGCGCTTCCCGACAAGGAGGCGGCGCGGGTCCGCGGCCGCGTCATCGGCTTCGTGTTCCAGGGCTTCAACCTGCTCCAGACGATGAGCGGGCGCGACAACATCATCCTTCCGCTTCGGCTCAACGGCATCCCGCTCGACGAGGAGTGGCTCGACGAGCTCGTGACGATGCTCGGGATCGGGAACGAGCTCGCGCGGCGGCCCTACGAGATCTCGGGCGGCCAGCAGCAGCGGGTCGCGATCGCTCGCGCGCTCATCACCAAGCCGCACGTCGTCCTCGCCGACGAGCCCACCGGCAACCTCGACACGCACGCGAGCGCCGAGGTCCTCTCGCACCTGCGCCAGGCGTGCCGCGAGCTCGGCCAGAGCGTCGTCATGGTGACGCACA
>JADGOS010000064.1 GCA_017882825.1 Demequinaceae bacterium | reverse complement strand
GAACTGCCGCTCCCATCGTGGTACACAACCCGTGGGCGCCCGACCCCGCGGACAGGCTGGCGGCCGGGGCGATCCCGGCCAAGGCCGCGCGCGCGACGATTTCGCCGGCGCCGATTTCGCCAGCGCCTGCCCCGACCACGCCCGCGCCGACCACGCCCGCGCCGACCACGCCCGCGCCGATTGCGCCCGCCCCTGCGCCCGTCACCCCAACGGCATCCCCAACTCCGCCGAAGACACCCACGGAACCGACTGAGGACGATGACGACGAGTACGGCGAGACGGTCGCCGTCGACCGCCGTCCCCGCATCCGATGGACGCTCAACGTCGACGGCACGGCGCCGCTCCCTCTCCCCACCGCGCACGTCCTTCTGGGGCGCAAGCCCACGTCGACGTCCCCGGACACCCACGCGCTGTCCGTCCCCGACGCCACGCGAACGCTCTCGAAGGTGCACGCGCGGCTCGACCTCGTCGACGACGAGTGGACCATCACCGACCTCAACTCGACTAACGGGGTGCTCATCGTCGAGGCCGACGGCAGCGAGACGCTGCTCGATCCCGGCGCGGCGGTGCCCGTTCGGGGCCGCTTCATCCTCGGAAAGGTCGGAATGTCGATCAGTTTCGAGGACGCCAACTCGTGACAACCCTCGCGGTCGGCGCGGTGCGGCTCAACGTCGCGGCCGTGAGCGACGTCGGACTTGTCCGCCCCGTCAACGAGGACTCCTTCTTGGTGGGAGGCCCCGCGTTCGTCGTCGCCGACGGCATGGGCGGCTACGAGAGCGGGGACCGCGCGAGCGCCGCGGTTGTGGCGGCCTTCGAGGATCGCCTCGTCGGAACTGACTACGCGGAGTTCTCCGAAGTCCACGACGCCCTCGTCGACGCCGACGACCGCGTCGCGGTGGTCTCCGAGACGACGGAGCGAGGCACGGGCAGTACCGCGACCGGAATGGTCCTGGTCCGGCACGGCGACGGCAAGCCGTTCTGGTTGGTGTTCAACGTCGGCGACTCCCGGGTCTATCGCCATCTGGGCAGCGAACTCGAGCAACTGACGACCGACCACTCGCTCGGGCAGGAGCTCATCGAGCGTGGAGAGCTCGCCCCGGAGGATTTCGCAACCTTCGGCGGCCGCAACGTCATCACGCGCGCCATCGGGTCGGCCGACAGCCTCGCCGACAGTTGGCTCGTTCCGGTCGTCACGGGCGAACGCTTTCTCTTGTGTTCGGATGGCCTCCACGGCGAGGTCGACGACGAGTCGATCCGTGCCATCCTCACGATGAACGGAAGGCCGGAGGCGGCGGCTCAGATGCTTGTCGACCGCGCGAAGGCCAACGGCGGCAGGGACAACGTCACCGTCATGGTGATTGACGTGGTCGCGGGCGGCCATTCGGCATTTGGGGACTACACCACCGGCGTGCCCGCGTCCGTGGCCGCCGATCTCGAAGACACTCTCTCGGTCTAGGGAGCCATGATGACAAGCGAAAGGCACCTCACCGACGAGCCCGACGAGCCCGACGACGAGGCCGACCACACGTTCGTCGTCGACCGCTCGGCAGGCGGGGACGCAGGCGGGGAAGAGGAGGCCGGCGAGGACGAGGCCGACCACACGTTCGTCGTCGACCGCGTCGCCAGCGCCGAGGTCGGCGAGGACGAGCACACGGTCGTCGTCCGAGGCAAGCCCAAGGCCGAGGCCAACGCCGGCGCCGAGGCCGGCGAGGACGAGCACACGGTCGTCGTCAGGGGCAAGCGCAAGGCCGCCGCCCGCGACGACGCTGAATCCAGCGCTAATCCCGAAGTCGACGAGACCGAGCACACCGTCGTAGTCAAGCGGGCGCGAAAGGCCGCCGCTGACGATGACGGCGAGGATCACACCGTCGTCGTGGGCCGCAAGCCGGGCAAGGCGTCGCTCGCGCGCACTCCCGCCTCCAAGAGGCGGCGCGGAATCGCGCTACCCCCCGTCCCGGAGGGATTCGGCCCGCGCGCGATCGATGCGATCGGCCCCAACGCCGAGGTCACAGTCGCGCCGCGCGCGATCCCGGACCTCCCCGCCGCCCCCGCGCAGGTGATCGAGGGTCCCGCGGCGACCCGCGCCGCCGCGCCCTTCATGCCCTCGGTGCTTCGCCGCGGCCAGCGGACGGCCCGGACTGCCGTCATCGCGTTCGCGGCCGTGTGTGTGGTGTCGGTCGTGGGCCTGACGCTCATCGCGCTCGCGGTGTTCTAGAGGCAGCGTTCTAGGGGCCGCGTCCGAGGGGCAGCGTTCTAAGAGCCGCCCGTCGCCCTGGGGACGATGCGGGTCGTGGTGTTGCGGCGTTCGTCGAGAATCCCGGGGCGATTCGCGACGGCGGGAACGGGTGCCTCGCTACGCCGACGATAGGTCGCGAGGATGCCGAGGGCGCCCGCCGCGATGGCCGCAAGGATCACCGCGAGCAGCATGGCATCGCGCGTGGACAGTAGGGGCGACGCGACGTTCTCCGGATGGAGCACCACCCCACCCGCATGGGCGACGACGGGGGCAGCCACGACAAACGGGTTCTCGGGGCCGCGCTGGTCCCTTCCGGGCACGAGGGTGATCGCGTCGAGCGGCTGGATGATCCCCCAGCCCGCGCGGTCGTCGCGGGCATCCGGGTTGGTGCGGGTGGCGCTCGCCTCGAGCCGGTATTCCCACTCGGCGGGGGTCTCGTCGGGGTACGCCTGGGCGACGAGCGCCGCCGCCGCGCTCGCGTAGCCCGTGGCGTAACTCGAGGAAGCGGTCTGGGTGGCGTACAGGCAGTCGCCGCCGCCCCTGGTCGAGGTGAGGATGTCGCTCCCTGGGGCGGCGACCTCGACGTGCGGGCCGTGAATCGAGTCGTCGGTGGCGATGCCCTGGGCGTTGACCGCGGTCACCGCGAGCGCGCCGGGGTACGCCGCGGGGTAGCGGGGAGAATCGGCGATGTTCGCGGCCGTCGTGCGGTTGCCCGCGCTCGCGACGACGAGCGCTCTTCGATCCGCCGCATAGGTGACAGCATCGCGCATCTGCGCGTCGCCCGCGTCGACGCTGAGCGACACGTTGATGACCGTGGCGCCGTGATCGACGGCCCATCGGATGCCCTCGGAAACCCGCGACGACGTCGGCCCGAACCCCGCCTTGATGGATTCCGTGTCCGTGCCACGGTCGACGCGCACGGAAAGCAGCCGGGCGTCGGGCGCGAGGCCAACCACCCCTGACCCATCGATCTTCTGGGCCGCGATGAGTCCGGCGATGGCCGTGCCGTGCCCGGCCAGATCGCTCATGCCGTCGCCGCGCTCCCCGTCGGGAACGAGGTTCACCCCGTCGACGACGATGCCGGCGAGGTGCTTATTGTTCGCGTCGATGCCCGAGTCGACGACGGCGACGAGGACGCCCGCCCCCGTCGCGCGCGCCCAGACCTCGGTGCTCTGCAGAACGCCGAGCGCGATTGGGGTGTCCGTGGACCACGCCACCGTTCCCGCCTTGCAGGCGTCGCCGGACGGCGCGGCGTCCGCGACGACGCCCGAAGTCGCCGCAGCGCCCGGGGTGGGGGCGGGCGTCGCCGCGGGCGCAGGCGTCGCGGCGGGACCGCTCGAAGCCGTCCCGCTCGGCGCGAGTTGCCCGCCTCCGGGTGTGGTTCGGGCCGCCTCGACCGTAAGGTCGGGGCCAAAGACGAAGAACTGCATCCACGCGTTCGTCACCGCCGCGACGGGAACGTCGGCGTACCCGAGTCGGGCCAGAGTCTCGGCGTCCGCCCCCGGGAGGGGGTAGGCCTGCCCGCTCTCGTCGATCACCGCGAGCGACCGCGCGGCCTGCGTTCCCGCGCCCCCCGCAGCCACGAGGGCCCCCGAGCGGACCGCCACGGTGACGCCGGGCGCGGCGGGCGCGGTGTCGGTTGCGGCCAGCGTGGTCGTCGGCACCCCGGCGGAGTCGTGGCTCAGGATGGCGCAGGGGGTGGAGGTGCCGAGCGACAAGACGGGATCATTCGGCCAATCGCTCGCCCCCGCGCGCGCCTTGGCGTTGTGGAGCGAGAGGATGTCCCCGGGGGCAACGTCGCGCTGGCCGCCGAGCAGTGCGCCCGTGCCGAGCAAGTAGAGCTGATAGGACAGCGGACTCATGGCGGCGAGTTCGCCAGCGGGGGTGATGAGGAACAGGGTGGTGGTTCCCTGGGGTTGAACCACGGCGCCGACGGCGTAGGGCACGCCCTCGATCTTCTTCCCCGCGTCGGGCACGACAATCGGCGTAAGCGGCGTGCCGTCGGCAAACAAGTTCAGCCACCGGCTATCCACCTCGAGCGGAGTCTCGGCGGCGAGGCCCACCGCCCGAAGCACGGCGTCGGCGTCGTCCTCGCTGACGCGATAGCGGGTCTGTCCCGCGATGACGTACCGCACGCCATCGCTCACCACGAGCGCGCCGCCGGTCGTCGCCGCTACCGTGGGGTCGCCGGGAATGGAGAGCGCCACCCGACCGTCGACGGCGCAGGCCGTCCAGCCGTCGGGCACGAGGCCCGCGGCGGGCGGCACGTCGTCCGGCGCCCCCACAATGCCGATGGAGGGTCCGACCGGGATCTTCGCGATGGTCGAGCTGTCGGTGGTGACTACGCGGTATTTGTCCGCGGGTATGACGAGGCGCGCACTCGTGGCATTGAGCACGGGGTAGAGCGTGCCTCCCGAGGAGAGGTAGCGAGCCCCGGTGTCCTTGACGAGGAAGAGGGTGTTGTCCTCCCAGCCAGTGGGGAGCCCCGGTCGAACCATCCCGTAGAACAGGCCGCCGACGACGAGCATCGCGGTGAGGACCACCCCGGCGATCACGGCCCGCAGGGGCTTGGCGGGGTCGAGCTCCTTGCCGCCGGGGGCTCCGCTGGTGAACGCGGTGAGGAGGCGACGACGACTGAAACCCTGGGCCTCGATGAGGTCCTTCTTGGTCGCCACGCGCTATACCCAGCCGGCGGCCACGGCGCCCAGGGGCAGGACCAGCGCGAGCAGGATCACCTCGACGGTGTCGGCCACCCGCGCCAGCCGCAGGCGCGCGCCCGGGCTCAGCAGCGTCAGCACAATCAACAGCGCGGTGGTGACCAGGACCACCACGAAGACGGCGGGACGGAGGTCGGGCTGGGAGAACGCGACCGTGAGGCACGTGGCCGCGAGCCCGATCGCGCCGATCGCCATCACGATGAGCACGGCGACGCGCGCGTACGCCTGGCGGGACTGGAACATCATCCCGAGGAAGACGAAGGCGGTCAGCGCCACCCCGGCGACGGACTTCGAGGCGACGAGGGGCGTGGCGAGCAGGATCGCGAGGCCGAGCGCCATGCGCAGCGCGCTGAGGACGCGCGCCCCCGCGGCGGCGCGCGCCTTGACCTGGGACGCCTCGATGGGCGGGGGTGTCGCGAAGACCTCCTGGTCGCTTTGGGGCGAGATGACCCGGATGCGGGTCGAACTGAACGCGAGCCACGGCAGCAGGTTGCCCAGGGCGCCGCCGACGGCAACCATGATTGCGTACGCGGGCACGGCCGCGTCGGGCGAGAGGCCCGTAATGACGGCGGGGACGAGGACGAAGGCGCCCCACGCGATCGGGACGAGGTTGACCTCGGGCCGCTGGGGTGAAAGGGCGAGCGCGATTCCCCCGACCACCACCGCCCCACCCGCGGCCGCGGCGAGCGGCCAGCCCCAGGCCGGGCCGGACTGGACCGCCAGGTACCCGCCGAGCGCGGCGAAGACGGCCGCGGACAGGCCGAGGGCGTGTCCGGATTCCACCTGTCCGAGGCGCCCGAGCGTCGCGGAGGCGGCGAGCAAGACCACGGCGGCTCCCCCGGCGATGGTCACGCCGAGGCGGACCGTCGGGCCCGCGCTGAACAGCAGGACCGCGCACAGGGCGAGGAACGTCAGGCTGACGGCGAGCGCCGTGCGCGCGCTGTCGCTCGGGAGCCACGGCCGCTGGCGCTCGGAGGTCGCGTCGAGGACGGCCTCGGTCACGTCGTCGTAGATGCGGGGTTCGGCGAGTTGGGTTCCCCGAACGAGGGTGAGAAGGTCGCCGTCGCGGGCGCCCTGGGCCGTGGCGCTCAGGCTGGGGTCGAGGGTGGTGCCGTCCGCGCGGCGAAGCGCGTAGCCGCCGTGAACGAGCGAGGGGTCCAGCACGCCGAGGCTGCGGGCGAACCCGGGCATCAGTTCCACGAGCGGGAGGCTCGCCGGGATTCCGACGTCCAGGCGCCGATCCTCACTGAGCACCGAGATGCGCACCATCGCGCTGGGTGCGGCGGCGATCTGGCTCACGGCAACTCCTCCACGAGTGGGAATCGCCCCAGGTGCGGGGGAGCCTCCCCTGGGCTCACTCGCAGACTATACGCGCGACGACGCTGGCGTGTCGCGGGATAGAGACCGCCCGATGCGCGCGGGGCTTCCCCAGGCGAGTGCGCGCCGCCGCCGCTAGACTCCCGGCATGGCCGACGAGACGCGCGAAGCCCCGCCCCCGGACGGTCCGAGCGACCCCATGTGGGCCACCTTCCGCGCGGCGCACCCGGAGGTGACGCTGGTGCTCCTGCCGGAAGCGCCGCCGCGCGACGCCGACAAGTTGGCCGCCGAGGCCGCCGAGGCCCGGGCCGCCGAGGAGAACGCGCCGCGCGTCCCGCTCGACGAGGCGCGGGAGGCGATGGCGGCGCTGAGGCGCAGGCTCGCGCTGGTCGCCGAGATGATGGGATGCCCGGACGCGAACCCGGGAGCGAACCCGAGCCCGGACGCGGACTCGGACGCGACGACCGGCGGGTGGCAACGCCGCGGCGAGTCGCGCGTCCGTCCGCAACTCCAACTGAGGACTGCCGCCACCGAATCCACTCCCGTGGACGGCGAACTGATCGCCGTGCGCCTGGGGCGGCTCGGCTGGACCGCGGCGCATCGTCCCGACCGCGACGTGGTGTGGATCGACGCCCGCGCCCAGGACGCGCTGATGCGGGTCACGGTGATCGAAGGCTGGGTCACGGTGCGCGTGACCGGCGCAGAGATCCTGGTGGACCCCGTCGATGCCGAGACCCTGGTCAGAGCAGATCGTGTTTGACACCGTCGAGGTCAACCCGCTCACGCTGGGACGCGCGGCACAGACCTGGCTCGAGCAGTCTCAGGGGGCCTCCCAGGCCGCCACGGCGGTGGCCGACGCCAACACCGCAGGGTTCGACCCCGAGGTCCAACCCGATCTGGCGACCTTCCTCGCCACGTGGTCGGCGGTGGCGAAGCAGATTTCGTCGAACGTCGACGACGTGTCTACCGGCCTCGCGGAGTTCCGCAACCGCTTCGGCTTGTTCGAGACGCAGGTGTCGAATGACCTCAACCCCTTCGGCTTCGGCGGCAAGCCGGGCCTCTCGTGACCGTCTCCATTCCGGCTTATCCTCGGGCCGTGCCGCCGGTCCCGGGTGACCCGGCCCAGGTCAATGACTGCGCGAACGACATCCTCCGGGCGTCGTCGTCCCTTGATGACGTGGACACCGTCGCGAATGCGCAGAGCACACTCGACGGCTGGGCGGGTGAGTCCGCGGACGCCTACCGGGTGCGGGTGGAGCGAGCGGGCGAGAACGCGGCGACCGCTTCCCTGACCCTGCGAGCGGCGGCGAAGGCGATGTGGGACTACGGAGACACGCTCGCCCGGCTGAAGTACCAGCACGACGGGCTGACGGCGACGCGCAACTCGCTGAAGACCCAACTGGACCAGTTGAAGGACGACGTCGATCGCGCCACCCAGGAGCAGGAGGCGGAACTTCACGCTCGCGCGAACGACCTTGGGTATGAGATCGCCCGCTACTACGACGCTGAGTGCTCGAATCTTGAGCGGCTGGTCGAGGCGAACAACACCGCGCTCCGGGCGGCGCTCGCGCCGTACGGCGACGTCGAGTCCGCCCGCCGGGTGGTGGGAAGCGACGTCGCGGAGTCGTTGCTGACCCGGCCGGGATCGCCAACGCAGGGCTCGACGCCGGGGCAAGTCGCGGACTGGTGGGCTGGCCTGACCGAGGCCGAGCGGTTCGCGCTCATCGCCGCGTATCCGGAGGTGATCGGGGCGGCGGACGGCTTGTCCGCGTCCGTCCGGGACCAGGCAAACCGGATGATGCTGGACAGAGACCTCGCGGAGCTGGCGATTGCGGAAGAGACGGGCGTGTTCACCGCGGAGCAACTGGCGACCCGCGACAACATCTACGCCGCGCGTGACACCCTGGCCGAGTGCGAGGACTACGACGGTAGCGATCCGACCACGATCGACCCAATTACGGGGGAGCCGATCCCCGCCTCTTTGCTTCTGTATCAGCCCGCAGCCTTCGGGAACGATGGGGCGATCGCTATCGCGATCGGCGATCCGGACACCGCCGATAACGTGTCGGTGGGCGTCCCCGGAATCAATACGGAGGGCACGTCCGCTCAGCGCTACTCGGAAGAGGCGCGGAACCTCTACGAATCCGCCCGGCTCTCGGATCCGAACAGCACCACCGCGACCATCGCGTGGATGGGCTACGACGCCCCGAGCGGCGACGACCTTGGCAATACGGTCACCGAGTCCGCCGCGATCGCCGGCGGGGAGCGACTCTCGGACTACGTGAGCGGCCTCCAGGCGAGTCGGGCGGGCGACCCCCCGCTGATGACCGTGATCGGCCATTCGTACGGCTCCACCACGTCGGCCCACGCCGCCTCTGACGCGGGGCTCGATGCCGAGAATCTGGTGCTGATCGGGAGCCCGGGCGCGGGCGGCGGAGTCGATCACGCGTCGGAACTCAATGTTCCTCAGGTATGGGCGGGCAACTCGAGCCGAGACCTGGTCGCGGCGCTCGCCGACGACGGGTGGGTGGGTGGACACACCCTCTTCGGGGCGGGGCTGGGCAACGACGTCGCGGAGGACGACTTCGGCGCCACGCGCTTCCAAGCCGAGGACGAGACCCGAAATCCCGACTTCCGCAACACGGAAGACCACGTGAAGTACTACGACCGCGGCACCGAGGCCATCTTCAACATGGGCCAGATCGTCGTGGGGGACTACGACGAGGTCCACCTCGCTGAGCACACGTACGATCCGTGGTACTCGTCGCCGATAGACCCGGAGGCTAGCCGGACTCCCTCGCCCACCGTCGACGCCGACGACATACGCGGGAGGCGACAATGAGGCGTTCCCTGATGCGTGCCCTGGCGTCACTCTTCGTAGGCGTCGCCACGCTGGCCGGGTGCATGGGCCCGACCGATACGCGGGCGGACCTCGATCGGGTGGCAAACGAGGTTCTCGACGTGGCCGAGGCGACCCTTCCCGCGATTGCCGGGAGTCTCGGGGCGACCCTCACGGAGGTGTACACCCTCGCCGAGCGTAACGGTGGCAGCGAGGGGTCAACGCCCTACGTGTTCTTCACGGTTCACGGCACGATGGCTGGACCCGAGCCGACGCAGGCCGAATTGGAGCAGGCTCTCGTCGACGCGGGTTTCACCGTTTCCCATGCGACCGCGCAACCCTCCGACGGGCCCGATGCCCACGCCGTCAGCGCCGACGGCGCTACGAAGATTGGCATCAACTACTCCACCCCAGGCGGCTCTGTCCCCGGGCTTCAGTTCGACATCCGTAACGTCAACGCGCTCAGGGTCTCCAACGCGACGGCGGAGGACTTCAGGAAGACCTTCACACGCGACTTCGACCAGAGCCTCGTCCACGCGGCGCCCGAGTCGAACGGCTGACCGTCGGGGCCGCGCAACTGCGACGGGGACGCCTGGCGAACTCGTGCGCCGTGTCGGGAGCGGCCGTGCCGCCAGTGGCAACGTCGCGGGCAAGAACTCGCCCCTATCTTTTGCGGCGCGGTGGGGCGCGTCGCTAGGGTGAGGCAAGGGCGACCGGGGCGCGAGATCGGGGAGCCGGGCTGAGCGAAGGAAGAGGGTCACGAATGATGCCATCGGTGCGTGGTCATGCGGGGCGTGCTGGTTCAGGGCGTGGTCGTGCGGGGCGTGCTGGTTCGACGCGCGTGCTCGTAGGCCTGATTGCGACCGGCCTGGCAGTGGTGGGGCTTGGGGGCGCCGCCGTTGCGGACCCGATGAACCCCACCACTCCCGAGGACGGGCTGTGGTATTTCGATGCCCTGGGGCTGCCCGCCGTTCATGCCTCGGGCATCACGGGTGCGGGCGTGACGATTGCGATCCTCGATAACCCCATCAACCTCGAGGTCCCCACCCTTCAGGGTGCGAACATCGTGGTGAAGGACTCCTTCTGCCGTGACGCCTCTGGGGCGCCGCTGCCCGGGACCTCCACCGATTGGGACGTCGCGTCCCACGGCACCGAGGTCGTGTCCCTGATCGTGGGGAGCGGGGCGGGCTACCCTGGGGGCATCGGCGTCAAGGGCGTAGCCCCTGGGGCGACGGTGCTCCTCTACCCCACCTTCTTCGGCGTTCCCGCCGCCAC
>JADGOS010000148.1 GCA_017882825.1 Demequinaceae bacterium | reverse complement strand
GCGCGGCAGGCTAGTCGCCCGCGGGGCGGGGAACCCTCGCGGCTAGTCGCCCTTGGCGCCGAAGACGATCTCGTCCCAACTGGGGACGTGCGCGCGGCCGTTGCGCTTGGAGCGGGCGCCCGACGCGCGGGCAGCGCCGGCCGGGGATGTGGCAGCATACGCGGCGCCAGTGCGGGGGCCCGCAGTGTTGGAGCCGGGCGCCGTAGCGTCGCCGGGATCCGAGGAGGCCGCCCCTTCGGCGGACAGGCCTTCGCCACCCGAGGCCACGGAGAACTCGGCCGCGCGAGCGTTGAGCGGGCCGAAGCCCTCGAACACCTCGTCGTCCTCGTCCAGGTCCACCACCTCGCGGGTGCCGCGCTTGGACTGGAGGTCCGCCAGGAGATCCTCGGTCGAGGGGGTTGTTGGCGCGGGCGCGCGCTGGGCGCCGACCGCGCGCAGGTGCCCGCCGGCGCGCGGGGACTCGGGGAGGTCCTCGAGCGCCGAAGACGCCTCCAGCCGCGCGAAGGCCCGCGGGGGAGCGGCCAGGTCCATCAGTTCGGTCTCGGTGAGCCACCGCGAGCGGTCGTCGTCGGCGACGATGCTCCGCGCGGCGTGGTGGTACGTCCAGACGGCTTCGACCGTGCGCGCGCCCTCCAGGAATCGCGCGACCACCCGCCACGGCTCCGGCGCGACCCTGAACGCGTCCCATGTCAGCGCCTTGGCCGGGATGCCCCGCGCCGCGAGCCGGTCGGTCACGACCTCGCCGAGCGTCGGCGCGCCGGTCTCTCGCCCTACGCGCGTCGCCCGCGCAAGTTCGGTGATGTAGGCGCGCTCGGCCAGGATCGGTCCCTCGTATCGCTCGATGCTGGCGAGCGGCACGCCCGCGAGCTCCGCAAGTTCCTCGGCGGTGAATCCCGCGCGGATGCGCCGCTGGATCTCCTTGGGGGTCAGCGAGGCCGCCTCGCCCTCGGCGCCACCCTCGGCGCGCGCGACGGCCCGCTTGAGCTCCTCCGTGACCGGGAGCATGAACTCATCCCCGCCGTCGGTGGAGACGAGGAGATCGTGTCCGTCGTTTGCCGGACCCACGAGCCGCACGTGCGTCATGCCGTCAGGGTGTCACGCATCGGTGCGCCCGCGGCGGAGGCACGCGGGTAATGCGGCACGATGGGGGCATGACTGAACCCAGCGAACTGCTCGAGATCGCCCGGAGTCTGGCACGCGAGGTCGGCGAGATGATCGTCCGCGCGCGCACGGGGGACGTGACCGTCGCCACGACCAAGTCGAGCGACATCGACCCCGTGACCGCGATCGACATCGCCGCGGAGGGGCTTCTGCGCGAACGCCTCTTCGCGCTCCGGCCGGACGACGCCGTGCTCGGCGAGGAGGGCGCCGACACCGCCGGAACCTCCGGCGTGACGTGGGTGCTCGACCCGATCGACGGCACCGTCAACTACTTGTATGGCCTTCCGCATTACGCGGTCTCGGTGGCCGCGGTGAGCGGCTCATCCGACCCGCGCGATTGGACCATGGAGGCGGGCGCCGTCTTCGAGGGCGGCACCGGCAGGCTCTACTCGGCTGGCCGGGGCCTCGGCGCGTGGATCCAGGAGCCGGGCGGCGAGCCCGCGCGGATCGTGCGGCGACCGGGCCCGATCCTGTCGCGGACCCTGCTCGGAACGGGGTTCCAGTACATCGCCGAGCGTCGCGCGATCCAGGGCGCGGTCGCGGCGAGGATGCTCCCGCAGGTACGCGACATTCGCCGACTCGGGAGCTGCGCCCTCGACCTCTGCTACGTCGCGGCGGGCAACCTGGACGCGTACTACGAGCACGGCCTGAACCCCTGGGACTTCGCGGCGGGGGCCCTCATCGCGCGCGAGGCGGGCGTCCGGGTGGAGGGTTGGGACGGCGCTCCGCCCGACCCGAGTTTCGCGATGGCGGCACGCCCGGAGACGTTTGAGGCCCTCCATGAGGCCCTTTCGGGGGCTGGCGCCCGCACGATGTGGGCCACGCCGAAGATAGGAGTTTGATTTTCTCGGGAATTGAGGCAGAATGCGTGCCCTGCGGGAACAAACCGCGGGCCCAGAGCATTCAGTACCGTGGACCCCGATGAAGGAGCACGCACCACCGATGGCCACCGATTACGACGCCCCACGGAAGTCCGACGACGACATTTCCGCCGACTCCATCGAGGAGTTGAAGGCGCGGCGCGCCGACAAGTCCTCCGGCGTGGTCGACGAGGACGAGGTCGAGGCCGCCGAGGGGTTTGAGTTGCCCGGCGCGGACCTGTCCGGCGAGGAACTCTCCGTTCGCGTCCTTCCCCCGCAGCAGGACGAGTTCACCTGCATGCAGTGCTACTTGGTGCACCACCGGTCGCAGCTCGCGGCGTGGGAGAACAACCACCCCATCTGCTCGGAGTGCGCGGCCTAGGGGCATTGCCCCTTCCGCGCGGTGCGATGACGGCTGGCGCGGTTACCCCCGGGGGGAAGACCCCCGGTGGGATCTCCCCGATCGTCGTCCTGGTCTCCACGACGGCGCCGGACGTTCCGCTCCCCACCTACGCCCACCCGGGCGACGCGGGGGCGGACATCACGACCCGGGTACCCGTGACCATCGCGCCGGGGGAGAGGGTCACCGTCCCCACCGGGCTGATGATCGCGCTTCCCGTCGGATACGCCGCGTTCGTGCACCCGCGCTCCGGACTCGCGGCCAAGCACGGCCTGACGATCGTCAACGCCCCCGGCACCGTGGACGCGGGCTACCGGGGCGAGATCGCCATCACCCTGCTCAATACCGACGCGACGGAGGCCGTGACGCTCGAGGCGGGGGATCGGATCGCCCAACTCGTCATCCAGGCCGTTGAGCGCGCGACCTTCGCGCGCGTCGAATCCCTCCCCGGTTCCCACCGCGGCGCCGGCGGCTTCGGGTCATCCGGGTCGACCTCGTGACGGCCTCGGGCTGGCGCTCCGTCGCGGGCGAGGAGTTCTCGGTTCGGGATTCCGTCGGAGGCACGCGAGGCTTGATCGAGTCGAGCGCCCCCGGCGTCGTCTTCGTGACCGCCTACCTCATCTGGAGCGGTTTCCGCATCCCCACGCTGTCGGCGTGCGCGGTCGTGGTCCTCATGGTCGCGATCCGCCTTTTCCAGCGAACTCCGGTGACCCAGGCCGCTGGTGGGGTCGTCGGCGTGGGGCTCGGGGCGCTCTGGGCGTGGCGCTACGGCGACGCGGGCGGGTACTTCGTGCCGGGGCTGTGGACCAACGGCGCGACGCTCG
>JADGOS010000002.1 GCA_017882825.1 Demequinaceae bacterium | reverse complement strand
GCTCCTGCGCCCCGCGGTCGTCGCGGTGAGGGGCGGCGCGGCTCACGAGCTGGTGCGCCGCGACACGATCGAGGACCTGCTCGCCTGGGACGTGGCTCCCTAGAAGGCGTGGCGCCCTAACCCACCCACGCGATCAGCACGTCGAGGTTCTCGGCGATCTCCCGCATGGCCGTGACGTAGGCCTCGTCGCCGTGCAGGTAGGGGTCCTCGACGTCGGCGTGCATCTTGTCGTCGAGGGACCGCGCCGCGCTGAGGAGCGAGGCGGCCGTGCGGATCCGGTCGGCGAGGGAGTCGCCCACGGGCCTGCGCGCGACGGCGGCAAGCGCGGCCGCCTCCGTGAGGAGGAAGGTGTTGAGGGGTACGGCCCCCACGTGGCGCTCGATCCAGTCCTTGTGGGATTGGGTGCACACCAAGACGAGATCCTGCTCCTCGATGATGGTCACGTCGAGCTGGCGGGGATCGTGGTCGGGAACGACCAGTCCAGCGGCCTCCTCGACCGCGCGCATCGGAGCGGGGATGTGCCAGCCGGTCGCGGCGATGGTGCCCGCGGAGGTGACGGCGGCGGCGGCGCCCCACGCGCGCTTGAGGTAGAACTCCATGGCGGGCGAGCGGCAGATGTTGCCCGTACACACGGCGAGGACCTTCGCCGGCTCCGACGGAGTTTCCACGCGCCCTCCCCGATTTCGCGGCGCCCCGCGCCGTTGTCAGGAGCCTACCGGGGCGCCGCGACTCGCGGCACTGCGGATAGAGTTGGCCCGTGGCAGATGACCAGCGGCGCGTGCGTATCGCGATCCTCGGGGCCGGCACCGTCGGCTCCCAGGTGGCGCGCCTTCTCATCGAGCAGAAGGACGATCTCGCACAGCGCATCGGCGCGATTCCCGAGATCGTCGGCATCGCCGTCCTCGATCCAGACGAGGCGCGTGAGGACGACCTCCCCCGCTCCCTGCTCACCTCGGACCTCGGAGCGCTCGTCGCCGAGGCCGACATCATCGTGGAGTTAATGGGCGGGATTGAGCCCGCACGCACCGTACTGCTTCGCGCGCTCAACGGCGGCAAGTCCGTCGTCACCGCCAACAAGGCCCTCCTTGCCGCGCACGGCCCCGAGATCTACGAGGCCGCGGACGCCGCGGGCGCCGACCTCTACTTCGAGGCGGCCGTCGCCGGAGCCATCCCGCTCGTGCGCCCCGTGCGCGAATCCCTCGCGGGGGACCGGGTCAAGAAGATCCTCGGGATCGTCAACGGCACCACCAACTACGTCCTCGACGAGATGACGACGAAGCACCTGGCGTACGACGTCGCGCTCAAGGAGGCCCAGGAGCTGGGCTACGCCGAGGCCGATCCGACGGCGGACGTCGAGGGGTACGACGCCGCGGCCAAGGCCGCGATCCTGGCTTCGCTCGCGTTCCACATGCGCGTGCGGCTCGAGGATGTCTACCGCGAGGGCATCACGGAGATCACCCCCCACGACGTCGCGGCGGCCGCGGAGTCCGGTCACGTCATCAAGCTCCTCGCGATCGCCGAGCGCACCGAGGCTGGCGTATGCGTGCGCGTCCACCCCGCGCTCGTGCCGCTCGCGCACCCGCTCGCGAACGTTCGCGGCGCGTTCAACGCCGTCTTCATCGAGGCCGAGGCGGCGGGCGAGCTCATGTTCTACGGCAAGGGCGCGGGGGGGCTGCCGACGGCGTCGGCCGTCCTGGGAGACATCGTCTCCGTGGCCCGTCACCTCGCGATCGGCGGCAAGGGCCCGCGCGAGTCCAACTACGTCGACGTCCCCGTGCTACCGCTGAGCGCGGCGCGGACCCGGTTCCAGATGCGGCTCCGGGTCCTCGACCAGCCGGGCGTCCTCGCCAAGGTCGCAGCGATCCTCGGCAAGCACCAGGTGTCGATCGAGGCCGTGCGCCAGCCGCCCCGAGCCGCCGAAGCGCCCTTCGCCCACCTCGTCATTTCTACGCACGAGGCGGTCGAGGCGGACCTCGACGCCACGGTGGACGAGATTCGCGAGTGCGACGTGGTCAACGCGGTGCTGTCCGTGCTGAGGATCGAGGGGGAGTAGTGGCGCAGCTGTGGCGCGGGGTCATCCGCGAATACATGGAGTACCTGCCCTTCGCCGAGGGCGACCCGATCATCACGCTGGGCGAGGGCGGCACGCCCTTGGTACCGGCCGACGCCATCTCGCGCCGCGTGGGCGCCGACGTGTGGCTCAAGGTTGAGGGCGCCAACCCCACGGGGAGCTTCAAGGACCGGGGCATGACCGCCGCCATCTCCAAGGTCGTCGCCGAGGGCTCGACCACCGTCGTCTGCGCCTCGACCGGAAACACCTCCGCCTCCGCCGCCGCGTACGCCGCGAAGGCCGGGCTCCGCTGCGCCGTCGTGCTGCCCCAGGGCAAGATCGCCGCGGGCAAGATGGCGCAGGCCGTCGTCCACGGCGCCATCCTCCTCGCGGTGGACGGCAACTTCGACGACTGCCTCAACATCGTCCGGGCGCTCGCGGACTCCTACCCGGTGTCGCTTGTCAACTCCGTTAACCCGTTCCGGCTCCAGGGGCAGAAGACGGCCGCGTTCGAGATATGCGACGAGCTCGGCGACGCGCCCGACATCCACGTGCTGCCCGTGGGCAACGCCGGGAACATCAGCGCGTACTGGATGGGGTACCGCGAGTACGCCGAGCGCGGGCCCGCCACGCGCACCCCACGCATGTGGGGCGTGCAGGCCGAGGGCGCCGCGCCGTTCGTCAAGGGCGAGCCGATCAAGAACCCCGAGACCGTCGCCACGGCCATCCGCATCGGCAACCCGGCGTCGTGGGACCTCGCGGTCGCCGCGCGCGACGAGTCCGGCGGCTGGATCCGCGCCGTGAGCGATACGCAGATCCTCGCGGCCCAGGCGATGATCGCCGCCGAGGTCGGCGTGTTCGTCGAGCCCGCGTCCGCGGCGTCGGTGGCTGGGCTGCTCGCGGCCGCCGAGGCCGGGGACGTCCCCAAGGGCGCCCGCATCACCTGCACCGTCACCGGCAACGGGCTCAAGGACACGGAGACCGCGCTCGCCGGCCGCGTGCTCGACCCCACCGTGATTCCCGTGGACATCGCCGCGGCCGCCGACGCGCTGGGTCTGTCTTGATGAGGGCGTGCTTGAGCGGGGCTGTCGTCGCTGCGGGGCGGCTCGCGATCTGGCGGCGGCCGTGAACATCGTCGCGGACCGCGTCCGGGTCACCGTCCCCGCGAGCGCGGGCAACCTCGGCCCCGGGTTCGACACGCTCGGCATGGCGCTCGGCGTCGTCGACACGATCGAGGTAAGCCTCCTCGCCCGGCCCGACGTCGTGGTCGAGGTGGAGGGCGAGGGCGCCGGTCGCGTCCCGGCCGACGAGTCGCACCTGTTCGTCCGCGCGTTCCGCGAGGCGCTCGCCACGTTCGGGTCGGAACGCCCCGGCCTCGAGATCCACGCCGTCAACGCGATCCCGCACGGCCAGGGCCTCGGCTCGTCCGCCGCGACGGTGGTTTCCGCGTTCGCCGCCGCGCGCGCAGTGCTGGGGGATCCCGAAGAGCTCAGCCTTGAGGCGATCCTCCGCCTCGCGACCAAGTTCGAGGGCCACCCCGACAACGCCGCGCCCGCCATCTACGGCGGCGCCGTGGTCTGCTGGCAGGACGCCGACGGCGCCCACGCCTCGCCGCTGACCGTCGCCCCCGGGATCCAGACAGCCGTCCTCATTCCCCACGGCGTCGTGCCGACGGCCGAGGCGCGCGCCGCGCTCCCGCCGCAGGTGCCCCACAAGGACGCGGCCTTCAACGCGTCGCGTGCGGCCCTGCTGGTGCACGCGCTCGCCGGCCACCCGGAGCTGTTGCTCGCCGCGACCGAGGACCGCCTCCACCAGGGCTATCGCGCGAGCCACATGCCCCAGGCGGTCGCGATGATCGAGCGGCTGCGCGCGGACGGGCTCGCGGCGGTCGTGTCGGGCGCGGGGCCGTCCGTGCTCGTGATCGGGACGAACCTCGCGGCCGCCGGGCTGGAGACGGGTCCGGTCGCGTGGGCCGACGGCGTCGGCGGCGACACCTGGCGCGCGGTGCTCACGACGGAGCGGGTGCCTGGGGTGTCCGTCGAGGTGCTCGGGTAGCGAGAGAGCAAGCGCGTCGCCCGTGAGAGGTCCCGCGACGCCGCCGACTTGGGGCTCGGTTAACTGAAGCCCGTCGTCAGGGGCGACGCCCAGCATCCCTGGGTCTCTGGAGCGTGGATCATCATTCCGGACGGAAACGCGGAGCCGCCGGGATTCTGCGCGGGCACCTCGTCAACCTTCGTTCCGTCCGCCAACTGCCTGTAAGACGACACTTCCTGGTCGAGGAGGTCCTGGAGATCTCCGCCGGTGAAGTCGGCGGGGACGAGGTCCAACCGCACGAAGCACGCGGCGACCAGCTCGTTCATGTCCGCGTGGTATGGGTTGGTCCGGATGGTCCAGTACAACTGCTCGATCCCGCCGTCCCAAGCGTCGGTGCACTCCGGGCCCGCGTCCGCAGGGATGTTCACCATACGGCGGCCGTCGTCGGTGGTCACCAGCGGGTAGAAGCCGGTGTCCTGGAGGCACACAAAGACGGAGTTCTGCGACTCGGCCAGCTCGGCGGGGGTAATCGTGTGGTCGGCGAGAATCTCCTTGACGAAGTCGCTCGACGAGGTGGCGATAGCCTGTTCGAACTCCGACCGGTAGGGATCGGTTGGCGATGGTTCGACGCGGCTGGCGCTGCACCCCGCAAGGAGCAGCGCGACCGCCAAGACCCCTAGGTACCTCAACGCGCTCGCCTCCGAGTCTCATCTCACCGTGCGACGAGTGCCGATTCCCTTTGTACACCCGTCGTGCCAAGAATTCCCGGCGACGAACATCGGTGGTGTCGTCGGCCCCCGTCGACGCGGGACAGGGGGTGGGCGCCGCTCACCTACGCCGTGGGCGAACGCGTCGATGAGTGAGTCCTCACTCATGTAGTATCTCCAACGTGCCCGACCTCGCAGAAGACGCGTCCGCCCAGCGCCGCGCCCCGGCGCTGTCCGTGGACGACCGCCGCGAGATGATCCTCGACGCCGCGGTCCCGCTCATCGTCGAGCACGGCCAGAGCGTCACGACCAAGCAGATCGCCGACGCCGCTGGCATCGCGGAGGGCACGGTCTTCCGCGCGTTCGCGGACAAGCAGGAGCTCCTCCTCGCGGCGGTCCGACGCTTCATGGACCCTGCGCCGTTCAAGCGCGCGATCGAGGCGATCGACGACGACGCGACGCTCGAGGCCAAGGTGCGCACCATAGTGGAGCTCCTCCGGGGCCGCTTCACCGGGATCATGGGCGTCATGCAGGCGCTCGGCGGCCCCGACCGCCACGGCGTCAAGCACTCGGACACCGGCGCGGCCACGGACCCCCACCTCGCGAAGGCCCAGATGGCCGGCATCGTCGCGGGGGTCCTCGAGACCGAGAGCGCGCGCCTCCGCCTCGACCCCACCACGGCGGCCCACCTGATCCGCCTCATCGTCTTCGCCTCGGAGATTCCCCCCTTCAACGAGGCCCGACGCCTCACCGACGACGAACTCGTCGACTTCATCCTGCGCGGGATCGCGCGAGAGGACCGCTAGCCCATGCTCTGGAAACTCCTCGTCACGTCGATGCGCCCCTACGGGCGCCTCCTGTGGGGCGTCGTCCTCTTCCAACTCGCGCAGTCCATCGCGAACCTCTACCTGCCGAGCCTCAACGCCGACCTGATCGACAAGGGCGTCACGAAGGGAGACATCACCCACATCTGGCACGACGGCGCCATCATGCTCACGCTGTCGCTCCTGCAAATCGTGTGCGCGATCGCCGCGGTCTACTTCGGCGCCAAGATGGCGATGAAGGTCGGGCGCGACCTGCGCGCGAAGATCTTCGGCCGAGTGGGCAGTTTCTCGGAGAACGAGGTCCAGAAGTTCGGCGCCCCGTCGCTCATCACCCGGACGACGAACGACGTCCAGCAGGTGCAGATGCTCGTACTCATGTCGGCGACGCTCATGATCTCGGCGCCGTTCATGGCGATTGGTGGCGTCATCATGGCGCTCCAGCAGGACGTCGGGCTCTCGTGGATCATGGTCGTCGCTATCCCCGTGCTCCTCGGTTCCGTCGGCGTGATCGTCACGCGGATGGTGCCGCACTTCCGCAGGATGCAGAAGCGGATCGACGCGATCAACCGCGTGCTGCGCGAGCAGTTGACCGGCATCCGTGTGGTGCGCGCCTTCGTCCGCGAGCCCGTGGAGCGTGACCGCTTCGCCAAGGCGAACGCCGACGTCACCGAGTCCGCCTTCAAGGCCGGGCGCCTGATGGTGACGATGTTCCCCGTCGTGATGGTCGTCCTGAACCTCTCGAGCATCGCGGTGATCTGGTTCGGGGCCTCGCGCATCCAAAGCGGAGAGATGCAGATCGGCGCGCTCTTCGCGTTCCTCACGTACCTCCTCCAGATCCTCATGGCCGTGATGATGGCGACGTTCCTGTTCATCATGGTTCCGCGCGCGGCCGTCGCCGCCGACCGCATCCAGGAGGTCCTCGCGACCGAATCCTCCGTGGTTCCGCCCACGGAGCCCGTGACCGCCCTCTCCGCGCAAGGCACTGTGGAGTTCCGCGACGTCACCTTCTCCTACCCCGGCGCGGAGAAGCCCGTCCTGTCACACCTGAGCTTCACCGCGACGCGCGGCACCCGCACGGCGATCGTCGGGAGCACGGGCGCGGGCAAGACCACGCTCATCAACCTCATCCCGCGCCTGTACGACGTGACGGGGGGCGAGGTGCTCGTCGACGGCGTCAACGTCCGCGACGCCGACCTCGACGTCCTCTGGTCGCGCCTCGGCCTCGTGCCCCAGCGCCCCTACCTCTTCAGCGGCTCCGTCGCCTCGAACCTTCGGTACGGGAACCCCGACGCCACGGACGCCGAACTCTGGGACGCGCTTGAGATCGCCCAGGCCAAGCAGTTCGTCACCGAGATGCCAGAGGGCATCGAGACCGAGGTGGCGCAGGGCGGGACCACGGTGTCCGGCGGCCAGCGGCAGAGGCTCTCGATCGCGAGGGCCCTCGTCCGCGAGCCCGAGATCCTCATCTTCGACGACTCGTACTCCGCCCTCGACACCGCCACGGACGCGCGGCTTCGCGCGGCCATCCGGGCCAAGGTCAAGGACGTCACGATGATCGTCGTCGCCCAGCGCGTCTCGAGCATCGTCGACGCCGACCAGATCCTGGTGCTCGACGCGGGCAAGATCGTCGACCGCGGCACTCACTCCGAACTCCTGAAGTCGTCGGAGACCTACCGAGAGATTGTCAGTACCCAACTTCGAGCGGAGGACGCGGCATGAGCGAGCGACAGAACGACGCGCCGGCGCAGTCGGCGCCGCGCCGCCACGGCGGCCCCTTCGGGGGAATGGGCATGCCGGCGGAGAAGGCGAAGGACTTCAAGGGTTCGGCCAGGCGCCTCGCGGGGCTGCTCGGCCCCGAGAAGGTGTGGGTCGCGCTCGTCATCCTCCTGGGTTCCATCAGCGTGGCGCTCAGCGTCACGGGGCCGAAGATTCTCGGCAACGCGACCACGGTGATCTTCGAGGGCTTCCGCTCTCCGAACGGAATTGACTTCGCGCACCTGCACAACATCCTGTTCTGGGTGATCGGCATCTACGTCGGTGCCGCCCTGCTCGGGTGGGCCCAGGGCCTCATCCTCAACGCGGCGACGCAGCGGACCGTCTACAAACTCCGCTCCCGCGTCGAGGACAAGATCCACGTCCTGCCCCTCAAGTACTTCGACGAGCACCCGCGCGGAGACCTGCTCAGCCGCGTGACGAACGACATCGACAACATCTCCCAGGCGCTCCAGCAGACGCTCAGCCAACTGTTCATCTCCGTGCTGACCGTCTTCGGCGTCGTCGGGATGATGTTCTCCATCTCGTGGCGCCTCGCGCTCATCGCGCTCGTGTCGATCCCGCTCACGACGGTCATCGTCATGCGGGTCGCGAAGCGCTCGCAGAAGATGTTCGTCGCCCAGTGGAAGAACACCGGCGACCTCAACGCCCAGATCGAAGAGATGTACACGGGCCACGCGCTCGTCAAGGTCTTCGGTCGGCACAAGGAGGTCGGGAAGCGCTTCTCCGACAAGAACGACGAACTCTTCAGGGCGAGCTTCGGCGCGCAGTTCGTCAGCGGCATCATCATGCCGGCGACGATGTTCGTCGGGAACCTCGTCTACGTCGCCGTCGCGGTGGTCGGCGGGATCATGGTCGCGCACGGCACGCTCCCGATCGGGGACATCCAGGCGTTCATCCAGTACTCGCGCCAGTTCTCCCAGCCGCTCGCGCAACTGGGCTCGATGGCCAACCTTCTGCAGTCGGGCGTGGCGAGCGCGGAGCGCGTCTTCGAGCTCCTCGACGCCGAGCCGGAGTCCTCCGACCCCGACCCCGCCAAGTCGCCGCGCGCGCACCACGGCGAACTGCGGTTCGAGCACGTCGCCTTCCGCTACGTCGCGGACAAGCCGCTGATCGACGACCTGTCGCTCGTCGCCGTGCCCGGCAAGACCGTCGCGATCGTCGGGCCGACGGGCGCGGGCAAGACCACGCTCGTCAACCTGATCATGCGGTTCTACGAACTCGACGCCGGGCGCATCACGCTTGACGGCGTGGACATCGCGGCGATGACGCGCGACGACCTTCGCGCCCGGACGGGCATGGTGCTCCAGGACACGTGGCTCTTCGAGGGGACGATCCGCGACAACATCGCGTACGGTCGGCCCGGCGCCACGGAGAAGGAGATCCACAACGCGGCGGAGGCGGCCTACGTCGACCGCTTCGTCCACGCCCTGCCGGACGGCTACGACACCGTGCTCGACGACAACGCCTCGAACATCAGCGCGGGGGAGAAGCAGCTCATCACGATCGCGCGCGCCTTCCTCGCGCGTCCGAGCGTCCTGATCCTCGACGAGGCGACGAGTTCCGTCGACACCCGCACCGAAGTCTTGGTCCAGCACGCGATGGAGAAGCTCCGCAAGGACCGCACGAGCTTCGTCATCGCCCACCGGCTCTCCACCGTCCGCGACGCCGACCTCATCCTCGTCATGGAAGAGGGCGCCATCGTCGAGCAGGGCACGCACGCCCAACTCCTCAAGGCGAAGGGCGCATACTCGCGCCTCTACGAGGCCCAGTTCGCGGCGCCGATCGACGCCTGACGTCCGCCGGAGACCTCGGCGCCGCGGGAGGACCGCCGCCAGCCTTGTCACGTCCTGCCGGTACGCCGGTGCCCGCTCCGCCGCCGAACGGACACCCCTGTACCGACAGCGTGCCACCGGAGCGCACCTCGCGGCGCCGGGCCGAATTGGGCTTTCGCGACGCGAGGTGATACGTTAGGAAGGCATTCCAGGAGGGCCCCACGTAGGTGGCCCGGACTCCGGAAGCAATCCACGATCCGCACGACGCATGTGGCGTACAGCCCTATGCCGACGCGTACGCGTGGACACTCTCGCACTATGGAGCCAAGTGGGCTCGTGCGAGGAAAGGAAACGTGTGACTGACACAACCGAGGCCCCGCAGACCGCATCCCGCGCGCCGGGCCTGACCGCCATGAAGCTCCCCCAACTGCAGGCTCTCGCCTCAGAGCTGGGAGTCTCCGGCACCACCAAGATGAAGAAGAGCGAACTGATGGAAGCCATCAACAACGGCGGGGTCGTACCCGCGAAGGCCGAATCGCAGGCGCCCAGGGCCGCATCGGGTCCCGACGGCTCCGATCGCCAGGGCTCCGATCGCCAGAGTTCCGATCGCCAGGGCTCCGATCGCCAGGGCTCCGATCGCCAGGGCTCCGATCGCCAGGGCTCCGATCGCCAGAGTTCCGACCGCCAGCAGCGCGCCAAGGAGGCCGTCGCGCACGCCGGCTCCGATGGCGCTGGCGCCGGCGGCGGCTCCCAGGAGCGACAGCCCCGAGGCGACGACGCCTCGCGCAACGCGCGCGCCGCGGAAGAGGACCGCAACAGCAGGCGTCGCCGCGGCCGCGGCCGCGGCCGGGGGACGGAACGCGTGCGCGACAACGGCCCCTCGAGCGGCGGCAGCAGCGGCGGCGACGAGCGCGAGGACGACGAGGTTCGCGACGGCGAGGAGCTCACCCCCATGGGCGGGCTCGTCGACCTTCAGGACAACTACGCGTTCATCCGCACGAGCGGGTACCTGGCCGGCAAGGCGGACGTCTACGTCTCCACCAACCAAATCCGAACCTACGGGTGGCGCAAGGGCGACGCCATCACCGGCACCGTCCGCGCGCCGCGCCCGGGCGAGCGGGGCCAGCGCCAGAAGTTCAGCCAACTGGCGTCCGTCGAGACGATCAACGGCCAGACGGTCGAGGAGGCGCGCCACCGCGTCAACTTCGGGGACCTGACGCCGCTCTACCCGCAGGAGCGCCTCCAGCTCGAGACGGTTCCGACCGTCATGACCACGCGCGTCATCGACCTGGTCTCGCCCATCGGCAAGGGCCAGCGAGGCCTCATCGTCTCGCCCCCGAAGGCCGGAAAGACGCTCGTACTCCAGGCGATCGCCAACGCGATCACCACGAACAACCCCGAGGTTCACCTCATGGTCGTTCTGGTGGACGAGCGCCCGGAAGAGGTCACGGACATGCAGCGCACGGTCAAGGGTGAGGTCGTCGCCTCGACGTTCGACCGCCCCGCGACCGACCACACGGCCATCGCCGAACTCGCGATCGAGCGCGCCAAGCGCCTCGTCGAGGCCGGCCGCGACGTCGTCATCCTGCTCGACTCGATCACCCGCCTCGGCCGCGCGTACAACATCAGCGCTCCGGCGTCGGGCCGCATCCTCTCCGGCGGCGTGGACTCGTCCGCGCTCTACCCGCCCAAGCGCTTCTTCGGCGCCGCGCGGAACATCGAGCACGGCGGCTCGCTCACGATCCTCGCGACCGCGCTGGTCGAGACCGGCTCGAAGGCCGACGAGGTCATCTTCGAGGAGTTCAAGGGCACCGGCAACATGGAGCTCAAACTCAGCCGCAACCTCGCGGACAAGCGGATCTTCCCCGCCGTCGACGTCGACGCGTCCGGGACGCGCCGCGAGGAGATCCTGCTCCCGCCGGACGAACTCAAGGTCGCCTGGAAGCTCCGCCGGGTGCTCAGTGCGCTCGACCAGCAGCAGGCCATCGAGCTCCTGCTCCAGAAGCTCAAGGAGAACAAGACCAACATCGAGTTCCTGCTCCAGGTCCAGAAGACGACGCCCGGCAACGGGCACGAGGACTAGCCAGCATCCGACGGGCTATGCGCCTTCCGAGGGGGCGCCCGCCAGGTAGTACCATAGGTCGCTGGCCTCACGGTTCACGGGCGCGAGATTCGCGTCCGACCCGGAGGCCGTTAAGGGAGATCATGAAGAAGGACATTCACCCCCTGTACGTGGAGACGGTTGTCACGTGCACGTGCGGCGCCACTTTCACGACGCGCTCCACCGCGAAGAGCGGCGTGATCAGCGCCGACGTGTGCAGCGAGTGCCACCCGTTCTACACGGGCAAGCAGAAGATCCTTGACACCGGCGGCCGCGTCGCGAAGTTCGAGCAGCGGTACGGCAAGAGGGTCGCGAAGTAGTCCCCCCGAGGGACGCCTGCGATGGCCGAAAACTTCTCCGCCGTGCAGCCTTTGCTGGACGAGTACGCGGACATCGAGCGTCAACTTTCCGACCCTGCCGTGCACGCCGACGGCCCGCGCGCCAAGACCCTCGGCAGGCGCTTCGCCGAACTCGGGCGCGTCGTTGCGGCCCACCGAGCGTGGGACGCCGCGACGAGTGACCTCGCCGCGGCGGAGGACATGGCCGCGACGGACCCTGAGTTCGCGGCCGAGGTTCCCGCGCTGCGGGAAGCGGCGGACGAAGCCACGGCGACGCTCCGGCGGATCCTCCTGCCCAGAGACCCGGACGATGCCCGCGACGTGATCCTGGAGGTCAAGGCGGGCGAGGGCGGCGACGAGTCGGCGCTCTTCGCGGGGGACCTGGTGAAGATGTACCTCAAATACGCCGAGCGCCAGGGGTGGACCACGCAGGTGCTCGACGCGACTCCCACGGAGCTCGGGGGCTACAAGGACATCTCGGTCGCGATCAAGGCCAAGGGCAACACCGATCCCGAGAATGGCGTGTGGGCGAACCTCAAGTACGAGGGCGGCGTCCACCGCGTCCAGCGCGTCCCCACCACAGAGTCGCAGGGGCGCATCCACACCTCGGCGGCCGGCGTCCTCGTCTTCCCCGAGGCCGAGGAGGTCGCGGACGTCGAGGTCAACATGAACGACGTGCGCGTGGACGTCTTCCACTCGTCGGGCCCGGGCGGCCAGTCCGTCAACACCACCGACTCCGCCGTTCGCCTGACGCACCTGCCCAGCGGGATCGTCGTCAGCTGCCAGAACGAGAAGAGCCAACTGCAGAACAAGGAGTCGGCGCTCCGCATCCTCCGCGCGCGCCTCCTTGCCGCTCAGCGGGAGGCCGCCGCCGCGGAGGCCCAGGACATGCGTCGTTCCCAGGTCCGCACCGTCGACCGGTCCGAGCGCATCCGCACCTACAACTTTCCCGAGAATCGGATCGCCGACCACCGGACCGGGTACAAGTCGTACAACCTCGACCAGGTGCTCGGCGGTGAACTCGGTCCCGTCATCCAGTCCGCGATCGACGCCGACGAGGCCGAGCGGCTTTCCGCGCACGAGGAGTAGTCCGGTGGCGGGCAGTAGTCCGGCGGCGGGGGGTAGTCCGGTGGCGGGGGGTGGTCCGGTAGGCGGCGAGTCTCTCCGGTCGCTGGTTCAGGCCATCTCCGCGCGTCTTGAGGAGGCGGGAGTCCCGAGCCCCCTTGCCGACGCGATCGCCCTTGTCGGCCACGCCGCCAGCCTGGGGACGTCCGAGGTCCGCGTTCGCATGGCGCGCGGCGACGCCATTTCCGACGGCCTCGCGCCCGACGGCCTAGCGCCCGACGGCCCCGAGCACGGCGGCCTCGATCGCGCGGCACTCGAGGCCGCGGTCGCCCGCCGCGCGGCGCGCGAACCGCTCCAGCACATTCTCGGCCTCGCCGCCTTCCGAACCCTGTCGCTCGAGGTCGGCCCGGGAGTGTTCGTGCCGCGCCCTGAGTCCGAGGTGGTCGCGGGGCGCGCCATCAGGGCGGCCGCCGCGGTGGCCCGACGCGGGGACGTCCCCGCCTGCGCCGACCTCTGTGCAGGTTCGGGCGCGATCGGGATCTCGATCGCCGTAGAGGTGCCCACGGCAAGGGTGAGCCTCATCGAGCTCGACTCCGCCGCCTTCGCCTACCTTGCGCGGAACGTCGCGGGGCAGGAGCCGGATGTGAGGGAGCGCATGGAAGTTGCACGGGCGGATGCCCGCACCGCGCTGGGCGCGCGCGACGGGACGCTGGACGTCGTGGTCGCCAACCCGCCGTACATCCCTCCGGGGGCGACGCCCCGCGACCCGGAGGTCGCCGATCACGACCCCGCCGTCGCGTTGTATGGCCTCGGCGCGGACGGGCTTGAGGTCCCGCAAGGCGTTGTGGCCGCCGCGGCCCGGCTCCTTCGGCCCGGGGGCACGCTCGTCATGGAACACGGCGACGAGCAGGGGGCGGTCGTTCGCGCGATGCTGCAGGGCGCGGGTGCCTGGACCGGCGTGGAGACCGGCATCGATCACACGGGGCGCGAGCGCTTCGTCGTGGCGACTCGCGCCTGACGCATGCGAGACTGGCGCACGTGATCCTTCCCGCCATCGACCCAGCGACATGGGGCCCGTCGATCGACGCTGCGGTCCACGCCGTCGAACGCGGCGAGGCCGTCGTGTTCCCGACCGACACTCTGTACGGGATCGGCTGCGACGCGTTCCGGCCGGAGGCGGTCGAGGCGATCCTCGCGGCCAAGGGTCGCGGGCGCGAGATGCCGCCTCCCGTGCTCATCCCGTCGGCGGGAACGGTCGACGGAATCGCTCGGGACGTGCCCGATCACATCCGCGCGCTCATGGACGCCTTTTGGCCCGGGCCCCTCACCATCATCGTCAACGCCCAGCCGTCGCTCGCGTGGGACCTGGGAGAGACCGGTGGGACGGTTGCGCTGCGCGTACCGGCACACCCGGTCGCGCTTGCGCTGTTGCTGCGCACGGGACCCATGGCCGTGACGAGCGCAAACCGCACGGGCGGACCGGTGGCCACCTCGGTCGAGGGCGCCGAGTGGCAGCTGGGCACCTCGGTTGCCGTGTACCTCGACGGCGGAGAAACGCCAATCGGCCTGCCCTCGACGATCGTCGTCGGGACGGGGGATCGGATCCGCATCGTGCGCGAGGGGGCGCTTCATCGCGACGAACTCGAGGCGGTGGCGGGAAAGGGAGCGGTCGACGGGGGGTCGTCCGGGTGAAGGTCTACCTGGCTCTCCTGGTGATCGCCGCGCTCGTCACGTACGTGGCGACGCCCGTGATGCGGCACCTGGCGTACCGCGTCGGCGCGGTGACCACCGCCCGCGAACGCGACGTCCACACCGTCCCGACGGCACGGCTGGGCGGGGTCGCCATATACCTTGGACTCGTGGCGGCCATCGTGACCGCGAGCCGCGTCCCGTTCCTCGAGACGGTCTTCACGGTCTCTGGGGCGGCGTGGGCCGTCCTCGGGGGCGCGGGCCTCGTGTGCCTCCTCGGCGTGATCGACGACATCTACGACCTCGACTGGATGGCGAAGTTCGCGGGGCAGGTGTTCGCTGCCTGGATTCTCGCGTGGGGCGGGGTGCAGCTCGTTACCGTCCCGATTGCCGGACTCACCATCGCCTCGAGCCCGCTGTCGCTCGCGGCGACCATGCTCATCGTCGTCATCGCGATCAACGCCGTGAACTTCGTCGACGGTCTCGACGGCCTCGCGGCAGGCATGATCGCGATCGGCGCCTCGGCCCTCCTGGTCTACACCTACGTCCTGGCGAGGGACGCGTCGCCCGGCGACTACTCGAGCCTCGCGACGCTCGTGCTCGCCGCGCTCGTCGGCGCGTGCCTCGGCTTCCTTCCGCACAACGTGCATCCCGCGCGCATCTTCATGGGCGACTCGGGCGCGATGGTGCTCGGGCTCACGATGGCAGCGGCCGCGATCATCGTGACGGGCCAGGTCGATCCGGAGATCATCAAGCAGCGCGGCGCACTCGTGCCCGCCTTCGTGCCCATCGTCCTTCCCATCATGGTCGTCGCGGTTCCCCTCGCGGACATGGCCCTTGCCGTCATTCGCAGGATCCTTCGGGGCGAGTCCCCATTCACCGCGGATGCCCATCACCTTCACCACCGCCTCCTCCGCTTCGGCCACTCGCACCGATGGGCGGTGGCCGTGCTCTACATCTGGACGGCCGTGCTGAGCTTCGGGACCGTCTCGCTCGTGTTCCTTGGCGTCCGCTACGCGGCGATCCTTCTCGGCGGAGGCATCGTTGTCGCCGCATTGATCACGTTCTCGCCCAAGTTCCGCGACGCGCTCGCTCTTGCGCTGCGGTCCTCCTGGGTGCGCGCTGCGGAGGCGCTTCACTCGGCGACGCCGAAGGCTCGGGGGCGTCGGTCCACGGGGCGGTCGGGCGTCGACACCGGCGAGCGCTCCACTGCGAGCGTCGAGGGAGGCCAGAAGTGAGCGAGGAACGCGCCGTGTACCGGAGGGCTTTGGTCGGAGTGGCGGTCGCGATGGGCGTCATCGCCACGGCGGGAATCGGCGCAGGTTTGATCGTGGGCAGCACGGGCGCCGCAGTAGGGGCCGGCGTGGGGGCCGCGGCGGCGGCGATTGCGGGTATTGCGACCCCGGCGTCGATGCTCCTCGGCGCAGAACGCCCCGCGGCGACATTCGGCGCCGTCGTCACGGGCATCTGGCTTGGGAAGATGGTATTTCTCGTCGCCGTTGTCGCCGTGGTGTCGAGGATCGAGGGCTTCCATCGAGGACCCTTTGCGTGGACGATGCTCGCGGGCATCATCGCGTCGCTCGCGGTGGACCTGTGGGCCGTCCTCTCGCGTCGGGTGCCCTACGTGACGCCAGATTCGAAGTAAGGGTCGCAATACGTTAGGCTCGGTCCCGTCCCAAGCACTGTAGTGGCGCATTTAGGCGCCTTCGAGACGCTTGCCATCGGAGCGGCCATGTTCACTCTCGCGGCTGCGATCAGCCCGATGGTTTTCGGCACCGACGGCACCGGGGGCTCCGGAACAGACGGGTTCTGGTCCTGGCTGGTGCGTTCCAACGGCTTCCATCCGCCCTCCGTGCTCGACTTCTTCCCCGACGCCGTCCTCTTCGGCGGGACGGTGTTTGAGGTCAACAGGGTGGTCGTCATCCGCATCCTCGCCGCCGCCGTGCTGATCGGGGTCTTCGCCATCGTCGCGCAGCGGGCGCGCGTCATTCCGCGCCGCGGGCAAGCGCTCGTCGAGATCCTCATGGACTTCGTTCGGGTCCAGGTGGTCGAGGAGGTTATGGGCAAGGAGCGCGCCAAGCGCTATGTCCCGTTTCTCACCACGCTCTTCCTCGCGATCGTCGTGTTCAACCTCACGGGAGTCATTCCGTTCCTGAACCTCGCGGCCACCTCCCTCATCGGACTTCCGATCGTGATGGCGCTGTGGGTGTACTTCCTGTACCTGGCCGCGGGGGTCCGACACCATGGGCTGGGGGGCTACCTCAAGGCGAGCCTGTTCCCGCCCGGCGTTCCGTGGCCGATCTACATCCTCCTCACTCCGGTCGAGGCCCTACAGGTGTTCGTCTTGCGTCCGGCGACCCTCGCCCTGCGGCTCACGGCGAACATGATGGCGGGGCACCTTCTGCTCGCGCTGTGCTTCGCCGCGACCCAGTTCTTCTTCTTCGAAGCCTCCGGGGCGATCGCGGGTGTCGGGGCGCTCTCGCTCTCCGCCGCAATCGCCTTCACCCTCTTCGAAGTCTTCGTCGCGCTTCTCCAGGCGTACGTCTTCATCATGCTCTCGGCTGTCTATCTCAACATGGCGCTTGAGGACGAACACTAAACACGAAAGGAACCACCGTGGACACCACGATTCTCGCCGCAGTCAACGGCAACCTCGCGACGATCGGCTATGGCCTCGCCGCGATCGGCCCTGGCATCGGCCTCGGCATTCTCATCGGCAAGACGATCGAAGGCATGGCTCGCCAGCCCGAGGTCGCCGGTCAACTGCGAGTCACGATGTTCATCGGCGTCGCGTTCGTCGAGGTGCTCGCGTTGCTTGGCCTCCTCACCGGGTACCTGTTCACGTAGATGTTCGCGCTCACCGTCCTCGCCACCGCCGGAGAGGGGTCGTCTCCGAATCCCCTCCTCCCCGCGAACTTCGACCTGCTGTGGTCCCTCGTCGTCTTCGCGCTGATCGTGATCGCCTTCCAGCGCTCGATCCTGCCCAAGCTCAACAAGATCCTCGACGAGCGCGCCGAGACGATCGAGGGAGGGATCGCCAGGGCCGAGGCGGCCCAGGCCGAGGCCGCCGCAGCGCTGAAGGAGTACACCGCGCAACTGACCGAGGCGCGAGCCGAGGCGGCGCGCCTGCGGGACGACGCGCGCACCGAGGCCGCCCAGATCCTCAGTGAGGCGCGGGCTGGCGCCGTCAAGGACGCCGAACACCTCACCGAGATTGCCGTCAAGCAGATCGAGGCAGGGCGCCAGCAGGCGATGATTGCGCTGCGATCCGACGTCGGCGCGCTCGCAACCGAGCTGGCGGGCCGCATCGTGCGCGAGGCACTCGCCGACGACGCGCGGCAGCAGCACGTCATCGACGCCTTCCTCGACGAACTGGATTCCACCGTCAAGGCCGAGGGCTGACGATGCGCGGAACGAGCGAGGTTTCCAGGGATGCCGTGTTGGCCCAGTTCGGTGCGGTTGCGACCGCCGCCGGAGCCGACGCGACGCTGCTCGCTGAGGAGTTGTTCTCCGTTGTCGACGCCCTCGACTCCTCCGGCTCGCTGCGCCGCGCCCTGACGGATCCCGCGCGGTCCGGAGCGGACAAGGACACACTCGTGGCCTCGCTCTTCGGGGCCCTCCACCCGCAGGTGCGGGACCTCGTTTCTGCCTTCGCGCAGCGCCGATGGATTCTCTCGAGCGACCTGGGCGACGCCATCGAGGACGCCGCCGTTGAGGCCTACCTCGCGTCGGCGCAGTCGCAGGGGCAGCTCGAGGCGCTCGAAGAGGAAATGTTCGGGGTGGAGCGCTTCCTCGCCACAGAGCGCGACGTTCTTTCTGCGCTCGGGGACCGCGCCGCTAGTCCGGACGCGCGGGCCAAGCTCGCGCGGGGGCTCTTCGGCGCGTCCGTCGGCCCCACGACCCTAGCCCTCGTCGAGAGGGCGGCGCGCCAGCCCCGCAACCGGAGGCTCGCGAACGCGCTTGCGTACTACATCGCGATCGCCGCGGCCCGGAGCGGAAAGACCGTCGTGGAGGTGACGGCCGCCGTGGAAATCGGCGCCGCGCACCGCGAGAGGCTCGCAGGCATCCTGCGCGCCTCCCTCGGTTGCGACGTTCAGGTGAACGTTTCCGTCGATCCCTCGGTCATCGGCGGTATGCGGATTCAGGTGGGGGACCGGGTCGTGGATGGCACGATCCTGAGCAAACTCGACGAGGTACAACGACAACTGGTCGGCTAGCGGCGACCCTCCCGCTCGCGCGGGCATGACAGGAGAAGGCACCATGGCTGACCTGACGATCAGTCCGGACGAAATCCGGGCGGCTCTCAACACGTACGTCCACTCGTACAAGCCGTCGGGCAACGTCGAGTCCGAGGTGGGGCACGTGACGCTCGCCTCCGACGGCATCGCCCAGGTCGAGGGTCTTCCCGGAGCAATGGCGAACGAGCTCCTCCGGTTCGCGGACGGCACCCTTGGCCTCGCGCTCAACCTCGATGTGAGGGAGATCGGCGTCGTCATCCTCGGCGAGTTCGCGGGCGTCGAGGAGGGCCAGGAGGTCCACCGCACCGGCGAGGTTCTCTCGGTCGCCGTGGGCGACGGCTACCTCGGCCGAGTCGTCGACCCGCTCGGAACGCCGATCGACGGGCTCGGCGAGATCAAGACGGAGGCGCGTCGCGCGCTTGAACTTCAGGCTCCCGGCGTCATGTTCCGCAAGTCGGTCCACGAGCCGCTCCAGACCGGCCTCAAGGCCATCGACGCCATGATCCCCATCGGCCGGGGCCAACGCCAGCTGATCATCGGCGACCGCCAAACCGGCAAGACAGCGATCGCGATCGACACGATCATCAACCAGAAGGCGAACTGGGAGACGGGCGATCCGGAGAAGCAGGTGCGCTGCATCTACGTCGCGATCGGGCAGAAGGGCTCGACTATCGCCTCCGTACGGAGCGCGCTCGACGAGGCTGGCGCGCTTGAGTACACCACGATCGTCGCCTCTCCAGCCTCGGACCCGGCGGGCTTCAAGTACCTCGCCCCGTACACCGGCTCGGCGATTGGCCAGCACTGGATGTACAACGGCAAGCACGTGCTGATCGTCTTCGACGACCTGTCCAAGCAGGCCGAGGCCTACCGCGCGGTTTCCCTCCTGCTGCGCCGGCCGCCGGGGCGCGAGGCCTATCCCGGAGACGTCTTCTATCTCCACTCCCGCCTGCTCGAACGTTGCGCCAAGCTCTCCGATGACCTGGGCGCAGGTTCGATGACGGGGCTTCCCGTCATCGAGACCAAGGCGAACGACGTCTCGGCGTACATCCCCACGAACGTCATCTCCATCACCGATGGCCAGATCTTCCTCCAGTCCGACCTCTTCAACGCGAACCAGCGCCCGGCGATCGACGTCGGCATCTCGGTATCGCGCGTGGGCGGCGCCGCCCAGGTCAAGGCGATGAAGAGGGTCGCGGGGACGCTCAAGATCGACCTCGCCCAGTACCGCTCGCTTGAGGCCTTCGCGATGTTCGCCTCCGACCTTGACGCCGCGAGTCGCCAGCAGTTGACGCGCGGAGCGCGCCTCATGGAACTCCTGAAGCAGCCTCAGTATTCGCCGTACCCGATCGAGGAGCAGGTGGTCTCCATCTGGGCCGGCACCAAGGGCAAGCTCGACCGCCTTCCGCTACCCGACGTCCTGGTGTTCGAGCGACAACTCCTCGATCACCTGCGCCGCAACACCACGATCCTCGACCAGATCGCCTCGACCGGGCTGCTCTCCGATGCGCTTGAGGTAGAACTTGGTGCGGCCGTTGACGACTACCTCTCCACGTTCACCGGGGCGAAGGACACCGAGTTGACCACGAAGACAACGGTCGCCGACGGTGTCGACGTGGAGGTTGAGCAGGAGAAGATCGTGAGAAGGAAGACGAGGGCCTAGCCAAGGATGGGTGCCAAGCAGCGCGTCTACCGGCAGCGGATCCGGTCGACTCAGTCGCTCAAGAAGATCTTCCGCGCGATGGAGCTCATTGCTGCCTCGCGCATCGGGAAGGCTCGCGAGCGTGTGGGGGCTGCCTCGCCGTACGCCAAGGCGATCACCGGTGCCATCGAGGCGGTCGCCATGCACGCCAATGTCGAACACCCCCTCACCATCGAGCGGACCGACACCAAGCGGGTGGCGCTGCTCGTTGTGACGGCGGACCGCGGAATGGCGGGCGCGTACACGGCGAACGCGCTCCGGTCGTCGGAAAGGCTCCGCGAGCAGTTGATGGAGCAGGGCAAGGAGGTGGTGCAGTATGTCGCAGGCCGCCGCGGCATCTCCTACTTCCACTTTCGGAACCGCCCGCTCGCCGGGCGGTGGACGGGGGGCTCCGACTCCCCGTCACTCGAGACGGCCCAGGAGATCGCCCGCGCCCTCCTCGCGGCCTTCCTCGCCCCTGCGGACCAGGGCGGCGTCGCCGAGCTTCACATCGTGTACACGAGGTATCACTCGATGGTCGACCAGGAGTCCCGCGTGATTCGGGCGCTCCCGCTGGAGGTCGTCGAGGGGGAACTCGGAGTGGGCGAACGCGTTCCCCCGCTCTACGACTTCGAACCCTCCCCCGAGGAGGTTCTCGACGCGCTCCTGCCCCGATACATTGAGGCCCGCGTGTACAGCCACCTGCTCCAATCGGCGGCAAGCGAACTCGCGGCTCGCCAGCGCGCCATGAACACCGCGACGACCAATGCGGAAGACATGATCCGGAACTACATCAGGCTCGCGAACGCGGCGCGCCAGACCGAGATCACCCAAGAGATCAGCGAAATCGTCTCGGGCGCGGACGCGCTCGCGGCCTCATCGTGACCGGAAACGAGAAGAGAATGCCCACCACGCCCAAGGCGACGCCGCCCGCAAAGACCCCGACCGGCAACACGCCCGCGAAGAAGACGCCTGCGAAGAAGACGCCTGCGAAGAAGACGCCTGCGAAGACGACGCCGCGGAAGAAGGCCGCGAGCGCCGTGCCCCCTCATGCCCTCGCGGTGGGCCGGGTGGCGCGCGTCATCGGCCCCGTCGTCGACATCGAGTTCCCGGCGGACGCGATTCCGGACATGTACAACGCCCTCGAGGTGGACATCGACCTCGGCGCGCAGGGCGAGGACGAGTCCGTCCTCCACATGACGCTCGAGGTGGAGCAACACCTCGGCGACAACATGGTGCGCGCCATCGCCCTCAAACCGACGGACGGACTCGTCCGCGGCACCGTGGTTCGCGACACCGGCGCGCCCATCTCCGTTCCCGTCGGCGACGTCACGCTCGGTCACGTGTTCAACGTGATCGGCGAGGTGCTCAACGCCGTGCCGGGGGAGAAGATAGAGATCACGGAGCGCTGGCCGATTCACCGCCAGCCCCCTGCCTTCGACCAGCTCGAGCCGAAGACGAAGATGTTCGAGACCGGCATCAAGGTCATCGACCTGCTGACCCCGTATGTCGAGGGCGGCAAGATCGGCCTCTTCGGCGGGGCCGGAGTCGGCAAGACCGTCCTGATCCAGGAGATGATCTATCGCGTCGCCCACACCCACGATGGCGTCTCGGTGTTCGCGGGCGTGGGGGAGCGCACGCGCGAGGGCAACGACCTCATTGCCGAGATGACCGAGTCTGGCGTCATCAAGCAGACGGCCCTCGTGTTCGGGCAGATGGACGAGCCGCCGGGCGTGCGTCTTCGCGTCGCCCTCAGCGCGCTGACGATGGCGGAGTACTTCCGGGACGTTGAGCGCCGGGACGTCCTTCTGTTCATCGACAACATCTTCCGCTTCACCCAGGCTGGCGCGGAGGTCTCGACGCTGCTCGGACGCATGCCGTCAGCCGTGGGCTATCAGCCCACCCTCGCGGACGAGATGGGCCGCCTGCAGGAGCGCATCACTTCGACGCGTGGCCACTCGATTACGTCGCTCCAGGCTATCTACGTGCCTGCGGACGACTACACGGACCCGGCCCCTGCCACCACGTTCGCCCACCTCGACGCGACAACGGAGCTCAGCCGCGAGATTGCGTCGCGCGGCCTGTACCCCGCCGTCGACCCGCTTAACTCCACGTCGCGCATTCTCAACCCGCGCTACGTCACCAAGGAGCACTACGAAACCGCGTCCGCCGTCAAAGCGATCCTTCAGCGCAACAAGGAACTCCAGGACATCATCGCGATCCTCGGCGTGGATGAACTGTCCGAGGAGGACAAGATCATCGTGTCGCGCGCGCGCAAGATCCAGCAGTTCCTGTCGCAGAACACCTACATGGCCACCCAGTACACCGGCGTCCCCGGCTCGACCGTGCCGCTCACGGAGACCGTCGAGGCGTTCGCGGGGATCGTGAAGGGGAGTTACGACCACATCTCCGAGCAGGCGTTCTTCAACATCGGCGGGCTCGAGGACCTCGAGAGAAACTGGATCCGCATCCAGAAGGAGAGTAGCTAGGTCATGGCACTCACCGTCGACATCGTCGGGCCGGATGGCGTCCGGTGGTCGGGACAGGCCACCTTCGTCACCGCTCCGACCGTCGAGGGCTCGATCGGCCTCTATCCCGCGCACGAACCGATCATGTCCGTGCTCAAGGCTGGCAACGTCACGGTGGATGACCTCGAAGGCAAGCGATCCGTTCTCCCGATCGGCGGGGGGTTCCTGTCGTTCGACGAGGACACCGTCACCGTGATCGCCGACTCCCAGGATGAGCACGGCGCATAGCGGTTGCAATAGTTCTTGACTCTGAGGAGACGGGGCCCCTTCAGGCAGGCGGGAACTTCGCTGCCAGCGTCCGACTCACGGATTCGGGATCGGTAGTCGGCGGGACAGTCTGGAGCAGTTCCTTCGCCAGTCGCTTCGGCCAGATCACACGCACGCCACGCACGCTGAAGTCGCCACCGATCAACGGCCAGTCAGCATCCACGAAGCAGAGAATTCCTCGCGCGGTGGCCGTATCGCCAAGAGCCGCCTGGACCTTCTCAACCTGCCAGAGAACACCGTCAACTAAGTTGTCTCTCTTGCGCCCACCGACACTCAGGCGACTGGTGCCACCGAAACCGAAGAAGCCGCCTTCGATGAGAAGGCCGGGGCGCTTGTTCAGGTATCTCTTGGCGTCAATCACCCAGACACCCCAGGGGGTAATTGCCAAGTGGTCGATGTTGGCCCGAGTGCCGGGGATACGCCGGTCATGGAGCGACACCACGCCCACCTCCGCAAGTGCGTGCAGACGAACTGCCACGCGCTCCTCTCCAACGGCGCCCTGCGCCCAGACGCTCGTGCTTCGACGTGGACTGTCGTCAACAGCCAGAAAAGTAGCGACCTTGCCAATGAACCCCTCGCCGAAAATGGTCTGAACGTTTCGCTTCTGGGTCTCCACGCGGGCCTCATCGCGGGCCTTGCGACGCTCATACTCACGTATAGCCGAGCCACCAGCTTCGCCACGATCCAGACTGGGGCAAACGATGTGATGGACGCTGCGGCTGGCGGGGCTATAGACAGCGCGGGCACCCTTCGGAATGTCTTCGCAGCAGACCGAGCAGTTCCCCGCATAGCGCAGGTTCATCTCACGATCTGCGAGGGCGCCCCCCGAGGAGTTCACGTTGTCAAGTATGGCAGGCCAGCAGTAGGCACGCCCGGTAGCGTGGGACCGGTGAGAGTCGTCATAGCCCGATGCGAGGCCGAGTACGCCGGACGGCTCGACGCGCGGCTTCCGCTCGCGACGCGAGCCATCATGATCAAGGCGGACGGCTCGGTCCTGCTTCACTCCGACGGCGGCTCGTACAAGCCGCTCAACTGGATGAGCCCGCCGTGCACGCTCCGCGAGATCGCGCCCGACGACGACGCCGCCTCCCGCGGCGCCCTCGCCGTGTGGCTCGTGGAGCACGGCAAGACGGACGACCGGCTGCGGATCGAGATTCACGAGATTCTCAGCGACACCGAGCATGAACTCGGCGCAGACCCCGGGCTCGTGAAGGACGGGGTGGAGGCCCACCTCCAGACGCTGCTTGCCGAGCAGATCACGCGGCTGGGCGAGGGCTACACGCTCGTGCGGCGGGAGTTCCCTACGGCGATCGGTCCCGTGGACATCCTCGCCAAATCGGCGACCGGCGTGACGGTCGCGGTCGAGATCAAACGCAGGGGCGACATCGACGGGGTGGAGCAGCTGACGCGCTACCTCGAACTCCTGGGGCGCGATCCGCTCCTCAGCCCCGTCGAGGGCGTGTTCGCCGCGCAGGAGATCAAACCCCAGGCCCGAGTCCTGGCAGAGGACCGCGGCATCCGCTGCCTGGTGCTCGACTACCAGGAGATGCGCGGCGTGGACGATCCGAGCGCGCGCCTGTTCTAGTCCCCCCTTGGCTCCACGGTGGCCGCCCCGCGGCTCCCTTCCCAGCGCAACCGTGGGAGCGCTCCCACACGGGGGTTTCGGGCATCGAAACGTTTCGGCTAGGCTCTCCCGCATGACCACTTCACCCGTATCCTTCCCCGACGGCTTCCTCTTCGGCGCGGCGACGGCGTCGTACCAGATCGAGGGCGCGGTGACCGAGGGCGGGAGGGGCCCGTCGATCTGGGACACCCGCGCCCACACGCCCGGGCTGATTCGCGACGGCGACACGGGCGACGTCACGGACGATCACTTCCACCGCTACGCCGACGACGTCGCGGCGATGGCCGAGATGGGGCTCACCGCCTACCGGTTCAGCATGGCCTGGCCGCGGATTCAGCCGACGGGGAGCGGCCCGTTCAACGAGGCGGGCTTCGCCTTCTACCACCGGCTGCTCGACGAGCTCGAGAAGCACGGGATCGAGCCTCTTGTCACGCTCTACCACTGGGACCTCCCGCAGGCGCTAGAAGACGCGGGCGGCTGGCCCAACCGCGACACCGCGTACGCCTTCGAGGCCTACGCACGGCGCACGGCCGAGGAGTTCAGGGATCGCATCTCGTACTGGACGACGCTCAACGAGCCGTGGTGCACGGCGTTCCTGGGGTACTCCCAGGGAAGCCACGCTCCGAGCCGCAATGACCCCGCGGCCTCGCTCGCGGCCGCCCACCATCTGAACCTTGCCCACGGGCTTGCGAGCCGCGCGATCAAGGAGGTCGCCCCGGACGCGACCGTCTCCATCGTGCTCAACACCCACGTCCCGCGCCCGTGGGACCCATCTAACCCGGCGGACGTTGACGCGTCCCGCCGCATCGACGCTCTCGCCAACCGCATCTTCATGGATCCGCTCGTCTCCGGCACCTACCCCGCCGACCTCATTGAGGACACACGTGCCCTCACGGACTGGTCGTTCGTCCACGACGGCGACCTGGAGACTGTTCGGGGAAGCATTGACCTCGTCGGCGTGAACTATTACTCGAGTCACGTCGTCCGCTTCAACGCGGACCTCCAGCTCGGGGACGGCGCGGACGGGCACTCCACCGCCCCCGGCACGGCATGGCCGGGCTCCGAGCACGTGGAGTTCATGCGACCCTTCGGCCCGCTGACGACGATGGGCTGGAACCAGGACGCGTCCGCCTTCCACGCCTACCTGTTGCGCATGCACCGCGACATGGGGCTGCCGATCATGGTGACCGAGAACGGCGCTTCCTTCCCCGATGTGGTTTCCGCGGACGGCCGGGTGCACGACCCCGACCGAGTCCGGTACCTCCACGACCACTTCGCGGCCGTCCTGCTTGCCCTGCGCGACGGCGCCGACATCCGCGGCTACATGGTGTGGTCGTTCATGGACAACTTCGAGTGGTCGCACGGTTACTCGAAGCGCTTCGGCCTGCTCCGCGTCGACTTTGAGACCCTGGCCCGCACCTGGAAGGACTCGGCGTACTGGTACCAGGAGACGATTCGGACGCGCCGCCTGACCGCGGTCGAAAGGGCGGCGGAGTTGGGGACGACGCCCGCGGCGAGTTACTAGGGCGAGGCTCGCCACCGGACCGCAAAACGTAGACTGGCCGCATGGCACGCCGGTCTCGCAAGCGCCCCTACGGGGATCCTCATCCCGAACTGGACGTCGAGCGCCTGACGAGCGGCTTCCCGTCGCGCATCGAGCCGGGGGCGGGCGGTGAGCCCTTCTACGTGGCGATCTCGCGCCAGCGCGACAAGACCTACGTCTGCCCCGCATGCGGCCAGGACATCCCGGCCATGAGCAACCACGTCGTCGCGTGGGCCGCGGGGGGTCTGTTCGGACCCGAGGTTGCGGCCGACGAGCGCCGTCACTGGCACACCAACTGCTGGGAGAAGTTCGGAAGGGCTCGTGCCTGAGGCGCCGATGGTGGAGTTGCGCTCCACCACCATGCTTCCCGCCGTCCGGGAGGACATCGAGTTACGCACGGACGACGGGCTCACCTTGGTGGGCGAACTCGCGCTCCCCGTCTCTGGACGAATCGAGGCGACGCTCGTGACGTTGCACCCGCTGCCCACGCACGGCGGGTTCATGGATTCTCACGTGCTGCGCAAGGCCTCATGGCGCCTCCCATACCTTGCCGACGTCGCCGTCCTGCGCTTCAACACCCGCGGGACGCACTCGCCCCGCGGCACATCGGGGGGCGCGTACGACGGCGGGGTCGGGGAGGGGCTCGATGCCCGCGCGGCCGTCGCTTTCGCGGTCGAGAGGGGCCTCCCGCGCCGCTGGCTCCTTGGGTGGTCGTTCGGGACAGAGGTGGCCCTGAGGCACGGGAGTTCGCTCGACGTCGAGGGGGCCATCCTCTTGTCGCCGCCCCTGCAGTTGGCCACCGCGGCGGATCTCGCGGCGTGGGGGGCGAGCCGCAAGCCCGTGCTGGCCCTGATCCCCGAGCATGACGACTACCTGCGTCCCGACGAGGCTCGCGCCGCCTTCGCCGCCCTGCCGTCCGCTGAGGTCGTTCCCGTCGCGGGGGCGGGCCACCTGTGGGTGGGGGAGCGCTACGTGCGCATCGTGCTCGATCAGATCGTCGCGAGGATCGCGCCGACGCGCTCCCCGCTCCCCACCACGGTGCCCGCGTCCGTGGTGTGGCACGGGCACGCCCCTGAGGAGGAGTCCGCATGAGCATTCCGCCGCGCGTCCTGCATGTTGGCCTTCGGGGGGCATTCCCTGCCGCTGGCACCCCCGGACGCCCTCCCGTCGTCCTGCTGCCCGCCTTCCCGCTCACCGCGCGCATGTGGGCATCGCTCGAGCGCGGGTTGGCGGCGCGGGGCATCACCGCCCACGGATTCGACTACCCGGGCTTCGGTACCACGCCGATGTGGCCCGGCGTGGAGCCCACCATCGACGCGATCGCCGACGCGGCCGTCGCGACCCTGCGCGGAGGCATCGGCGCAGCGGCGGCGCACTGGGTGGGTTGCTCGATGGGGGGCTACGTCGCCCTCGCCATCGCCCAGCGGCATCCCGACGCCGTGGCGGGGCTCGGGCTGCTCGACACGAGGTCGGCCGCCGATGACGACGCCAAGCGTGCGGCGCGCCTCGAGGCGGCGCGCTCGATCGAGGGCGAGGAGGGCTTCCCCGATCCGCGGGCCGCGGCCGAAGGACTCATCGGCGTGGAGGGACAGGGTCGAAAGGCCGCCGTCGACGAGGCGGAGGCGATCATCGCGGCGACGTTGCCCGCCGCGGCAGCATGGGGCCAGCGGGCGATGGCGGGGCGTCCGGATCGCACCGGGGTGCTCGAGGCCTTCCGCGGGCCGTCCGTCGTCGCTTGGGGTAGCCTCGACTCGGTCACGAGCCGCGACGATTCCGATCGGATGGCGCGCGCGCTGGGCTCTCGGACGGTCGTGATCGACGGGGCGGGGCACCTGAGCCCCCTTGAGGCGCCTCAGGCCGTCGCGGCCGCCCTGGCAAACCTGTTCGAGCGCCCCTAGGGGTATGCGTCGCCGGCCGCGAGGCGCTTCTCGAGCGCGTCGGCGAGGGGGATCGACTCTCCGTCGCGAGCGCCCCTTCCGAGCTCGAGGGGTGCGTTGCTCGGCGTGATGACGACGCCCGAGACGCGCGCTGCGAGGCTCGACGGCGTCGACAGGACGTAGAAGTTCCCGTCCGCTCCGACCCCTATGGAGTGGTCGCGCCGGATGTACCAGCCGTCGACGTTCGTGCGGTAGCTCGCGTTGCCGCCGTAACTTCTGGCTCGTAGGCGCGTGGTCGAGAGGCTGGCCTCTGCGGCGCGCCGAGCGAAGTCCGCGATGAGAACCCCCGCGGCGCGGCTCTCGATAGCGCGTGCCCGGTCAAGGCCATCGGCCCGCGCGAAGGAGCGCTCCGCGGTAGCGTGGCGATCCCCTGGTTCGCGGTCAACGGGGTCGCGATCAGCGGGAGAGGTGGTCACGCCGCGGCCGACGACTAGTCGTCGTGCCGGGGGGGCCGGGGAGGCTCGGGGTCGTCGACGTCGGGGTCGTCGGCGTCCTCGAGGTCGTCGGCCTCGTAGGCGGCGGGCTCGTAGGCGGCAGGCTCCTCGGGCTCGGGCTGGTCGAAGACGGGCTCCGGCGCGGAGTCGACGCTGGCACCCCCGTCGAGCACAGCCGCGAGGGCCGCGGTGCGTTCGGGCGATCGCGTGGCGGTGGGATCCGCGACGAGGAGCGTGCGCAACTCGTCAAGGTAGGAGGTGATGGACTCTCGCTGACGGTTGAGGCCGTCCACCGCCGTGAGCGCCGCGCTCCGCTCGCGCTCCGCGTCGTTGACCGCCTCGCTCATGATCTTCTCGGCGTGTTCGCGGGCATCGGTGATGATCTCGTCGGCGTTCTTGCGCGCGTTGGCGAGGAGCGTGTCCGCGTGCGCCTCCGCCTCGGAGCGCACCACCCCTGAGCGCTCAAGGGCCTCCCGCGCGCGCTGCTCGCCCTCGGCGGCGCGCTCCCTGGCGTCGGCGACGAGCTTCTCGTACTCGACGTTCGCCTCTTCGTACCGGCGCTTGAGTTGCTGCTCTGCGTCCTCGCGCTTCTGTGCACCCTCGACCTGAAGGTCTTCGCGTAGGCGCAGGGTCTCCTGGCGGGTCTTGTCTCGCTCGGTGCGGGCCTCGTCCATGATGCTCGCCGCCTGCGCCTTGGCGTCGCTCACGAGGCGCTCGGCCTCAATGCGGGACGTCTCGCCGAGCGCCTGCGCGTCGCGCTGGCTGCCGACTCGCAACTCTGTCGCTTCACGCTCGGCGGTCGCCATGAGGGCGCTGATCTCCCGCTCGGTGGAAGCCCGCCTCTCGTTGAGCTCGCCAGCGATCTCAGCGAGCTGGCTCTCGACGTTGCGGTTCGTCCGCTCGGTCAGTTCCGACGTCTCGCGCTCCGCCGTCTCGCGCAGGAGCGCAGTCTCGGACTGCGCCCTCGCGCGGATTTCGTCGATGTCCCGGCGGTGCTGCGAGAGCAACTCCGCGACCTCGTTGTCCGCCCGCGCCCGGAGTTGCTGCGCGGCGAGGTTCGCGCGGGCCACCGTCTCCTGCGCGTGTGTGTTCGCGCGCGTCAGGACGTCGGCGGACTGCTCCTCCGCGGAGCGGAGCAATTGCTCGACGCGCGACCCCAGGCCCGTGTACGTGGGCTTCGCCGCCTCACGGAGGGAGCCCTGCGCCGCCTCAAGGTCGCCCTGAACTCGTGCCGCCTCGGCGCGCGCGGCCGCTGCCTCACGTTGGGCGTCGCGCACCTGGTCCTCCAACTGCCCGACGAATGCCGCGACGGCGTCACGGTCGTATCCCCGCATGGCGATCGGGAAGGGCGTGTTGGGCTCGGACATGGGCACTCCTTGGATGCGGGGCAGTGTTCGCTCCCAGGGTAGTGGCCATATTGGGACATCACAACGCGACGTCGTCGCCGCGCCGCGCGTTACCTTCTAGAGTGGAGGGTCGAACGAGGGAGGCACGTGGTGATACGCGCGGGAGCGATCGGAGCAGGCGTCGCTGGCATCGCCTTGGCGATTGCGGGCGGCGTGGGGCTGATCGCCAAGCCCGACGCGGTGGTGTGGGCGTCCGCGCCGCTCGATAGGGCCGTCGTCGTCATCCCGCCACAGGTCCTCGCGATGGACGGCGTCATGGACATCGTCGTCGAGGGCGAGCCATGGATGGAGACCCGCACCGCGCGCCCCGTCGACGCTTACGCCTGGCACCGCGGCGAGTCCTCGATTTACGTCCAGGGGGTCTCGAGCTGGACGGAAGTCAAGACGCTGAAGCCGGATCTCTACTCCTATGACGGCAAGGACCTGACGGGCGACATCTGGCGATCCAACACGGTCAGTGCCGGTGCGACGCACATCTTCCCGGCGGACGTTCCCGCGGGCCTCGCGGTCGTCGTGGTCACTCGGAGCCACGGACCGCTGAGCAAGATCTCGATCGAGCTATCCCGCGACCCCGGCTATGGGTGGGCGTGGCCCGCCCTCTCGGCCGGCGCGCTCCTCGCGGCCATCAGCATGGTCCTCTTCGCACTGCTATGGCTTGACCTTCGCCCGCGTCGGGCGGGGGTCAGGGAGGTCGCGGAGTCGCAGGTCGAGACGACCGACGTGGTGGTCCAGAGGCAGGATTTCAAGCCGCAGGACGTAGCCGAGCCGGAAGCCAAAATTCCACCGGAGCCGACCCGGCCGACCCCGCCGACCCCGCCGACCCAGACGGCTCCGCCGACCCCGCCGACCCAGACGACCCAGACGGCTCCGCCGACCCAGACGGCTCCGCCGACCCAGACGGCTCCGCCGACCCAGACGGCTCCGCCGACCCAGACGGCTCCGCCGACCGAGACGATTTCGGACCCCCGTTCGCGGCGCGCCCGGCGCGCCGCGAAAGAGGAGGACGCCGAGTGAACGCGTCCGTTCGGAGATGCGCGGCATTGGTGACGATCGCGCTCGCGCTCGCGTCCCTCGCGGCGTGCGAGATCCCCCTGCCCGTGCCGTCTACAACGCCGGCGGTCGCCGAGTCCGGGGCGGTTATGGCCGATCAGTCCACCGCGATCCTGGCCGACACGTTCGCGTCCCTCGCCGCGGCGGACGCCGCGAAGCAGGCGTCGCTCGCCGCGCTTCGCGTCGGCGGTGACGCCGCCGCGGTTCGCTCGGCCGAGTACCTCGTCGCGGCCGCGGGAGGCGCGGCCCCCGACGTGTTGCCGTCCGACGTCCTCGCGGTTTACGCCAGCAACGCAACGGACTGGCCGCGCGCGATGGTCGTCGTCACCTCCCCCCCCGACGCGACCCTCACCCCGCTCGTTCTGATGTGGGTCCAGGACGACGCTCGCTCCAACTACCAGTTGCGCGAGTGGGCCCACATGTTGCCGGCCGCCATCGTTCCCGCCATGGCGAACCAGAGCGCCGGATTCACCCAGATACCTCTCGATGCCGAGGGCTATTCCCTCACGCCGAAGGCTGCGATCGACGCCTATGTCGATCTCCTGACCAAGGGCGAGCCCACGGCGCCGACCTTCGCCCCAGACACCTACCGAGCACGGATGTTCGCGGCGCGGACTGCCCTCTCGGCGGCGGCGGCTGCGCGCGCCGGAAGCTACGTCGACAAGATCGAGGCGAGGCCGGATGAGGCCTTCGCGCTCGTGACGGCCGAGGGGAGCACGCTGGTGCTCGTCCCCATCACGGTGACGAGCGTCTTCACCGTCCCCGGCGCGCAACTCGCGCTCCCCGACTCGGACAAGGCGCTCCTCGAGGGCGCGCTCGCCGATAGCGTCGTCCACTACTACCGCGACTTCGTCGTCCTGAGCGTCCCCAAGGATGCCTCGCTACTGCCGTCCGTTGTCGCGGCCGACCACCACCTCGTCGACGTGACCTTGACGGACGCCAAGTGACCGACGATGTGCCCATAGGCGTCCACGGCGCCGTTGACCTTTCGTTGCTCGGCGCCCCTCCCACCGCGGGCGCCGCGGTCGACGAGGTCACCGAGGAGAGTTTCGGGGCCATCGTCGAGCGGTCCAGGCGCCTCCCGATCATCATCGCGTTCTGGGCCGACGTCAGCCCCGCCTCCCGCGAACTCACGACGCTGCTGGCCGAGGTCGCCCAGCAATACGCCGGGCGACTCGCAGTGGTGGGGTGCGAGGTCCAGCGCAACCCCGCGATCGCCGAGGCGCTCCAGGTGTACGCCGTGCCCGCGGTAGTGGGAATCATCGCCGGGCGGCCGGCGCCCCTCTTCCAGGGGGTCGCGACGGCGGAGCAGATCGCCGCCGTCTACGAGCAGGTGCTCCAGATCGCGGCGTCGGCGGGCCTGCCCGCAGAGGAACCTTCCGCGGGGGGCGCCCCTGCGGAGCCCGCGCCCGAGCCGATACCCCCGCGCCACGTCGAGGCGCTTGAGGCGATGGAGCGGGGCGACGCCGAGGCGGCCGTCGCCGCCTACTCCCGCGCGCTCCGGGAGAACCCGAAGGATGCCGATGCGCGCGTGGGGCTCGCGCGGGCGCGGCACTTCCAGCGGACCGCAGACGCGGATCTCGCCGCGCTCATCGCAGCCGCGGACGCCGTCCCCGGGGACATCGAGGCGGCATTCGGCGCCGCCGACGCAGAGGTCGCGATGGGACGGGCCAGTGCGGCATTCGCGCGACTCGTGGACGCCGTGCGGGCAACGGACGGAGCCCGCAGGGAAAGCGTCAGGGAGCGACTCGTTGAGCTCTTCGAGGTGGTCGGTATCCACGCCGAGGCCGTGGCCGAGGGCCGCCGGGCCCTGGCGTCGGCGCTGAATTAGAGCAACACCGCACTAGGGGCGGGGTCCCGGCCGCAGCACGATGACGGCAAGCGGGGGAAGGCGGAGGACCGCGGAATGCGGCCACCGCCCGTGCGGACGATCCTCGGCAATGACCGTGCCGAGATTCCCGACGTCAGAGCCTCCGTATAGCGCCGAGTCGGTATTGAGGATCTCGTGCCACGTTCCGCCCTCGGGCAGGCCCAGGCGATAGCCCTCGTGCGGGATGCCCGCGAAATTCGCCACGATCGCGATGGAAGCCCCCGCTCTGTCCTTGCGAAGGAAGGGGAGGACATTGTGTGCGGCGTCGTCGGCGTCGATCCATTCGAAGCCCGCGGCCTCGGCGTCGAGCTCCCAGAGCTGGGGGTGGGTGCGGTAGACGGCGTTGAGATCGGTCACGAGTCGCCGGATGCCGGCGTGGAGCGGTTCGTCGAGATGCCACCAATCGAGCGAGCGACCCTCGGACCACTCCGCCTCCTGGGCGAACTCGTCCCCCATGAAGATCAGTTGCTTGCCGGGGTGGGTCCACTGGTAGGCGAGAAGGGCACGCACGTTCGCGGCCTTCTGCCACGCGTCGCCGTGCATCCGGCCCCAGAGCGATCCCTTGCCGTGGACTACCTCGTCGTGGCTCAGGGGCAGCAGGAACTGCTCGGAGAACGCGTACATCATCGAGAAGGTCGCGGTCCCGTGATGGTGGGAGTGGTTGATCGGATCCTCGGCAAGGTAGCGGAGGGTGTCGTTCATCCAGCCCATGTTCCACTTGAGGCCGAAACCAAGGCCGCCCGCGCTCGTCTGCGCGGTGACCCCCGGCCACGCCGTCGACTCCTCGGCGATCATGCTGATGCCGGGGCAGTGTCGGTAGCAGGTCGCGTTGACCTCCTGGAGGAACGCGATCGCGTCGAGGTTCTCCCTGCCCCCGTGGATGTTCGGCCGCCACTGCCCCGCCTTGCGTGAGTAGTCCAGGTAGAGCATCGACGCGACGGCGTCGACGCGCAGACCGTCGACGTGGAACTCCTTGAGCCAATAGAGGGCATTCGCCACGAGGAAGTTGCGCACCTCGGGTCGGCCGAAGTCGAAGACGAGCGTCCCCCACTCCGGCTGCTCGCCGCGCAGGGGGTCGGGGTGCTCGTAGAGTGGCGTCCCGTCGAACCTTGCGAGGGCCCACTCGTCGCGGGGGAAGTGCCCCGGAACCCAGTCAACGAGGACGCCGATGCCCGCGGAATGGAACGCGTCGACGAGGGTGCGGAAGTCGTCGGGGGTTCCGAACCTTGCCGTCGGCGCGTAGTACGAGGTGACCTGATAGCCCCATGAGCCGCCGAACGGGTGCTCCGCGATGGGCATGAGTTCCACGTGGGTGAAGCCCGCGTCGCGGACATACGCGACGAGTTCCTTGGCGAGTTGGCGATAGGAGAGCCCGGGCTTCCACGAACCCAGGTGGACCTCGTAGACGCTCATGGGCTCTCGGTGCGGGGCGCCCTGCTCGCGCGCGCTCATCCACTCCGCGTCCTTCCACGCGTGCCGCGTCTCGGTGACGATCGAGGCCGTCTGGGGTGGTGCCTCCGTGGCCCGCGCCATGGGGTCGGCCTTCTGTTGCCAGTGGCCGTCTCGTCCGAGGACCTCGAACTTGTACCGTGTCCCCGAACCGACCCCCGGAACGAACAACTCCCACACCCCGGAGGAACCGATCATCCTCATCGCGTGTTGCGATCCCTGCCAGTGGTTGAAGTCGCCGGCCACGCGCACGATCCTCGCGTTCGGCGCCCAGACCGCGAACGCCGTGCCCTCGACATCTCCGAGCACGGAGGGGAAGCGCCTGACGTTTGCGCCCAGCGCCTCCCACAGTCGCTCGTGCCTGCCCTCCTTGATCAGGTGGATGTCCAGGTCGCCGAGCGTGGGAAGGAACCGGTACGGGTCGTCCTGGCGAAGTTCATCCGCGTCATAGGTGACGCGCACCCGGTAGTCCGGTGGCTCGGCCGCGTCGATGTTCGTGACCCAGATCCCCTCGTGTTCGTGGGTGGCGTCGAACGTGCCGTCGAGCGTCTCGATGCGCACGGTGGTGGCGAGGGGGCGAAGCACGCGGATGGAGACGCCCCCTGCGCCGTCGGAGTGCGCGCCGAGGACCGCGTGAGGCTCGTAGTGCATGCCCGCCGCAACTTCCGCAAGGAGCCCGGGATCAATCCTCCTTGGCATCGTCTACCGCCGACCGATCGAGGGCACGCGAGGCGCGGAGCGGGGGATCATGCGAGCCTCACCGCCGCGACGTGTGCCATGGAAGTCCTGGGGCCGAGCTTGACGTAGAAGGTATCGCCCCACTCGTAGGTCTGCCCCGTCAGCGCGTCCTCGACCGCGAAGGGATGGCCGCTCGTCAACCCTATCGCCGCGGGATCGAACGTCACCGTGGTGGCCTGCTCGTGGAAGGGATCGAACGAGACGGCGACGATGACCGCGTCGGCGAATCCCGTGGGGGACTCCTGGGCGGAGACGTGGCGAGAGAAGCAGAGGATCGCGGGGTTGTCCGTCGGGTGGACCGTGAGGCCGCGCATCCGCTGGAGGGAGGGATGCGCCCGCCGAGTCTCGTTGAGGGTGGTGAGTAGTTGGGCGATCCCGAGCCGCCTCGCCCTCGCCCACTCGCGCGGCTTGTATTCGTACTTCTCGTTGTCGATCTGCTCCTCGACGCCCGGCCGCGCGACGTTCTCGACGAGTTCGTACCCCGAGTAGATGCCCCAGGACGGCGACCCGGTCGCGGCGATGACCGCCCTGGCGGCGAAGATCGGGGCCCCACCCGACTGCATGTCGGGGGTCAGGATGTCATGCGTCGTCGGCCAAAAGCTGGGGCGCATGTAGTAGGAGCTGGCACCCGCCAGTTCGGTGAGATAGTCGCCCATCTCCGTCGCTGTGGGCCGCCACGTGAAGTACGTGTAGGACTGGTGGAAGCCGATCTTCGCGAGCATGTGCATCATCGGGGGAAGCGTGAAGGCCTCGCTGAGGAAGATGATTTCGGGGTGCGAGGCCCGAACGTCGGCGAGTAGTCGCTCCCAAAACGTCAGCGGCTTGGTGTGGGGGTTATCGACGCGGAAGGCGGTGACGCCCGCGCGGATCCAGACCTCGAGCACCTCGCGGATCGCGAGGTACAGGCCCTCGGGATCGCGGTCGAAGCTGAGCGGGTAGATGTCCTGGTACTTCTTGGGGGGATTCTCCGCGTACGCGATGGAGCCGTCGGCGCGGACGCCGAACCACTCGGGATGCTCCGTGACCCACGGGTGGTCCGGCGAGCACTGGAGCGCGAAGTCGAGCCCCACCTCGAGTCCGGACTTCTTTGCCTTCGCGACGAACGCGAGGAAGTCGGCCAACGTCCCGAGTTGGGGGTGAATGGCGTCGTGACCCCCGTCGGGCGAGCCGATTGCGTAGGGACTCCCCGGATCATCGGGGCCGGCGTCGAGCGAATTGTTGCGGCCCTTCCTGAAGGTGGTGCCGATGGGGTGGATCGGGGTGAGGTAGACGATGTCGAAGCCCATCCGCGCGATCGCGGGCAGCCGCCTCGCCGCCGTCGCGAACGTGCCCGAGACCCAGGCCTTGGTCGCCGCGTCGTACCTCGCGCCCTCGGAACGGGGGAACATCTCGTACCAGGCGCTCACCAGCGCGCGCTCGCGGTCGACGCGTAGAGGGTACTGCGCCGAGCGCGTGACCCATTCCCTGAGGGGAGCCCGTTCCAGTAGGGCGCGCACCTTCGGGCTCATCGCCGCGGCCACCCGCGCCTCGGGGTCGAGCCGAGTGTCGCGGAGGGCCGCGATCGCGCCGTAAAGAAGCCTCGCGTCGGCTGCCGCGCGCCCCGGCTGTTCGGCGGCGCGCTCAAGCACCGCGACGCCCTCTGCCAGGACGAGCTGGATGTCCTGGCCCGCGTGGAGTTTGACCTCGGCCACGGTGCGCCACGTCGTGACGGGGTCCGACCAAGCCTCGACCGCGAACACGTAGTCGCCGGTCGTCGAGGGGATCGTCGAGGCCCGGTACAGGCTCATGCCGAAGTCCTGGCACGGCATCGGCTTCGAGGTAGTCGTGCCGTCCGGTGCCGTCACCACAAGCGTGGCTCCGACGGCGTCGTGGCCCTCGCGCATGATCGTCGCCCACACGGGCACGGCCTCGCCGACGACGGCCTTGGCCGGCCACCGTCCCTCCTCAAGGGAGGGCCCGACGCCGAGGACCGGGATGCGCCCAACGGAGGGGCGAGGGGCGGAGGACATGGTTCGAAACTACCGGGCCGCGGCGCTTCATGGGTAACCCTCGTTGCGTGGCTCACATGCGCGTTACATTCCGGATACAGGACGCGGGTAGCCTTCCATGGTGAAACCTCGCGAACGCGTCACCGTCAGAACCGTCCTCCCCGACGCCCTTGGCGGCCTGGAGATCCTCGCTCGCAACCTGCGTTGGTCGTGGCACGCCCCTACGCGCGAACTCTTCGCGAGCCTCGATCCCGAGGCGTGGGCGCGCGCGCGGGGCAACCCCATCGTCTTCCTTCACTCCCTCAGCGGCAGCAGGCTCACCGCGATCGCCGCCGATCCCGAACTCATTTCGAGGATTGATGCCGCTCTCGCCAACCTCGCGGACTACCTCGCGGCGCCGTCCTGGTACGGCACGGCGATCACCGGCGGCCCCGAGGCCATCGCGTACTTCTCGCCGGAGTATGGAATCGCCGCGGCGCTCCCGCAGTACTCGGGGGGGCTCGGGATTCTCGCTGGCGACCACCTCAAGAGCGCCTCCGACCTTGGCGTGCCGATCATCGCCGTTGGCCTTCTGTACGGCGCCGGATACTTCCGCCAGGGCCTCGACGCCACGGGTCGCCAGACGGAGTCCTACCCGCACCTCGATCCCGCGGCGATGCCGCTTGCCCTGCTCCACGAGGACGACGGGACGCCGACGATCGTCGCGATCGAACTGCCGGGCGACCGGATCCTGCACGCCCAGGTCTGGAAGGCCGACGTCGGCCGCGTGCGGATGCTCCTGCTCGACTCCAATACCCACCTCAACGCCCCCGACCTCCGCGGACTCACCGAGCGCCTCTACGGTGGTCGCGAGGAGGAGCGCCTTCTCCAGGAGTTGCTGCTCGGCGTCGGCGGCGTCCGCGCCCTGCGCGCGTTCTCCCGGCTTACCGGCGCCCCGGCGCCCGGCGTGTTTCACATGAACGAGGGGCACGCGGGCTTCCTGGGCGTCGAGCGAATTCGCGAACTCGTCGCCGAGGGGTGGACCTTCGCCCAGGCGCTCGAGGCGGTGCGCGGCGGCACGGTTTTCACCACGCACACCCCGGTGCCCGCGGGGATCGACCGCTTCCCGCGGCTGATGATCGAGCATCACTTCTCGCTCCGGTCGTGGGGCGTGGACGTCAAGGACGTCCTCGCGCTCGGCGCGGAGGCGAACGGCGGGGCGAACCCCGACGTCTTCAATATGGCGTGCATGGGGCTTCGCCTCGGGGGGCGCGCGAACGGCGTCTCCCTGCTCCATGGCAAGGTCTCCCGCGAGATGTTCGGGAGCCTGTGGCCGGGCTTCGACGAGTCCGAGGTGCCCATCGGCTCCATCACCAACGGCGTTCACGGACCCACGTGGGTGGACCCCCGCCTCGCCGCCCTCGCGGCCGCGCGCATCCCGACGGACGACGCCTGGGTGAGCGACGCGATTCCCGACGGCGAGTTGTGGGCGCTCAAGCGCGAGATGCGCTCGACCCTCGTGGGCGAGGCGCGCACCCGGCTTCGGGCGTCCGGGCTCCACCGGGCCTCCTCCGCGGCGTCCCTCGGGTGGGTCGAGACGGCTCTCGATCCCGACGTCCTCACCATGGGCTTCGCGCGCCGTGTCCCCACGTACAAGCGCCTCACCCTCATGCTTCGCGACCCCGACCGGCTCAAGGCGCTCCTGCTGCACCCCGAGCGTCCCATCCAGATCCTCGTCGCGGGCAAGGCGCATCCGCACGACGAGGGCGGCAAGGCCCTCATCCAGGAGTTGGTCGCCTTCGCCGACCACGCGGACGTTCGCCACCGCATCGTGTTCCTCCCGAACTACGACATCGCGATGGCGGAGAAGCTCTACCCCGGTTGCGACGTCTGGCTCAACAACCCGCTCCGGCCGCTCGAGGCGTGCGGAACGTCGGGCATGAAGGCCGCCCTCAACGGGGCCCTCAACCTGTCGGTGCTCGACGGCTGGTGGGACGAGTGGCACGACGCGTCCAACGGGTGGGCGATCCCCACCGCAGACGGCGTCGTCGACGAGGCCAAGCGGGACGATATCGAGGCGGCCGCGCTGTACGACCTCATCGAGCGCGAGGTGGCGCCCCTGTACTACGACCGCGACGCGAACGGCGTCCCCGTCGCGTGGCTGAAGCGCGTGCGCCATACGCTCGCGACGCTCGGCCCCAAGGTCCAGGCCACCCGCATGGTGCGCGACTACACCGAGCTCGAGTACCTCCCCGCTGCGGCGTCCGCAACGGCGCTCGCGTTGGACGACGGCGCGCCAGCGAAAGAACTCGCGGCGTGGAAGGTCAAGGTCAGGGCCGCGTGGCCCGGCGTGTCAATCGCCCACCTCTCTTCCGAGGGGCTTGGCGCTCCCGTGCTTATCGGTCGTGAAGCGACGGTGACCGCGGAGGTCGCGCTCAACGGCCTGGTTGCGGACGACGTGAGGGTTCAACTCCTGTCCGGCCCCCTCGACTCCCGGGGCGAGGCGCCTCAGTACAGCGTCGCCGACATGACGGCCGAGGGAGACGTCGATGGGCGGGCTCGCTTCGTGGCTCACATCCGCCTCGACGAATCCGGGGCGTGGGGCTACACGGTGCGGGTGGTTCCGTCGCACCCCCTCCTCGCCTCGGTTGCCGATCTCGGGCTGGTTGTGCAGGCGTAGGAGGCTTCCCCAACGTTACTCTGGCCGCATGAGAGGTCTCACGCGCGCCATCCTCGCCCTCGTTGTCGCCTCGGCGACTCTCGCTCTCTCCGCATGCGGCGGAGGACCGAGTACCGACGAGGTCGCGGCGTGGGCGGCGTTCTCCGCCTATCGCCAGGGACAGCATCACGACACCCCCGTGCAGGGACCGCGGAGCGTCAAGGAGTATGTCCTTGGCGCGACGGGGGCGTACGCCTCGAAGTACAAGGGCGCCGATTCGATCCTGACGGGGAAGTTCACCGGCGCGGAGACCCGCCTGGATCCAGCGACCGGGGCGACGGACGTATGGGCGACCTTCTCGATCCACAAGCCCGTCATGGGGCAGGTGACGGGGAAGGTTGTCATCGACATCGGTGACGCGCCCCCCGGCGTGGACGTCGACAAGGCCGTGCGGGGCGCGGGCAACGGCGTCGTGTTCCTCGTTGACGACGGCGGAACCTGGCGCCTCTCAGACGGCCTGTATGCGATCTGTCCCGCTGGCAAGGACGGACGGCTGTCGATGCCCCTGGTGGAATTCGACGCCCGCGCCGCCTACCTGTCCGGACTGATCGACGTTGTCGACATCCAGGCCCTACTGATCGCCGGAGCCCACGACCCCGGCGGCATCCTCAATGGAGGCGACGGCGGCGTTAACGGCCCTCAGCAGAGCCTGATCGACAAGGCGAACGAACTTGCGGGGAACGGCAACTAGCGCGCGCTATGCCGCGCTGAGGTAGAGGCGCATGGAGAGGGTATCCACCTCGATCGTCGATCCGGGCGACACCGCCTCCGCCGCGAGCGCGGCCCTGGCCTCATCGGATTCGGGCGACTCCCACGCGCTGTCCCACGCGAGGCGCCACGCAGGGCCGTCGTCGGGTGGAATCGCCACGGAGGCGGGCGAGCCGTAGCCGTTGATGACGATGAGCGCGTCCGATCCCTCGGCGAGCGATCGCATCATCTGCAGGGCACGCACGGACGAGTCGTGCCACAACTGCTCGGACTCGCCCTGCCCCGAGCCGTAGAACCATGCAAGGTCGTCGCGCCTCGTCTCGTCGCGGTCACGACCCTCGTAGAAGGTCGCGGGCCGCAACACGGGGTGCTCGCGGCGTAGCCGTAGCAGGTGCGCCGTCGTTGCGCGAAGCGACGACTGCCACGGTTGCAGGGCCCAGTCGATCCAGGAGAGGTCGTTGTCCTGGCAGTAGGCGTTGTTGTTGCCCCGTTGGGTGCGCCCCATCTCGTCGCCCGCGACGATCATGGGTACGCCAGCAGACAAAAGGAGGGTCCCCAGAAGGTTCCGAGCGGTGCGGCGTCGGGCCGAGAGGATCGCCTCGTCGTCTGTGGGCCCCTCGGCGCCGTGGTTCCAGGATGAGTTGCTCGGCGAGCCGTCCGCGCCGTCCTCGCCGTTGGCCTCGTTGTGCTTGTCGTGATAGGCCGTGAGGTCGCTGAGGGTGAAGCCGTCGTGGGCGGTCACGAAGTTGATGGAGGCCAGGGGACCGCGCGAGAGCGGCGGGTCGCTTTGCCCGAAGACGTCCGACGATCCGGCGAGTCTCGTCGCAAGGTCCTGGACGCCGTGCCCGCTCTTCTTGACTAGGGCCCTTTCGGCATCGGTGAGCCAGAAGGTCCTGATCGAGTCGCGGTACCGATCGTTCCATTCGGCCATGGGCGCGGGGAACGCCCCCGTCTGCCAGCCCCCGAGCCCGAGGTCCCACGGCTCGGCGATGAGCTTCACCCCGCCGATCACGGGGTCGGTCGTGATCCCGACGAGGAAGGGGTGACGTGGCTCGAAGCCGTTGCCCGTGCGCCCGAGAGTGGTAGCAAGGTCGAAGCGGAACCCGTCGACGCCGTAGTCGGTGATCCAGTACCGCAGGGAGTCGAGCGCCATCTGGACGACGCGCGGCTCGCCGAAGTCGAGCGTATTGCCCGTGCCGGTCGTGTCGTCCAGCACGCCGGGCTGTCCATCGAGGTGCCGATAGTAGGCGCGATTATCGAGGCCCCTCCACGACACCTGGCGGCCGCTCGCGCCCCCTTCGCACGTGTGGTTGTAGACCACGTCGAGGATGACCTCGATGCCGCCTCGGTGGAGCGCGGCGATCGCCGCGCGGAGTTCGTCGGCGATCGCTTGGGGCCCCTTGCCGCGGGCGGCGGCGGTCGCGTAGGGCGCGTGCGGCGCGAAGAAGCCCAGGGTGTTGTAGCCCCAGTAGTTATCGAGGCCGAGCTTCTCCAGGTGCGTCTCGCTCGCGAAGGCGTGGATCGGGAGGAGCTCTAGCGTCGTCACGCCCAGGCCCTGCAGGTGCCTCACGACCGCGTCGTGGCCGAGCGCGGAGTAGGTGCCCCGCATCGCCGCGGGGACTTCCGGCATGGCTTGGGTAAGGCCCTTGACGTGGGCTTCGTAGACGATCGTGTCCGCCCACGCGACCCGAGGCCCATTCTCGGCCGGAGTCCTCGGCGGAGCGAGAACCACGCCCCGGGGGACGAACGGCGCCGAGTCAACATCGTCCTGTCGGCTCAGGAAGGCCGCAGAGCCGTCCGTCGACTCGTGCGCGATGGCGCCCTCGATGCCGCGGGCGTAGGGATCAAGCAGGAGGCGGGCCTCGTTGTAGACATGGCCCTGGGTGGGATCCCAAGGACCCCTGGCCCGGAAACCGTAGTGCTGCCCGGCCCTGATACTGGGAACCCAGGCGTGCCACGCTCCGGCTTCGGGCCCCACGAGCGGAATTCGGCTCTCCGCACCCTTCGCGTCGAACAGGCAGAGGTCGACGCCCGCCGCGTGGGGCGCCCATACCGAGACTGAGGCTCCGGCCGAGCCGAGGTGGACGCCGAACCGATGGGGGGTCGGGCTGGGGATGGCGGACATGGCCACCATTCTCTCCCGCACGCGCGCCAGGTCGGTTACGCCGCGGCGGGCGCCGCTGTAGACGCCACACCGAGCCACGCTTCCGGCGTCGCGTCCCCGCCCCAGCCGAGCACCGCACCGCCCGCCGCAACCCAGAGTGCCGGAACGCGACGGCGGTGCCTCGATCCCGCGAGCAGAAAGCCCGCGTCGATCTCCATGGCGAGGGGATGCACGGCGGCGAGGGACAGGCCCTCGTCGAGCGTGAGGGGGTTCCTGTGGTGCGCCGCGAGCGCGCTCACCGCGTCATCCGCCGCGATCTCCCTCAACGTGTCGCCGCGATCGACATCCACCAGGAGGTATGCCTCCGCGTCCGGAATGCCGATATCTGGGATGGGGTGGTACGCGCCGAGTCCGTCCCTGTGCCCGGGGTCGATGGCGCCCTCCTTGTCGCTCCCCGGGACTCGCAGCCTGGAAACGCGGGCTTCGGGTGGGACGAGGCGAGAGGTGACGACTACGACGAAGGGGACGTGGTCGGCGCTCAAATCCAGGGCGAGACCGTCGGCGACCGCCCGGTCGAGGACCGTCCGGAGGGGCTCGAGGCGCGCCCGGAACGCCGCTTCCGTAAGGTCGGCAAGGTCGTCGTACCCCGCGGCGACATAGGCGTCGACCTGACGAGTGAACAGGCCCTGCGAATGGCTCACGACGTCCATCGTCCTCCGGGGGTGCGGCTTGGTGGGCGTCCCGTGAACGGCTCGCGTCGGCTGGGCGTTCCCTTGCCCGGCTGGCCTCGGGCGCGATGGGGCTCCGGGCGAATCAAGCAGAGTCCGGGTGAATCAGCAGAGCCCGGAGCGAGTCGCCGAGTTCCCGACCCGCGAGGCGAGTCTCGCAGACGGGGGATCGCCGGACCCTGAGGGGAGCCCTCGCCCGATGATGCCCTCGCACTCGCCCGTGAAGGCGCGCCCCGCGTAGGACACCGGCGTCCCACAAGAGTGAACGCGGATGGCCGCCTTGCCCGACGAGGAAGGGGCCGTGGCGTGGGCTCGAGGTGCGGAAACAGGTCCCGCAGTGACACCGTCCGAGACGACGGCGGCGACGTCAACGACGATGAGGATAGCGGCAAGCGCGCCGCAACCGGCTAGCCACCAGTCCCACCGCCGCGGCTGCTCGCGCGTCACCGATCCACCTTCCCTGTTGTGGGCGACGGCGCTGGTCGCGTCCGTCAAGCCCGTCCCCTAAGACCCACACCGAGGGTACGGGGGCCGGGTGGGGGATTTCCCGTGTGCGCGCTCACACTGTGACCGATGTCACATCCCGTCGGTCGAGGAACGTTAATGGGCTAGCGAACTCCCCGACGGAATCGCCGGCGCGTCGGCCCGTAGAATCGCCGGATGGCCTTGCACTACCTTGACCACGCCGCCACGACCCCGATGTTCGCGGCGGCGATCGAGGCGTTGGTCGACGAATTGGGGCACGCCGGGAATCCCAGCGCCCTTCACCGCTCGGGCAGGCTCGCCAGGGCGGTCGTGGAGGATGGCAGGGAGGCGATCGCCAGGGCTCTGGGCGCGGAGCCCGCCGAGGTGGTCTTCACGTCTGGGGGCACCGAGGCGGACAACCTCGCGATCAAGGGACTGTGGTGGTCGCGCACAGCCGAGGACCCCCGTCGCACCCGGGTGGTGACGTCGGCCGTCGAGCATCACGCCGGCCTCGATTCCGTGCGTTGGATCGCGGAGCGCGGTGCCACCGCGATCGTCCTTCCGGTCGATCGGGAGGGCGTCGTCAACGTGGACGCGCTCCGCGACGAGGTTGCGGCCCACGGCGACGAGATTGCGCTGGTCTCAGTGATGGGGGCGAACAACGAGGTGGGCGCAGTCCAGCCAGTCGACGAGGTCGTGGCTGTCGCCTCCTCCCGGGGCATTCCGGTCCACTCCGATGTGGTCCAGGCGATCGGGCACATCCCCTTCGACTTCGGGCGTTCGGGGCTCGCGACCGCCGCCGTGAGCGCGCACAAGTTTGGTGGTCCTGTCGGGGTCGGCGCGCTGCTCGCGCGGGGGAACGTCGACCTCACTCCCTTGGCCCACGGCGGGGGCCAGGAGCGCAAGGCGCGGTCAGGGACGCTCAACGCCGCCGGCGTCCGCGCGATGTCGGTCGCGGCCGTCGAGGCCGTCGGGTCGATGCCGTCGGAGTCTTCCCGCCTCGCCGACCTCCAGCGCGACCTCATCGCCGGGGTGCGCGCGCTGGTGCCAGAGGCCGTGCTCTCGGGACCGGAGCCGGGACCCCGCTGCCTCCCGGGCATCACCCACTTCGTCTTCCCCGGCTGCGCGCCGGAGGCCATGTTGTACGTGCTCGACTCGCGCGGGGTCGAGGCGTCCAACGGCTCGGCCTGCACCGCCGGGGTCGCGCAGGCGAGTCACGTCCTGCTCGCCATGGGCAGGACCCCGAGCGAGGCGGCCTCGACGATGCGAATCTCCCTTGGACACACGTCATCCCGCGAGGATGTCGCCGCGCTCCTCGAGCACCTCCCCGAGGCGGTCGCCAAGGCGAGGAGCATCGGCGGCGGCCTGCGCGCCGTCGCCCCGGCGGCCGGAGGCCCAGGGCGATGAAGGTGCTTGCCGCGCTTTCCGGTGGCGTCGATTCCGCCGTGGCTGCGGCCCGGGCCGTTGACGCCGGTCACGACGTCGTAGGGATCCATATGGCCCTAAGCCGGAACCGCGACGAGTTCCGAACCGGATCGCGGGGCTGTTGCTCGCTTGAGGACTCCAGCGATGCCCGTCGTGCAGCCGATCGCCTCGGAATCCCGTACTACGTGTGGGACCTCAGCGATGAGTTCGAGGATCGGGTCGTGGCCGACTTCCTGTCCGAGTACGCGTCGGGTCGGACGCCGAATCCCTGCGTGCGCTGCAACCAGCACATCAAGTTCGAGGCGCTGCTCGGGCGCGCCTCCACCTTGGGTTTCGAGGCCGTGTGCACCGGGCACTATGCGCGCGTCGCGCTGCGCGACGATGGCGCGCGGGAGCTTCATCGCGCGATCGATACCGCGAAGGACCAGTCCTACGTGCTGGCGGTCATCGGAGCGGAACGCCTCTCCCTCGCGATGTTCCCCTTGGGGGAGGCGACGTCCAAGGCGGAGGTGCGAGCGGAGGCTCAGGCGCGTGGCCTCGGGGTATCGCAGAAGCCTGACTCCTACGACATCTGCTTCATCGCCGACGGCGACACCCAGGGCTTCCTCCAGCGACGGCTCGGCGGGCGCCCGGGTGACATCGTTGACCAGGCCGGGACCGTGGTCGGCTCCCACGGTGGCGCCTACGCGTTCACCGTCGGCCAGCGCAAGGGCCTGCGCCTCGGGCGCCCCTCCGCCGACGGCGAGCCTCGCTACGTCACGGAGGTGCGGGTCGACGCGAACGAGGTGGTGGTCGGGCCGGAGGCGCTGCTCTCGGTGACACGGCTCGAGGGTGACGAGGTCGTGTGGCTCGCCGCCGATGAGCCCGCCGCGGTGCCGAGGCGGTGCGTGGTCCAGGTGCGCGCCCATGGCGAGCCCGCGCCGGGCCGCGTCACCGTTGCGGGCGGCCGGATGCTGGTGGAGTTCGACGCGCCGATGCGCGGCGTCGCCGCAGGCCAGGCGATGGTCGCGTATGCGGGGACGCGAGTGCTGGGACAGGCAAGGGTTGCCGCGGGATCGGCTCCCTAGCGGAGCATCGCGTTGACGTCCTCCAGTTCGCCGACTAGGTCGCCGCATCTCTGACATATCCTCAGGTGCGCGGTGACGAACTCGAGGTCGCGCCTCGTGAGCGAGCCGCGGACGAACCCGGCGAGGTCCTGGAAGACCGAGAGGCACGCCGTGTCCTCGACCGCGGCCAGGTGTTCCTGAAGGTAGGCCTGACGCAGAGCCTCGCGAGCGCGGTAGGCGAGCGCCGCGACGCCGTTGGGCGTGAGCCCCAGGCTCGGCGCGATCTCGGCGGGCGTCTTCTTCTCGATCTCGGTGTACCACAGGACGATCTGCCAGCGCTCCGGGAGCGAGGCGAAGGCCTCGGCAACGGTGGCGTGTTCGAACTTGGCGATGGTCGGGTCGCCAGCGGGCGCGAGGTGCACCATGGCGCGGTCGTGGACGGTCATGTCTTCGCACGGGCTCGTCCGCTCGGCGTGGCGCTTGAGGTCGCGCGCGGTGCGGCGGATGACGGTGAAGAGATAGGCGCGGAAGGCCTCGGTGGGGCCGTTGCCGTCACGAAGGGCCCGGAGAACGGCCTCGAATGCATCGGAGACGATGTCGTCGACGTCGCTCGATACCGAGGTGTAGGCAAAGGCGACCCTGCGGGCCGCGTTGCCATGGCGCTCGAACAAAACGCGGTAGGCGTCGCGGCTTCCCGCGCGCACTCCCGTAATCAGGTCGGCATCGCTCGCCTGATCGGTCCAGACCTGAATAGTGGTCTCTGTCATTGTTCTCACCGCCCCCTTTTTCCTTGTTGCTACTTCGATCCTGAACCTTCGGGAAAGCGCTTACAACCGGATCAGTGATGGGTGCGTCACATCGCAAGGGGCGAAGAGACGAGAGCCACAATTGCGACGTGACGGACGCCACTTGGCTCGCGTGCGGGGCGCGTCGAAACCTCGACCCGGAAAGCTAGTGGGCTAGAACTCGCGGCGGCGCGCACCCCGCGCGGCAAGCGCGAGAAGGCCAGCGATGGACACGACGGCGACCAGCGAGGACTTCCAGAAGTCGCTTGCGGCTGCGCCCGCCGTGAGTTCCGTCAGCGCGCCGCCAAGCCGCGTGGGTAGCCACTCCTGGATGGCATGTACCACGCCCAGGATCGGCAGCACAATGAGCACGACGAGGGAAGTCAGCACGGTGCCCAGGACCCCCTTGGCCCACTGGGAGACCGCCGCGACGAGCGCGACGAGGAACGCGGCAAAGAGGATTCCCAGCAGAATTCCCCAGCCGACCGCGGGTGCGCTCAGGGGTCCGAGGAGCGCCCAGGTCTCGTACCAGGCAGTCCCGGTGCCGATCACGAACGCCGCCGCGCACACCGCGAACGACACCACGAGCCGTGGCACCAAGATCTGCCACACGTTGGTGGTCCTCGTCCTGAGAAAGACGCCCATTTCGGGGATAGCGTCGAAGGCGAGCGCCCCCGCCGCCACCACCACCGCGACGATGGTTCCCACCTGAACGGCGTTGCCAACGTAACTCGCCATGCCGTCGGCGGGAACGGGGGGTGGGAAGCTGATCGTCACACCTTCCTGACCGGTGCCCGAGAGTTTGAGAATCTGCGCAAGGTACTTGGCG
>JADGOS010000147.1 GCA_017882825.1 Demequinaceae bacterium | reverse complement strand
ATGCAGGACACGTTCTTCGTGGCGCCGCCCGATGGCTCGACCGAGCCGACGCGCCAACTCCTGCGCACCCACACGTCGCCCGTCCAGGTCCGGGCGCTCCTGGAGCGGGACCTTCCGGTCTACGTCGTCTGTCCCGGCAAGGTGTTCCGCACGGACGAGCTCGACGCGACGCACACCCCTGTGTTCCACCAGATCGAGGGCCTCGCGGTGGACAAGGGCCTCACCATGGCGAACCTCAAGGGCACGCTCGATCACCTCGCCCGCGCGATGTTCGGCCCTGACGCGATCACGCGCCTGCGCCCCTCGTTCTTCCCGTTCACCGAGCCGAGCGCCGAAATGGACCTGCGCTGCTTCATCTGCCGTGGCGGCGACGGCGGCTGCCGGACGTGCAGGGGCACCGGCTGGATCGAGTGGGGCGGCTGCGGGATGACCCACCCGAACGTGCTTCGCGCCGCAGGCGTCGACCCCGAGGTCTACACGGCGTTCGCCTTCGGCATGGGGATCGAGCGCACCCTGATGTTCCGCAACGGCGTTGCCGACATGCACGACATGGTCGAGGGCGACGTCCGCTTCTCGCGCCAGTTCGGGATGGGGGTCTGATGCCCTACGTTCCGCTCACGTGGCTCGCCGAGGTCGTGGACATCGTCCCGCGCTCCACGGCCGAGGATGTCGCGGCCGCGCTCGTCAAGGTGGGGCTCGAGGAGGAGGGCGTCAACGGCTCGGGCGTCGTCGGCCCGCTCGTCGTCGGCCGCGTTCTGAGCGCCGTCGAGGAGCCCCAGTCCAACGGCAAGACGATCAACTACTGCCGCGTCGATGTCGGGCCGGCGTTCAACGACCCCGCCGGTCCGGCGAATGACGGGACGGACTACCTCGCGAGCAGGGGCATCGTCTGCGGCGCGCACAACTTCGAGGCGGGGGACTGGGTCGTCGTGGCGCTGCCCGGCGCCGTGCTGCCCGGCGACTTCGCGATCGCGGCGCGCAAGACCTACGGCCACATCTCCGACGGCATGATCTGCTCGCAGCGCGAGCTCGGGCTCGGCGACGACCACGACGGCATCATCGTGCTCACTCGCATGGCTTTTGCGGCCGACGCGCTGACGCCCGGCCAGGACGCGCTCGCGCTCCTGGGGCTCGGGGAGCAGACGCTCGAGATCACCATCACGCCCGATCGGGGCTACTGCTTCTCCATGCGCGGCGTGGGCCGCGAGTACGCGCATTCGACGGGCGCGGCCTTCCGCGACCCCGCGGCCGCCGTCCGGGTCGCGGCGGCCACCGCGGGTGGCTTCCCCATCGAGGTCGATGACCCGACGCCCGTGCGCGGGCGCGTGGGCTGCGACCGGTTCGTCGCGAGGATCGTGCGGGGGGTGGACCCCTCCGCGCCGAGCCCGGCGTGGATGCGGAAGCGCCTCACCCAGTCGGCCATGCGCCCCATCTCGCTCGCCGTGGACATCACCAACTACGTCATGCTCGAACTCGGCCAGCCGCTCCACGCCTACGACGCCGCCAAGGTGGACGGGCCGATCGTCGTGCGGCGCGCGAGGGCTGTGGTCGGTGGGGCCGCGGAGCGCCTCACGACGCTCGACGGCCAGGACCGCGCGCTCGACCCAGAGGACCTCCTCATCACCGATTCGCCGGGGGTGGGCGCCGACGCCGCAAAGCGCGGGAGCCGCGTCCTAGGCCTCGCCGGCGTCATGGGCGGCGCCTCCTCCGAGGTGACCGAGACCACCACGGACCTGCTCATCGAGGGCGCGCACTTCGACCCGGTGACCGTGGCGCGGACCGCGCGGCGGCACAGGCTCGGGTCCGAGGCTTCCAAGCGGTTCGAGCGCGGGGTGGACCCCGAGATGGCCCCCGTGGCCGTCCAGCGCGTGGTCGACCTGCTCGTGGAGTTCGGGGGAGGGACCGCGGACCTAGACGGGACGGACCTCAACAACGTCCCCGAGGCCGCCCCCATCGTCATGCCAACGGACTTCCCCGAGCGGATCGTCGGCGTCGCCTACGGGCCCGCCGCGGTGCGCGAGGCCCTCGAGAAGATTGGGTGCGTCGTCTCGGCCAAGTCCGCCGCGGGTTCACGATCGGGAGCGGCGTCGAAGTCCGGCGCGGCGTCCCACTCCAACCATGCCGCCGCCATCCTCACGGTGGTGCCGCCGTCCTGGCGCCCCGACCTGACGTCGCCCATCGACCTCGTCGAGGAGGTGGCGCGCCTCCACGGGTACGCCGACCTCCCGTCGGTGCTCCCGCAGGCGCCTGCGGGCCGGGGCCTCACCCACTCGCAGCAGGTCCGCCGCTCGGTGGCGCGCACGCTCGCGGAGCGCGGCCTGACCGAGGTGCTCACCTACCCGTTCATCTCGGGGGAGCGCCTAGACGCGCTCCAGATTCCCGCGGGCGACGCGCGACGCGAGACCGTCCGCCTCGCCAACCCTCTCGACGCGGCGGTCCCGTTCCTCCGCACGCGCGTGCTCTTCACGCTCGTCGACGCCGTGCGCGTGAACCTCGGGCGCGGTACCCAGGACGTCGCGGTCTTCGAGGTGGGGCGCGGCTACATCTCCGCTGGTTCCTCCGTCACGACGGACCACGGCGTTGCCGACCCGGCGGTGGACCGCGCGCCCCTGCACGAGGAGATCGCCGACATCGACGCGGCCCTGCCGAACCAGCCGCGCATGGTGGCGGGCGTCATGGCCGGGCGCCGGACGCTCCCCGGGTGGGACGCCAAGGGCGAGGCGTTCGACTGGACCGACGCGATCGCCGCGGTGGAGGCCGTCGCCGGCGCCGCAGGGGTCGAACTCACGCGGCACCCCGACGCCTACGCGCCGTGGCACCCCGGCCGTGCGGCCTCGTTCGCTCTTCCGGACGGCCGGACGGTTGCGCACGCGGGTGAGCTTCACCCCAAGGTGTGCGAGACCCTCGGCCTCCCGGCGCGCACCGTCGCGTTCCAGGTCCTCCTCGACGCCGTGACCGCGGCGTCGGAGGGCGCGGTCGTTGCGGCCAAGCCCGTGCTGACGCAACCGATCGCGAAGGAGGACTTCGCGTTCGTCGTGAACGTCGGCCTCCCGGCGGGGGCGCTCGTGGCGACCGTGCGCGAGGCCGCCGGGGCGCTGCTCGATGACGCTCGGGTGTTCGACGTCTACGCGGGCGAGCAGGTGGGCGAGGGCAAGAAGTCGGTCGCCCTTTCCGTGTCGCTCCGCGCGGCGGACCACACGCTGAGCGCCGACGAGATCCTGGGCGTGCGCAACGCGATCATTGCGGCGACCGAGAAGGCGCACGGCGCGAAACTGCGGTAGCGTG
>JADGOS010000146.1 GCA_017882825.1 Demequinaceae bacterium | reverse complement strand
GAGGAGCGCGTCAAGGCCGTGCTCGACGTCTTCATCGCCAAACTCGCGAAGCGGGGCATCTCGCTCAAGGCTCTCGACCACAAGCCGCCGGTGCCCTCGGGCAAGGAGTACCGGATCACGGCGACCCTCAAGGAGGGGATCGAGCAGGACGTCGCGAAGAAGCTGACCAAGCTCATCCGCGACGAGGGGCCCAAGAGCGTCAAGGCGCTCATCCAGGGCGACGAGTTGCGGATCACGAGCAAGAGCCGCGACGACCTTCAGGACGCCATGGCCCTGCTGAGGGGAGCAGACGTCGAGGCCGCCCTGCAGTTCGTCAACTACCGGTAGGACGCCCCCGGGCGACAACTGGCCAGAAGCCGCGCCTAGCGGATGAAGCCGCGGTTCGCGGCCATGTCCTCGAGCCGCGACACGCGATCCTCGATCGGGGGGTGGGTCGCGAACATCCGCGCGAGACCCGCGCCCTTGAACGGGTTGGCGATCATGAAGTGCGCGACGTTCTCCAGTTCGCTCGTTTGGGCGAGCGGCCGCGCCGCGACCCCGGCCTCGATCTTCTTCAGCGCGGACGCGAGCGCCATGGGGTCCCCCGTGAGCTTCGAGCCGTCCTCGTCCGCGTCGTACTCGCGGGTGCGCGAGATCGCGAGGCGAATGAGGGTGGCGGCAATCGGCGCGAGGACGAGCATCGCGATGAGGACAAGGGGGTTGGAGTTGCGGCGCCCGCCGCCGAAGAAGAACAGCATCTGGGCGATCATCGTGATCATCCCGGCGGAGGCGGCCGCGACGGAGCCGACGAGGATGTCGCGGTTGTACACGTGCATGAGCTCGTGGCCCAGCACCCCCTTGAGTTCGCGCTCATTGAGGATTTGGAGGATCCCCTCGGTGCAGCAGACGACGGCGTTGCGCGGGTTGCGGCCCGACGCGAAGGCGTTGGGCGCGTCGGTGGGCGAGACGAAGAGTTGGGGCATGGGCTGGTTCGCCTCGCGGGACAAGTCGCGCACGATGCGGTACATCGCCGGCTGCTCCACCTCGGTGACCGGCCGCGCCTGCATGGCGCGGATCGACATCTTGCCCGAGTTCCAGTACGCGTAGACGTTCATCAGAAGCGCGCCCGCGCCGAAGAGCCAGATGTACTGGCCCTTGCCGATGACAGCCCCAAGCCCCAGCATGAGAACCCACATGCCGATGAGCAGACTGAACGTCTTCACTCCGTTGAAGTACCTGCGACTCACGATTTCCTCCCCCACAAGAACGGCCAGTCGGGCCGCGGTGTTCCAGTATCGCGCGGCTGTCGTCTCAGGGCGAACAGGGCTCGCGGACCCCGAGCGCTAGGCGCGCCGGAGCGCGACCTTCGTCATCTCGTCGCGCGGTACGACCTTGATGCGCTCGCGTCCCTGGGACTCCCCGAGGGCTCGCTCGTGCGCGTCCAGGACCTCCCAGTCCTCCCAACACACCACCGGCACGCCGCGGGACTTCAGCAGCGTGAGGAGGTTGTCGGGGCTCAGGGACGCGGGCGCGGCGCGGCTACCGGCGATCAGGCTCTCGGCGTCGTCGACGACGTGCCCGATCGTCTCCTGGGCGTCGGACTTGGTGTGGCCGATCAGGCCCACCGGGCCCCGCTTGATCCAGCCGGTCGCGTAGAAGCCGGGCACCGCCGCCCCGGCGTCGTCAACGACGCGGCCCTCGACGTTACGAATCACGCCGCGCGACGCGTCGAACGGCACGCCCGGAATCTCCGTGCCCCAGTACCCCACCGCGCGATAGACGGCTTGGCACGGGTATTCGAGGAACTCGCCCGTCCCCTTCACGGTGCCGTCGCCCTGGAGCGCCGTGCGTTCCATGCGAACGCCCGCGACGCGACCCGCGCCGTCGTCCAGCACGGCGACAGGCTGCTGGAGCATGTGGAGGTGGATGCGGCGCGATGCCCCGGTCGATTCGCGGAACTTCCAGTCCATGAGGGTCTTGACCGTGTGCTTGGTCTGGTGATTGCCCTCGATCGCGGCCTGCGAGGCCTCGTCGAAGTCGTAGTCCTCCGGGTAGACGACCACGTCGACGTCACGAATCTCCGCCAGTTCCCGCAACTCGAGGGGCGTGAACTTCACTTGGGCCGGTCCACGGCGCCCAAAAAGATGCACATCGGTGGCGCGCGACGCCTCGAGCCCAGCGAGCACGTTGGCGGGGGCATCCGTCGCGAGCAGGTCCTTCGGGTGCTTGGTGAGGACGCGGGCGATGTCGAGCGCGACGTTGCCGACGCCGAGGATCGCGACATCGCTCGCCTCGAGCGGCCACGTGCGAGGCACGTCCGGATGGCCGTCGTACCAGGAGACGAAGTCCGCCGCGCCAAAGCAGCCGTCCAGTTCGATCCCGGGGATGTCGAGGCGGGCGTCCTCGAATGAGCCCGTCGCCAAGACGACCGCGTCGTAGTGATCGCGGAGGTCCTCAAGGCTGAGATCCGTCCCCACATTCACGTTGGCCAGGAGCCGAATGTCGCCGCGCCCCAGGATGCTGGTCAGCGCGGTGATGATCTGCTTGATCCGCGGGTGGTCGGGGGCGACGCCGTAGCGCACGAGCCCGAACGGGGCGGGGAGCCTCTCGATGATGTCGATCGCGGTGGGAATGGCCGCCTTGGTGAGGATGTCGGCGGCGTAGATTCCTGCGGGCCCCGCACCGATGATGGCGACGCGAAGCGGGCGGTCGAAGGTCACGATGGCTCCTTGCTGCCGGGGCGATTGGTTCCCCAGTTTAGACGCGCGCCCCACAATGACCGCGCGGGTGAACTCCCATGATCCACCGCAGGGGCGCCTGCGACGCGCGTACGATTCTGAACGATCGCAGTATGCCCCGAGCCCAGGAGTGTCTTTCTCCCTTGTCTGCCCCGCTGCCCCCCGCGCCCTTCCCCGGCCTCCCCGATCCTCGCCTCCTGCCCGCGCACGAGTACATCGCCGACATCACGAGCGCGGTGCGCACGGCCCAGAGGCGGGTGGTGATGATCGCGCTCACCATCTCCGAGGAGCCGGAGACGAGCGGGCTCCTGGGCGCGGTCATGGACGCGGCACGCAGGGGTGTGGAGGTCCGCGTCGCGGCGGACGTCTTCACGTACGCCGACGTCGCGGGAACCTTCCTCCCGAAGACCTACCTGACGCGCAGGGCCAGGAAGTCGATGCAACTCGTCCGCGGCCTCGAGGAAGCCGGGGCGGCGTTCGACTGGCTCGGCCGCGACAGGGGAATCATCTTCCGGGGCCGAACCCACACCAAGTTCTGCGTCGTCGACGACATCTCGTACTCCTTCGGCGGGGTCAACGTCGA
>JADGOS010000063.1 GCA_017882825.1 Demequinaceae bacterium | reverse complement strand
CTCGCGACGTAGACCGGGTTCGTCGTGTCCGCGTTCACCACGTTGCCAGCAAGGGCCTGTGCCGTTCCGCCGGGGCGAAGGTTGGTCACGGTGCTCGTCTGGGTCACGGTGATCGCGTTCGCGACGGCGCTACCCGTAGACGCGTTCCCGGTGCCGCTACCGGTGCCGCTCAGCGTCCAGTACGCGACGGCACCGCCGCCAGCGGCGAGAATAACACCCGCCACAAAGGCGATTGCTGTGATTCTCTTGCGTGATGCGCTCATTGCCTTCTCCTCAGAGTTTAAGCCTGGGTCGTGATGTAGGGGTCTAGCCAGACAACAGCGGCGGCGAAAGACTCCCGCGGCGCTCTAAAATACCACCTATGTGACGAATTGGACCGGGACTGTGGTCTGCGTCACATCTCCCCGTTTCTATCGGCAGGACGCCGTTGATGTATGAGAGTGGCCAACCCCTCATCTATGACGCGACTTTCCTCACATTATGGGGAAAGCACGCACCCCGGACGAGCGGCCCCCCGGGGACCAGCCGCCTAGCCCAACGGCGAGGCCTTCGCGCCGAAGGCCCGGGCCTCGTCCCCTAGAAGCCTTCCTTGGCGTCGCGGTACTCGCGCCAGACCAGGAAGGTGCGGACGATGAGGAGCGATACGAACCCCGCCGTCAAGAAGTTCGGCAAACGGTCCTCATCGTCGACCACGAAACTGGCCGGAAGGCCGACCATAATCGCTCCGGCAACACCCCAGTTCATGATCGACCAGATCCTGGCCGTGCTCAGCAAGTCCTCGTTCCCGCTCCCCGGGTACACGGCCTGCTCCTCTCGGCTTGATCTCGAAATCTAGCGCTCGGCATTAACCCGGTCGGCCCAGGCTCGGCGTTGACGCCTGCCCCGCGCGGGGATGGCCGAACAATGTTTCCACCGCAACGGGAACACCCCCTCCGCCGCACGGCGTAACGGAGCCCGCCGACCTGTCGCTCATCGCGCCGTTCGTGGACGACTACTTCGACATGCTCCCCCGCCTCATCGTCGAGGGCAACGACGGCGTGCTCCGGGCGCTCCGGGTCCAGGAGTTCGACGCGCAGTAGGGCCGGGCGAAGAGGCCCGCGATCGAGAGACCACCACTCGCCTGCGCCGAGTTGGTCAACACGTTGACCAACTCGAAGGTGCATGCTCCCCTGCAACGCTTCGCGCGCGGGTAGCACGCGTCCCAGGGACCCGCACCCGGGCCCGGCCCTCAGTTCTGGGGTGAGGACTTCGCCCCGCCAGGTGGGGCGAGCGCGGACGCCTGCGCGGCGCGCCACTCCCTCACGCGGCGCGCCTGACCGAAACGCCCCAGGAGCGCGCCGGGGAGCACGAGCGCGAAGCCGACGATGGTGCTCACCGCCACGACCCACATCCCGTTCACCGCGGGCGCTACCGTCGGCCCCACCACCCACACGAGGGTTCCGAGCCCAATGAGCATGAGCGCCGCGACGGGGACCTTGGGTGTCGGCGGGGGGGCGTAGGGCAACAGCGACGGATCATCGTTGACGCGGGTGACCTGGTAGGCCGGGGTAAGGCCCGCGAGGTCGGCCAGCAGCAGCAGGCGCGACTCCAGGTGCATCGGGTCGGCGATGTACGCGTCGTCCGCCGCACGAATGCCGGGGCCGTCCCAGACGATCACCGGCTGGCTCCCCGGCGTCGGTTCCAGCAGGCGCTCGATCACGCGCGGAGTAAAGACCGCGTGCGAACCGGCGGCGTCGCGCCCCATCGCGCGCCACCGACGCTCGAACTCGACCGCTTCGAGCGGGACCGCGTTGCCATAGGAGTGAAGCAGGGCGCTGGCGCTCCTGGGGCGCACCACCGCCGTCACGGGATAGTCGGCGTCGGCGTCCACCACGATGATCGTCTGCGGATCCGGGTTCTTCTCCGTCCCGAGCTCGCAGAACAGGACCATCGCGTCGCGCCCATGCACCCACCCGCGCGCCGCCACGCGCGGCGTGGTGAGGCCAACCGCGGAGAAGTGGAAGCGCGTCGCCCAGTGGGCGGCCAGGCCGGCCTCGGTGGTGACCTCCCACCCGTGCCGGGCGGCCCAGGCCCCAAGCCCCGCGACCACCTCCGGGTAGGTCGCCCCCCATCAACCCGAAAGGCGCACCGCCAGGAACGCCGTGATCACCACGGTAAGGACCATCCCGACGACGCCGATGGCAAGCAACAGCGCCGCGGTTCGGTCCGCGCCACCGTCCGCGAGGGACCCGACCCCGAAGGCCGCGAAGGCGCAGAAGCACGCGATGGCGCCAACCAGAACCCGGATCAGGGAGACCACCTTGGCCAGGCCGCCGATGCCCGACCACCTCAGCGTCTTCCGCGCCACGACCGGCTCCCTCCGCTACATCGTCGGTACGACGCTAGCGGATGGGGCGGCGACGCGCGGAGGACGGCCCGCGCGGCAGGGCCGCGCGCGGAAACCGGACGCGCGCGCCACCCACCTGGCCTGCTGGAAGGCGCCCGCTAGACGACGTCCGGTGGCAGTTCCTTCGGCGTTACTGGGGGCGTGGGCTCGACGGCCTTCATGACGACCGTGTCGGCCACATCGCCCGGCGCTGGCGGCGCTGCGGTCGGCAGCACTGCGCCGCCAGCCGCACCCGAAGCCGGAGGGGTAGCCGTGTCGGACCCGCCAGCAGCGGCCGCCGCAACCCCGGCCCCGCGACCGCGCTGCGAAAGCAGGAAGCCCCCGACACCAGCAAGAGCCACCACAAGCGCGGCGAGCGCAATCCACACCCACGGTGGGATGCCTTCGCCCGACCCACCCGAGGGCGGGGCGCCAATGGTGGTGAGCGTCGGGCTCGGGGAAGCCGCGCTCGACGCGGACGGCGACGGAGAAGGCGCCGCCGACGGCGTGACAACGACCGTCACGACGGGTTTCGGCGCGGGCGTCGCGGCCGGCGTCGCGATCGGACCCGGCGAGATCGGAATCGGATCGAAGTGGTAGAGGCCCGGGTCGATGAAGATCAGGCCGCCGTAGCCGTCGGCATGCGGCGTTCCCGTCATGTTGATGAGGTCCCACTCGGCCCAGCCGGACCCGCTCGCCGTTCCGCTCGACGAGGCATTGCCCCCGTCCTTGAGAGCTCCGGGGAAGCCGATCTGGAGGAAGGTGTATCCGCCCTCACTGGTGATCGCGTTGCGTGTCTCGGGGGTCGTGGAGTCCGTGTTGTAGCCGACGACCTTATAGACGTTGCCGGTCTTGGTGATCTGCACCTGCCACGCCGCCGACGGAACCGCGGCGAAACTGCTCAGGGGGGCGTTGGAGAACGAAACCATGTACCCGTACCAGGGCGCCGACGTGACGTCGGCGATGGTCGCGCCCGGGAACTGGGCGGCGATCTCGCCCGCACCCGTCCCCTTGTACGGGTCTGAGTTGGTTTGGTAGCCCTCCTTGAGGGCGGTGTAGATCTGGCCCGAGACCGTTCCGTCGGACTGGATGTAATAGATCGAGTTGTAGCGTAGGCACCCCGTCAGGGTGAGCACCAGGGTCGCGATCAGGACCGCGGCAAGGCTTCGACGCTTCACGAGAATCCCTCCAGTAGCCAGGCGCCGTGCCGACATGGGTCCGAGGGCCGCGCCCGCGCCGTCGGGCCTGGATGGCTCCCTGCCACCCCTCCCTCAGGCACACCTTAGTAGCCCAAGCGCCCGTTTGCACGGGGGTTTTCGCGGGACCCCGCGAGCGGGCGTGCCACGACCGGCGGGTCGGCGGGCGGCGGCGGTGTTGACGACACGAGCGAAGCGAACACCACGATGTTGTCTTCGTAGTGGCGCGTCTTGTGGTTGAAAGTGCCGCCACACGTGATGAGCCGCAAACCGGCGTAGTCGATGCCCCCGTAGACGAGTGCGGTCGGAAAGTCGGCCTTCGCAAACTCGGACACCTCGGTGACCGCAAACGTCGCGACCGAGCCGTCCTCGCGCGTAACGTCAACCTCGGCCCCAACCGTGAGCGAGTGGAGTTCGAAGAAGACCCCAGGGCCGTTCCAGTCAATGTGCCCGGTGATGATGGCCGGGCCCAACTCGCCGGGCGTCGGCGCCCCGGTGTACCAGGCAGCGGGAAAGCCCGCGGGCGGGACGTCCAGCGCGCCGTCTGCGGTGAGACCAAGGGGGATCAATTCCGTGTCGACCCCGATGGCGGGGATCCGGAGGCGCGTCGGCGCGGACGCCCGCATCGGCGCCGACGGATCCGGGGCGCTGACCACCGGTGCTGGTGTAGGCGCCACCGACACCACGGACGCGCTGGCGCGAGGTGTCGGCGATGGTGTCTCAACGACGAGGCCCCCGGCACACCCCGAGGCCAGCGCAGATGTCACCAGGGTGACTCCCACGATGGCGCTACGGAGGGCCGACCGGTTGGCCTGCCTTGCGACCCGCGCAAGCCCAGGCGTGACGACCCTAAGAAGCGTTCTCGATGCGACGACGACGGATGAGAACCGCCGCCCCTACGCCGCCGAGACCGCCAAGGAGAAGCGTTGCCGCCATAAGCGCCGTGTAGGAGTGGCCCCCGACGACACTCGTGCTGCCGTCGCCGGTACCAACTCCACCGGCGCCAGCAATGACACATGGGGAGTGAGTGATGATGTTGTCGAGGAGCGTGACGTTGCCGGTCTGAGCCAACGCACGGCCGTCCAGGGTGGCGTTGGTGTTGAGGGTGACCGAGGTGTAGGCCATGACGGTACCAACGAAGTGCGTGCGCACCCCGAGAGCGGCGTCCTCGCCCAGGACCCAGTACACGTTGCACGCCTGTGCCCCACCGGCCAGCGCGACCGTCGTGTCCGTAAACGATGTGAGGTTCACATCGCCGTGAAAGACCCAGACGGCGTTGGGGTCGCCACCGGCGTTGAGCGTCAACGTCTTGTCCTCGCCGCTACCGAGTGTCATCGTGCTGCTCTGGTGGTACACGCCGGGGACAAGTACCTGACCCCCGAGGTCCGCAGAGATCGTGAAGGCAGTGGTCGGGAGGCTCGTGGTCTGGCCATTAGCTTGGGTGACCGCGGCATAAAGCGAGACGCGAGCTGCGTCAGTGACAGCGTCTCCGCCGTGATTCGCACCGGGGGGGAGAACCGTGATCCCGCCACCGATCGAGGAGGGTGAGGACGAACCGATGTCGCCCCAGACGGTGGAGGCGGTACTGTTCGTGATGCCAGTGTGCGCGAGCACCGCGAAACTCTCGGCGTCTCCAAGCGGAACCGGAACGGCAGCCGCCTGAGCGCTACCCGACACGGCGACGAGCAACGCGAAGGCCGTCAAGGAGGCCACGCCCAGTCGCGCGCGTCCCCGTCGGGATCCTGAGGTGTAACGCTCCATGTTCTTTCCTTCCGTGCCGAAACCCGCGAGGAGGGATGGAATCCGCAGGGCCCGTTGCAAGGCCACATGCCTCCGGCCTCGGGGGGCAGGAGCTCTCCCCCCATAGTGAAGCACACATTGGACGACTGCGGCGATACCTACACGAAACTCCGCGTGCGTCAAATCCGACTTTGCTTGCAGTTGGTGCGTCAATCCCTCCCCTGGGGAATGCGGCGCGAACGGCAGACTGAACTACCGAGAACGCGGCCTCGAACCCACAAGCTCGGCGAACGCGACGACGTTGAGTTCGTAGAGACCCGTCGTGGCGTCGAACGCCCCGCCGCAGGTGATGAGGCGCAGGCCAGCGTAGTTGAGTTCGCCATAGACGAGGACCGTCGGGAAGGCATCCCAGGCGTACTCCCCCACCTGTATCACGCGGAAGATCGCGACGCTTCCGTCCTCGCGCGTGACGTCAACCTCGGCCCCTACCGCGAGCGTGTGGAGCTCGAAGAATACCCCGGGCCCGTTCCAATCGACGTGGCCCGCGATGATCGCCGGGCCCAACGCGCCGGGCGTCGGCGCCCCGGTGTACCACCCCGCGGAAAGTCCTGTGGCCGGCACCGCCATCGTTCCGTCGGGGAGCAGCCCGAGCTCAGAGAGCCCCGAGTCCACGCCGATGGAGGGGATCACGAGCCGGACGGGTGCCGAGGCCCACATGGGAGCCGACACCTCTGCTCCGGGCGCGGCCACCCCCGGCGGGTTGACCTGGAGCATGGCCGTCGGCGCCGACCGCACACCGACGCCGTGGAGAAAGCCGGTAGCCACCGCGATTCCCACGCTTGCGGCTGCGACCACCGCGACAAGGATGGCGCCAGCGAGGATTCTCCTCGCAGGGCGATGAGCGAATTCCCCATACCGCCAACGAAGCCCGCCGACGCGCCTAGGCGTCGGCGCCTTCACGACGACGGACGTAATAGGAGGACCACAAGACGGCGATGCCGACGCCCATCACTCCGCCGATCAGGGTGAGCCCGCCCTTCTGCTCGGCTTTGCGAACCGTGCTGCCGTCGCCCGCTCTTAAACCCCCCACTCCGGCGGTCACGCACGCGGGAAGGGTAATCGTGTTCGCGTCGAGTGTGACCCCGCCATTCAGGGCGAAGGCTCGGCCAACGAGCGTGGTACCGGTAGCGAGGGCAACCGAGGACGACGCGATGATCGCCCCATTGAACGAGGCCCCTGCACCCAGTTCCGCCGAACCGGCGACCTGCCAGAGGACGTTGCATGACTGGGCGCCGTTAACGAGGCTGATCGAACTTCCCGAGGCGACCGAAAGGTCCGATCGAGCCTGGAAGACCCAGACGGCGTTGGGATCGCCCGCCGCGTCGAGCGTGAGCATCCCCGTCACCAGCATGGGCGTCGCCTGGCTGTAGATGCCCGGACCGAGGATCTGGCCGCCGAGGTCGGCGACGACCTGAGTGGTCGGCGTCTGACCGGCGGCATTGACGTAGGCGTCTTGGGCGTCGGCCTGGGCACGTTTCGCGATGCGGTCGCCGACACTGCTGCTTCCGTTGACGGTGATCGTCCCGGTTCCGGCGAGGGTAGTGGCGGGAAACGTTCCGAGATCGCCGTTGAGGGTGTTCTCGCCCGTCGCCGTCACGCCTGAGCCCGCCAGGAGCACGAAGCCTCCGGCTGTGTTGAAGGGAACGGGGACCCCTGCGGCGGATGCCCCACTCGAGCCCATGACCAGGATCGCGGCGGACACGATCGACGAAAGCCCCCAGCGCGCGCGAATTCTCGCCCGGCGCCCGGGCGACCTACTAGTGGTGAGCGGCATCATCGTGCTCTCAAAATGAGGCGAGCCTGAGCAAGTGCTTCAGGGGGTTCGCTTGACCCGTATTCGAGTCGATGATGCCCAAGTGTCTGGAGACACGATCTTCTAGGAAATCCTAGTTTATCCGCCAAGTAGTGTCTATGGCTCGGCTACGGCCGCGTCTCGCGGATGGCCTCCACGAGCGCGCGGAGGCGCGGGTGGTCAAAGAGGGTGTCGAGGACGACGGGCAGGCCCCTGTTGTCCGTGAGCGGAACGCACCAGTTGGGGTATTCGCGATCCGTACCGGGCTGGTTCTGGGTGCGCAGGTCTCCGACGGCGTCCGTGAGCGCGACGCCTGCGAGCAGCGCGGGCGCGGCAAGCACCGCGCGATGGATCCCCATGAGGAGGTCCTCGTCGGTGGGGTCCCCGCCGCCCGGCCCGCGGGTCGCCCAGCCCCGCGCGACCAGGTACTCCACCATCTCGGCGCGCTCGGCGGCCGCCTCGGCGCGCACCTCCTCGACGGGACGCACCAGGAGCCCAAGCTTCTCCCGCAGGTCCACGCCGGCGCCGGCGAGGTAGGCGGCCGTCGGCGGGATGTCGTGCGTCGTGGCCGTGGCGAGCACGTCGGCGCGCTGGTGCTCCGGGGGCCGCAGCCTCCCGTCGGCCTCGCGCTCCCACCACACCACCGTCGTTCCCAGGATTCCGCGGGACGCGAGATAGTCCTCGACCCACGGCTCCAGCGTGCCAAGGTCCTCGCCGATGACCATGGTGCCCGCGCGCTCCGCCTCCAGGCACAGCACCGCGAACAGCGCCTCGTGGTCGTACCTCACGTACGCGCCGTCGGCCGCGTCCCCTTGTCCATCCCGCTCGCCGTCGCCCGTGTCCGGGACCCACCACAGCCGAAAGAGCCCGAGGATGTGGTCGATGCGGAGCGCGCCCGCATGCCGCAGGGATGCGCGGACGACGGCGCGGAACGGCTCGTACCCCGCCTCCTCCAAGGCGCGGGGAAGAAACGGGGGCTGGGACCAGTTCTGCCCCTGCTGGTTGTACATGTCCGGGGGGGCGCCGACGCCGACGCCCCTTGCGAGGACGGGCGCGAATGCCCAGGCGTCTGCGCCGTGGGGGTGCACGCCGACCGCGAGGTCCGTCATCACGCCGATGCCCATGCCCGCGCGGAGGGCGGCGTCCTGCGCCGCGCCGCGCTGCTCGTCCGCAACCCACTGGAGCCACGCGTAGAACTCGATCCGCTCGCGGTGGCTCGCGCGGAACGCCGCGATCCCGGGCGCGTGGGGCGAAGCAAGGGCCGCCGGCAGGTCGTCGCCATCGTCGCCGTCGCTTCTCCTGACGGCTGCGCGTTCCTCGAATATGGCGCACCAGGTCGCGAAGTCCTCCAGCGCCGCGCCCTCGCGCGCGCGGAAGGCCGCGAACGCACCCGCGCGCGCCGCGGGCCGGGGCAAGAGAAAGACCTGCTCGAGCGCGTCTCGCTTCGCGCGCCAGATGGGGTCGCGATTGATCAGGGCGGGGCTGAGCGACGCCGCGCGCGGCGCCTCCGCCGCCCAGTCCACCAGGGTGCGGTCGGCGCCCGGCATGTACGCGACCTCGGGGATTTCCTCCACACGGAGGTAGATCGGGTTGACGAAGAGCCGCGACGACGGGAGGTAGGGCGATGGTGTGAGCGGAGCCACGGGCTCGGCCGCGTGGAGCGGGTTCACGAGGACGAAGTCCGCGCCCGTCTTGGTGGCCGCGAGTTGGCACAGGTCCCTGAGGTCCGCGAGGTCCCCGATCCCCCACGACGCCCGCGAGCGCACGGAGTAGAGCTGCGCCATGAAGCCCCACGGGCGCTTCGCGATCACCGCATCCGGCGCGCGGAGGCGGACGGGAGTGACGATGAGGCGGCCCGTCGCTGGCGCCGCGGCGGCACCGAGGCGCGCCGTGAGTGTGTGATACCCGGTGGGAAGGTCCGCGGGGAAGCGGAAGACCCCGGGGCGCACGCCTTCGAGTTCCATCGCGAGGCCCGATTCAAGCGTGAGCGTCAACTCCGCGGAGACTCCCTCGGGGGCGTGCACCTCGACGTCGCGGCCCTCGCCCGCGCGAAGCACCGTCACGGGCGGAAGGGGCCGCGCCCGCCTCTCGGCCTCCAGGCGGTCCGCCGCGCGCTGGCACGCCGCGTCGTCCCCCGCCTCGATCCCCATCGTCGCGAGGATCGCGCGAATGGCTCGAGTCGAACTGGAGCGCCTCTCGCCGTCGTGCGCCGTGTAGGTGGTCGAGATCCCGCACGCTTCCGCGAGGCGCGCGAGCGCGGCGGTGGGAGCGTTGACGCGCGAATGGGGCGCGGGAGGTGTCTCGCTCACGTCCCCATCCTGCCAGAGCGCCACTCTCGCACCACGGCCCCACCCGCCGAGGCGGCACGCGCCGTTAGTCTGAGGGCATGTTCATCGTCTCGCGCCTGAGCCCGGCCCACTGGTGGAGCACCGCCGGAAGCACGATAGGCGACTGGTGGACCACCGCGTCCGACTGGTTCGACAGGCAGGGTGCGAAGGCGGGGACCATCACCCTCACCATCGTCGTCGCGATTCTCGTCTGGATCGTGGGACGCCTCGCGATCCGCGCGCTCACGCGCGGGCTTCGCGCGGGGAAGTCCGCAGGAGCGCGTGGCGCAACCCTGCTCCGCAAGCGTGCGGGGCGGCCTACCCCCGAGCCAAGCCTTGAGGCCCAGCTCGAGGCGAACCGGCAAATCCAGCGGGCCCAGACCGTCGGCGTCGTGTTGCGGAGCGCCCTCACCCTGACGGTCATCGTCCTCACCGTCATGACGGTGCTGAGCGAGTTGAACGTCAACATCGCGTCCCTACTTGCGGGCGGGGCGATCGTCGGCGTCGCCCTCGGCTTCGGCGCCCAGTCCCTCGTCAAGGACCTGCTCAGCGGCATGTTCATGCTGCTCGAGGACCAGTACGGCGTGGGCGACATCGTCGACGTCGGAGAGGCGAAAGGAGTGGTCGAGGCCTTCGGATTGCGCGCGACCCGGCTGAGGAGCCTCGACGGCACGGTGTGGTTCGTCCCCAATGGCGAGATCCGACGCGTCGGCAACATGTCGCGGCTGTGGTCGCGCGCGATGATCGAGGTTCGCGTGGACTTCGACGAGGACGTGGATGCGGCCCGCGAGGCGATCCTCGACGCGGCGCGCGAGGCCATCGCCCGGCCCGAGGTCGCCCCGCACGTCCTGGGAGAGGCGACGGTCCCGGGTATCGAGGAGCTCGAGTCCGATGCGGTGGTCCTGCGCCTCATGGTGCAGGTCCAGCCCGCCAAGCAATGGGACGTCCAGCGCGCGATCCGGGCCGAGATCCAGAAGAAGTTCCGCCACCGGGGCCTGACGCTCGCGGTGCCGGTCAACCGGGTCTACACGCGCCAGCGTCCGGCGAGCGACGCTGCGGCGCCGGGCGGCATGGCGGCGCCGGCGGGCAAGGCGGCGCCGGCGGGCAAGGCGGCGCC
>JADGOS010000062.1 GCA_017882825.1 Demequinaceae bacterium | reverse complement strand
CGACACGCCCGCCGGCCTCCGCGGGGGCATGGACGGCGCGATCGTGTCGTGGGAGGCAGGGGGCAAGAGGCGCGAGACGTCAACTCACACCCCGACGGCCCTGGTCAAGGACCTGATCGCCAAGTACGCGGACGCCAAGGGCGAGGTGCCCGGACTCGCCGTCCGACGACCAACCCTCGAAGACACCTATCTCGCCCTCGTTGGGCACCGCGTAGAGGAGCTGTCATGACCGCGGATATCGCAACCCGACCTTCGTTCCTCTCCCTCGCGTGGAATCGCGGGCGCACGGAGATCCGGATTTTCTTCCGCGAGCGGGACAGCCTGGTCTTTGTGTTCCTGTTCCCCACGATGTTCCTCTTGCTCTTCTCCGCCCTCATGGGCAACTTGAACGTCGCCGAGGGCGCCGACGGGGTCGCCGCCGTGAACTTCAAGCAGTACTTCTTGCCGGGAATGGTCGCGTCCGGCATCATCTACACGGCCTTCCAGAACATCGCGACGTCCATCCCCGTCGAGCGAGACCAGGGCGTGCTCAAGCGCCTTCGTGGCACGCCGCTGCCCGCCGCCGCCTATTTCGCGGGCAAGGTGATTCAGGTCTTCGCCGTCTCGGTGGTCCAGTTGGCTTTGCTGCTCGCCGTCGCCCGGGTGATTCTCGGCATCCCGCTCCCCACCGCATCGAGCGCGTGGCTGACCTTCGGCTGGGTCTTCTTGCTCAGCACGGCGACGTGCACGGTACTCGGCATGGCCTTCTCGGCCGTCCCCCGCACCGGCAAGAGCGCGGCCGCCGTCGTCATACCCGTGGTCCTGATCCTGCAGTTCCTTTCCGGCATCTACTTCCCGTTTAGCCAGGTGCCAGCGTGGGTCCAGACCTTCTCCGGCCTCTTCCCGCTGAGGTGGATGGCGCAGGCGATGCGTTCCGTCTTCCTGCCGCCCACCATGGTGGCGCAGGAGCCGGGCCAGACGTGGGCGCTCGGAACGGGCGCGCTTGTCATGAGCGCATGGCTCATCGTTGGCCTGCTTCTCGCGTTCCGCTTCTTCCGCTGGCAGGCGCGCAAGGACGGCTAGCGGGCGCCGACTGGCAACCTGAGAGGCCTCTCAGACGCGGCCGGACAGACTGGGTGACATGAAGACAAACACGCGGTACATACTCACGGCGACCGGAGTCGCTGCAGGACTCTTCCTCGTCGGCGCTACGGCAAACGCCCTCGCGACCGACAACACCGCGACGAGCGCCCCGATCGGATCCGGCGTCGTCCTTCCCTCGGCTTCGGCCGATCCCTCCGCCGCACCGTCCCTGGTTCAGGTGGAATACGCGGAGAACACCGACCCCAACGGGGCGCAGATCCCTGCCAACGTCGTCGACACCGGCGGTTGGAGCACCGGTCCCGCCACCGGAACCGGCGGCGGCGTCGGCGATGACGATGGCGACCACGGGGGCGTCGACGACTAGACCTTTCTCCCTTCCCCGGCGCGGGGGCCTTCGAACCGACGACACTCGGTCCGAAGGCCCCCGTCGTCGTGAGGGCATGGGTACGCGTCGCACGGCCCCCCGCGCGATAGCGTGGGAGGCGACGGAGGGAGTCGACATCGCTGGCGTGAGTACGCTCAGCTCTCGCACGTCCGCGCTACGCCGAACGAGCGTTCGGGCGCGCGTGCTCGGCTACCTGATCGCGCTCTCCGCCGTCGCCGTCGCCGTATCGGGGGTTGTTGCCTACGGCCTCGAACTGCGCAGCATTGACCAGGACATCGCCGGCGACCTGACGCTGCGCGCCCAGAGTTTCCTCAAGCTCGCGCAGGAGGGAGACCCGTCGACGCGGTTGCCGTACACCGACGCCCGAGCCCTCCTCTACGCGGGCGTAAGTCAGGTGATCGCGAGCCCCACCGAGAGCGCCGTCGGCCACGCGAACGGCGTTGCGCTCTTCGTCCCCAAGTACCCCGAGCGCCTTCCCCTCGAGGAGGATAAGGCGTTTCTCCTTGCCGCGGAGGCGCATCCCACGGACCAGATCGTCGTGCGCTCCGTTCGCACGGAAGAGGCCCTGTACCACTACGTCTCGGTGCCGATCTTCGACGGCAACAACAACCTCCTCGGCACGTTCACCGTCGCCGCCGATCGCGGCGCGCTCGTGAGCAACCTCAACCGCACCTTCGCCCTGTACCTGCTCGCGGGCGCCGTGGCCCTGGTCCTGACCGGAGCGGTCGCCTGGGTAACCGTCGGGCGGCTCCTGAAGCCGATCACGCTCCTCGACGAGACCGCGCGGGACATCTCGGAGTCCGACCTCAGCCGGCGTATCCCGATCGTCGGCCACGACGACCTCGCCCGGCTCTCGCACACCGTCAACGCCATGCTTGATCGGCTGGAGAACGCCTTCGCGACCCAGCGCCAACTCCTGGACGACGCTGGTCACGAGCTGCGCACCCCGCTCGCCGTCATGCGCACGAACCTCGAACTCCTCGAGCCAAGGGACAGCGAGCAGGTCGCCTCGACGCAGTACCTTCTGCTCGACGAGGTGGCGATGATGTCCCGGCTCGTTGACGACCTGGTGATCCTCGCCAAGGCGGATCGCCCCGAGTTCGTCCAGCACGAGGTACTCGATCTCGGCGAGTTCACCGACGCCGCCTTCTCGAGGGCACGCGCGCTCGGGGACCGCGAGTGGACCCTCGACTCCCGGGGCGAAGGCAAATTCGAGGGAGACGGGCAACGGCTCACGCAGGCCTGGATGCAGCTCGTGGCGAACGCCGTCAAGTTCTCGGAACCCGGTTCCCCCGTTGCCGTCGGGAGTTCGCTTGGCGACGGCCGGGTCCGCCTTTGGGTCAAGGATGCTGGCCGGGGCATACCCCCGGACGAACACGCGCGGGTGATCGAACGATTCCACCGGCTCAATCCGGATGTCGAAGGCGCCGGTCTGGGGCTCCCGATCGTCGCGGCGATCACGTCTGCGCACGAGGGACACCTCGAACTTGAGAGCGCGCCGGGAGTGGGTTCCCTCTTCACCATGGTGCTCCCGATGCGCGGGTCCGCCCGATGACGCGCCTGCTGTTGGTCGAGGACGAGGAGCGGCTCGTCACCTCGCTCGTCGATGGGCTCAGGACCGCGCAGATCGACGTCACCGCCGTGGGCACCGGGCGGGAGGGCCTGGAGCTCGCCAAGTCGGGCGACTTCGACGTGATGGTGCTCGATATCGGCCTGCCCGACCAGGAGGGCTTCACCGTGCTGCGCAAACTCCGCGCGACCGGTTCGGACCTCCCCGTCATCATCCTCACCGCGCGCACCTCCGCAGAGGACGTGGTCCGCGGGCTTGAGCGCGGCGCCGACGACTATATGCCCAAGCCGTTCTCCTTTGCCGAACTCCTCGCGCGCATCCGGCTCCGCGAGCGCCGCATTGGCGCCGCGGACCCCGCCACGGCCGTCATCGAGGCGGGCCGTTGCGTGCTCGATCCGATGACGCGCACGCTCGAGGTGAACGGCGAACAGGTTTCACTCTCCAACCGCGAGTTCCAGTTGGCGCATCTGCTCATGTCGCACGCCGGGCAGACAGTCACCAGGGCCGAGGCGCTTGAGCACGTGTGGGGCTCGGCGTCCCGCGACAACGTCCTCGACGTCTACATCCGCTATCTGCGCTCGCGTATGGGCGCGAGCGCGATCAAGACGATTCGGGGCGAGGGCTACCAGTTCCTCGGCTAACTCGCAATCTGTCGGGGGGCTTCCATCGCCCCGTGGTCAATCGTCGTCGCGTCAATCGTCCAATCGGCCGATGCCCGGGCCCGCCCCCGACGCCTACCATCGGGTCATGGACCAGCGACCGGCCCCCCTGCGCCTCGGTCCAGTCCGGCTCGTCGACGCCCTCATCGCCCTCGGCCTTCTCGCCCTTGGCGCGATCTGGGTTGCTCCCAGCGACGTGATGGGGTTGCAGGGCTACATTCCACGCGGTGTCCCGGGATACGTGCTGCTGGCCCTCCAGACGCTTCCCCTCGCGTGGCGCCACACGGCGCCTCGCGCGGTCGTGTTGATCGTCCTCGCCAGTTGGCTGGTTGATCGCGACATCGGGTACGAGGCCGAGGCCGCCACCCTCGGACTGGTCGTCGCGATCCACGGCGTCGCCGCATATGCGTCGCGCAGGCAGGCGATCTTCTGGGGCATTGGAACAGCCGCGATAGCGATCGCCTGGACCGGAGTCGGCACGATCTACCAATCCGAGATCGGACTGCGGACCGTCATCACGATGGCCCTCTGGGTCACGATTCCCTTCGCGATCGGGCGGGGCGACGCTTTCGCAAGGGAGCGGATCACGGACCTTGAGGTGAGGAGCCAGACCGCCGAAATCACGCAGCAGGAGGCGGCGGAGGCGGCGGTGCGTACCGAACGCGCCCGTATCGCGCGCGAGCTCCACGATGTCGTCGCGCACGAGATCACGGTCATGACCCTCCAGGCCGAGGGCGCGCGCCGCGCGGTGGGCGACAAGGATCCGCGCGTGACCCAGGCCCTCCAGACCATCGGCGACTCCGGGCGAAAGGGCCTCGCCGAGATGCACCGGATGATCGGGGTCCTTCGGGACACGTCCGAAAGGGACACTCCCGACTCCAAGCCGAGCGTCGGAACCGCGTACGCCCCCGCTCGCGTCGACTTCCTCACCCCCATGCCTTCCCTGGCAGGGCTCCCCGCCCTCATCAAGCAGGTGGGCGACGCCGGGATGCCGGTCGAGTTGCGGGTGCGCGGCAACTCCCACGTCCCCGCCGGAGTAGAGCTCAGCGCGTATCGGATCGTCCAGGAGGCCCTGACCAACGCCCTCAAGCACGCCGGCCCCGGGGCCCACGCGAGCGTCGATATCGGTCGCGCGCGCACGGCCGTCACCATCACCGTGGAGGACGACGGCCGCGGCGTCATCAGCGACGCGACCAAGGGGGGTAGCGGCCACGGCTTGGCGGGGATGCGGGAGAGGGTCGCGACCCTCGGCGGCTCGATCGAGCTAGGTCCGCGCCCGGGCGGCGGCTACCGGGTCCGCGTGGTCCTACCTTCCCAGGACGACGTGGTCAATACTCCGAGCCGCGACCGGAAGGACTCGATCGCGGCGATCATCTCCCTCGCCGAGGCGACCGAAAGGAAGAACGCGTGATCAAGGTGCTACTCGTCGATGACCAGGCGATGGTGCGCGCGGGACTTCGGATGATCCTCGAGTCCGAGCCGGACATCGAGGTGGTGGGTGAGGTCGACGACGGCGCCGGCGCCGCGACGGCCGTCGCCAAGCTCAAGCCGGACGTGATCCTCATGGACATTCGCATGCCTGGCATGGACGGGCTCGCCGCGACACGCGAGGTGATCGCGGCGCATCCCGATGCGAGGGTCGTCGTGCTGACGACGTTCGACCTGGACGAATACGTCTACGGCGCCCTCCGAGCGGGGGCGTCTGGCTTCCTCCTCAAAAGCGCGACCGGTGATGCGCTCGTCAACGCCGTGAAGGTCGTGGCCGGGGGTGAGGCGCTCCTCGCTCCCGAGGTGACCCGCCGGGTGATCGAGGAGTTCGCGCGCGCAACGCGCGACGTCGCGGCCTCAGGCGCCGAACACGTGGCTCCCGCCGACGCGATCGGCGACCTCAGCGAACGCGAGGTCGAGGTGCTTCAGCTGATGGCGCAGGGGATGTCCAACCAGGAGATCGCCAAGGACCTCTATCTGTCCTCCACGACGGTCAAGACCCACGTCAGCCACATCCTGACGAAGCTCGGGGTCCGGGACCGCGTACAGGCGGTCGTCGAGGCGTACGACTCCGGAATCGTCGCCCCTCGGGGCTAGGAGCCCTCCTCCTCCGGTCCCCAGGGTCATCCCTCAGGACGATCCCGCCAAACCATCCTCGCGGGCGATATCACCTCGTCGCGGCGCCCGGAAGACTGGGCGCATCGACACCACACTCGAAAGGCACATCATGACCAGCACCACCACGGCGCCGACCGTCATCGACCCCGCGCTCGCCGCGACCATGCGCCACGGCTACAAGGACTACGGCAAGGGCGAGACCGCCGTTCGCGCACTCGACGGCATCTCCGTCGACATCAAGCGCTCGGAGTTCACCGCGATCATGGGCCCCTCGGGCTCCGGCAAGTCCACGCTCCTGCACACCATCGCGGGCCTCGACTTCCTGACGGCGGGCAACACCTTCATCGGCGATATCGACTTGACCACCCTGAGCGAAGCCGAGGTGACCGAAGTACGTCGCGACCACATCGGATTCGTCTTCCAGGCGTACAACCTGATCCCGTCGCTCACCGCGGCGGAGAACATTCGCCTGCCGCTCGACATCGCCGGCCGCAAGGTGGACGAAGACTGGTACAACCAAATCGTTGAGGTCCTTGGACTCGGCGACCGGCTCCACCACCTTCCCGCCGAACTGAGCGGCGGACAGCAGCAGCGCGTCGCCGTCGCGCGCGCACTCGTATCCAAGCCCGAGATTATTTTTGCCGACGAGCCGTCCGGGAACCTCGACTCCAAGTCCAGTTCCGAACTGCTTGGGTTCATGCGCCGCGCCGTCCGCGAGTTCAAGCAGACCATCGTCATGGTCACCCACGACGCCGGAGCAGCGTCCTACTCCGACCGCATCCTCTTCCTTGAGGACGGAAAGATCGTCGACGAAATGCGCGAGCCGACCGCCTCGAAGGTACTCGACCGCATGAAGAAGATGGGGGCCTGAGCCATGTTTCGACTCGCATGGAAGGCCGTCAAGCACAAGCCCGCGCGGCTCATCCTCACCGGAACCGCCGTCATTCTGGGGGTTTCCTTCGTCGCGGCGATTCACGTCTTCACGAACTCCATCGACAAGATGTTCACGGGGCTGATCTCGGAGATCTACTCGGGCGACACCATCGCGATCCAGAACACGACCGCCACCTTTGACTCCACCTCCGTACCCGGGTTCACGGACACGCTTGTCGTCAAGATGGCTGCGGTGCCGGGGGTCGAGAAGGTCTACCCGGGGGTTACGGGCGGTGGCGTGATCCTCAATCCCGATGGATCCGTTCCCGCACAGTCGGGCGCCCCGACGATTGTCCTCAACTGGATCGATGCCCCTGACGTCGGTCGCGTCACCGTCGTGGAGGGCCGAGCGCCCGCGGCGATGGGCGAAGTGACCGTCGACAAGGATGGCCTCAAGAAGTCGGGTTACGCGATCGGCGACGAACTCAAGATCGCTACGACCGATGGCATCCAGCAGTTTCGGATCGTGGGGGCCACCCAATTCGGCGAGTCCAACACCCTCGGGGGCGCGACCCTCGTCCACATGACTCTCCCGCAGGCCCAGGCATTCTCTGGTCACGTGGGCGAGTACACCGACGCCACCGTCACGGTGAAGAGCGGCTTCGACGCCGACGCCGTCGCAACCTCCATCGGTGCGGTGCTTCCCGATGGAACGAGGGCGATCTCGGCGAAGGCGCTCGTCGCGGAACAGACCCAGCAGCTGCGCGACGGCCTGAAGTTCGTGGACATCTTCGCTCTGGTGTTCGCCCTGATCGCGATCTTCGTCGGCGCGTTCATCATCGCCAACACCTTCCGCATCATCGTTACGCAGAGGACCAGGGAGATTGGACTCCTCCGTGCGCTCGGTGCCTCTCCGAACCAGATCCGGAGGCAGGTTCTGCTCGAGGCGGTCATCATCGGCCTCGTCGCATCGGTTGCCGGCATCGGGTTGGGATACCTCCTGGCGCTCGGCCTCGTGGCCCTCTTCTCGGCGATGGGCGGCGGCGCGAGCTTCGGGGCGGTCGTTCTTCCGCTCGATGCGATCGTGTGGGGCTTCGCCGTCGGCATCGGGGTGACCCTTGTCTCGGCCCTGCTACCCGCGATCCACGCGTCGGGAATCACTCCCATGGAGGCGCTTCGCGAATCGGGGACTCAGGCGAGGAAGGGTCTTGCGCTGCGGAACCAGGTCGGGGCTGCCGTCGCGGCCGTCGGCATCGCCGGCATCCTGCTCGGGCTCTACGTTGGCGTTGCCCAGCCTGCCATCTGGGTTGGCGCGGGTGCCGCCGTCACGATCATCGGGGTCGCGCTCCTGTCGGCCCAGATTCTGGTCCCGCTCGCCCGTGGCCTACGCGGATTGATGAGCAGGCTCTTTGGCATCAACGGACGACTCGCGTCGAACAACGTTGGGCGCGAGCCTCGCAGGGCAGGCATCACCGCTACGGCGCTGATGATCGGCGTCCTCCTGCTTTCGTTGGTGGCGACGGTGACGGAGACAGCCAAGTCCACCATCACGGAGCTGGTCGCCGGACAGGCGCGATCCGACCTCATCGTCTCCGGGGATATCGCTTCAGCCGTGCCATCAACGGTCGGGCAACCCGCCATTGACCTCATCGCAGCAACCGACGGCGTCCAACTCGTGTCGCGAGTTGCCGCCGACTTCGCGAAGGTGGGAGACACGGACGTGATGCTGGAGGCCGTCGACGCGAGCACGGCCGATGCCACCTGGCGATGGGACACCGCGCCCTCCGTCTCGAAGCTCGGAGGGGGAGCGTTCATCGGGCCCAAACTTGTGGACCTGGGTTACAAGGTGGGTGGCACCATCGACGTCACGGGGCCGGGCGGCACCGTGAGTCTTCCCGTCACCGGGCTCTACAACGTGGCGCACGATCTGGACGTGGTGGTGAACTGGGACACGGGCCTGAAGCTCTATCCCAAGTTGGCGAGCCAGGACTTGCTTGTCAACGTCACCAAGGGGACCGATGTCGCCACGGTGAAGTCGGCCATCGAAAAAGGCCTGAGCGACTTCCCGTTGCTCAAGGTCAACGAACCGAGCACCCTCACCAAGCAGGTGAATGGATTCGTCGACCAGTTCCTTCTCACCATCACCATCATGCTGTCGGCGTCACTGCTCATCGCGATTCTGGGCGTGGCAAACACGCTCCTGCTCTCCGTGACGGAGCGCACCCGCGAGATCGGGTTGCTCCGGGCCGTGGGAGTGCGTCGGAACGCCGTCTGGGCGATGATCACCCTGGAGTCGGTGGTGATCGCCGTGTTCGGTGCCGTGCTCGGGATCGTGCTCGGAACCGGGTTTGGCGTTGCCCTCGTCAGGGCGCTCGCCGACTATCAGCTCGGTTCTCCCGTCATCCCGTGGGGATGGCTCGGCATCTACACGGTTCTCGCCGTGGTGGCGGGCATGCTCGCCGCCATCTGGCCGTCGTGGAAGGCGTCCCGCCTCAACATCCTCGACGCCATCGCAACGGGCGAGTAGAGGTCCGCGCGAGTTGAGGGGCCCCCTGCCGAGAGGCGGGGGGCCCTCAACGTTTCTACAACTCGATGCCGACGAGCATGGGTTCCGGTTCGAGTGTCACGCCGAACGCCGCCCGCACCCCATCGCGGATGTGGCGCGCGAGCGCGACAACTTCGTCGCCCGACGCGCCGCCGGTGTTCGTCAGGGCAAGGGTGTGCTTGCTGGAGAGCGCGGCGCGGGAGCCGGGAAGGGCGAAGCCCCGCCCGAAGCCCGCGCGCTCGATCAGCCACGCGGCGGAGGTCTTGACGGAGTCGATGGGGCCGCCGTCGCCCCCCGGATAGCGGGGGGCATTGTCCGGGAGTTGCGCGGCTACACCAGCCGCGAGGATGGGGTTGGTGAAGAACGAACCCGAACTCCACGTGTCGTGGTCGTCCGGGTCCAAAACCATTCCCTTGGATCGCCGGAGGGCGAGGACGGCATTGCGCACTTCGGCGAGCGGCGCGCGCTCCCCCACCTCGATCCCGAGCACGTCCGCGAGTTGCCCATACTGCAGCGGGGCCGAGAGGGCCCCCACCCGCAACTGAAATGAGACCTCCAGGACGACGAACCGCGGCGTCGGGCGCCAGACTCGCCCGCCCGGGTCCCGAACCTCCATCGAACCCTTCAGGGCCGAGGAGCGGTAGGCGAATCGGCAATCCGAGCGGGCGAGCGTGCGCACGCGCGCCTCGGAGCGATCCCAGGTCCGCACGGAGCCGATGACGTCCGAGACCTCCTGGCCGTAGGCGCCGACGTTCTGCACGGGCGTCGCCCCGACGCTACCGGGGATCCCCGCAAGGGCCTCGATTCCCACCCAGCCCTCGGCGACCGCGCGCGACACGACGTCGGCCCATGGCGTGCCCGCCGACGCGGTCACGGTGACCCCCCCGTGCGCTCCTTCGACCTGAACGGAGACCTCGGCGCGCTTGTCGCGCACGACGGCACCGTCGAACCCCTCGTCGGAGCAAACGACGTTCGAACCACCGCCAAGAACCAGGAGGGGCGTCCGGGCGTCGTCCGCCGCGCGCACGGCGCCGACGAATTCCTCCTCGGTCGCGGCGTCGATCAGCGAACCCACCGGGCCGCCGACCCGCAGGGTGGTGAGGTCGGCGAGGACCGAACCGCGCGTCATGCCCCCAGCGTAGTGCCGGTGTCCGAGGGGGCGATGGCGATTGCGGTCGCCTGGGACTCGAGTTCGATCTGCGCCGAACGGCGGCGGCCGCGGAAGACCCGCTCGTCGCGGCGAACGGCGCGCGCGAAGGCGAACGACACGAGCGAGCCGATGATGACGAGTAGGAGCGCGTGGCGCGTCGTCGTGGCGTCGGCGAGGTGGCCGACGGCGGCGGGGAACACCAGGCCAGCGATCGTCGAGAACGACGAGACCGCCGCAACGCGGGCGGCGGCCCGCACGGGCTCGTCTGCGGCGGAAGAGAGGCCGATGGGGTAGTTGAGCGCCGCCCCCACGCCCCACAGAATCAGGGCGAAGGGGACGAGCACGAACCATGG
>JADGOS010000145.1 GCA_017882825.1 Demequinaceae bacterium | reverse complement strand
CACGTGGTGGACTCGCCGCTGAGCGAGTACGCGACGCTCGGGTTCGAGTACGGGTACTCCGTGGAGAGGCCCGACGCCCTAGTCCTGTGGGAGGCGCAGTTCGGCGACTTCGTCAACGGCGCGCAGACCATCATCGACGAGTTCATCTCTTCCGCGGAGCAGAAGTGGGCGCAGAGCTCGTCCATCGTGCTGCTGCTCCCCCACGGATTCGAGGGGCAGGGCCCCGACCACTCGTCGGCGCGCGTGGAGCGATACCTGCAGTTGTGCGCGGAAGGGAACATGATTGTTGCCATGCCGTCGTCGCCCGCCTCCTATTTCCACCTGCTGCGGCGCCAGGCCTACGACCGGCCGCGACGCCCGCTCGTCGTCTTCACGCCCAAGTCCATGCTGCGGCTCAGGGACGCTCAGTCGGGAATCGAGGAATTCTCGTCCGGAACGTTCCGCGAGGTGATCCCGGACATCAAGACGCGCGAGCAGAGGGACCCCGCGGGCGTCACGCGTGTCCTGATGTGCGCGGGCAAGGTCTACTACGACCTCGCGGCTGAGCGCGAGAAGCGGGGCGACACCACCACCGCGATCCTTCGGCTGGAGCAGCTATACCCGCTGAACGGCCAGGCGCTGCGGGAGGCGATCGCGCCCTTCGGGAACACGGAACTCCTCTGGGTCCAGGAGGAGCCGGAGAACCAGGGCGCGTGGAGCCACGTGGGCTTTTCCATCTCCTTGGCGCTCGAGCGGACCTTCGACGTCGTCGCCAGGCCAGCCTCCGCGTCGCCCGCCTCCGGCATGGCGAGCAAGCACGCGCTCCAGCAGCAGGACGTCGTGGAGAGGGCATTCGCGCGATCATGAACATCTTCTTTGTGGGGGACGAGCTCGTGGGCGGCAAGGGCGACCCCAAGGCCCTCGGCTGGACCGGCCGGGTCGCGGCGCGCACGATGTCCGAGGCCAACGACCTGATGTTTCACACGCTGAGCGTGCCCGGCGAGTCCACGGGCGAGATGGCGCTCCGGTGGGACGAGGAGGTCCTGCGCCGCGTCGGGCGAGGGAGCGCCAACGCGGTGGTGTTCGCGATCGGGCGCAACGACGTCCGTCGCGGCGTGAGCCTCGCGATGACGCGGTTCAACCTCGCGAACGCCCTCGACCGGACGCGCGCGCTCGGGTTCCGCACCATGGTCGTCGGCCCGCCGCCCAGCCTGCCGCACGAGAACGGGCCGATCGCCGAACTCGCCGCCCTGGTCGAGGAGGCGGCCGTGCGCCGCGAGGCCCGCTACGTGGACGCCTACGGTCCCCTCGCCGCGCACGAGCAGTGGCTCACCGACATGGCGATGGGCGACGACGGCATCCCCGGCCCTGCTGGCTACGGCCTGATGGCGTGGCTCGTGCTCCACGCGCATTGGCGCGAGTGGCTAGGCCTTCCCGACGACAACTAGGTAGCGCAGCCAGTTAGGTAACGCGGCCCGTTAGGTGACGACGCCCGCGTTCTTCAGTTGCACGGACAGGTCGTGCGGGCGGCTCGCGATCGAGACGGCCTCGTCGTAGGTGATGACCTCGGTGCGCACGAGTTCGAACAGGTGCTGGTCGAAGGTCTGCATCTTGTAGTACGCGCCTTCGGCGATCAGGTCGAGGATGGGCGGCTGCGACGGCGGGTCGACGATCGCCTCGGCCGTGCGGCCGGTGTTGACCATGATCTCGCACGCCAGCGTCCGGCCGGAGCCGTCCGCCCTCATCACCAGGCGCTGCGAGATGATGCCGCGCAGGGTCTGGGCGAGCGTCGTGCGAATCTGCTGCTGCTCGTGGGGCGTGAAGAAGTCGACGATGCGGTTAACGGAGTCCTGCGCGTCGATGGTGTGGAGGGTCGAGAGGACGAGGTGCCCGGTCTCGGCGGCGCTCAGGGCGGCGCGGACAGTTTCGGCGTCGCGCATCTCGCCCACCATGATGACGTCCGGGTCTTGGCGCATGGCGCCGCGCAGGGCGTTGTGGAAGTCCAGGGTGTCCGAGCGGATCTCGCGCTGGGAGATGATCGACTTGTTGTCGTGGTGGAGGACCTCGATGGGGTCCTCGATCGTGATGATGTTGACCTCGCGGTAGGTGTTGATCAGGTCCACCATCGAGGCGAGCGTGGTCGTCTTGCCGGAGCCGGTCGGGCCGGTGACGAGCACGAGCCCCCGGGGCTCGAGCGCGAGGGAACCCACCACCTCGGGAAGGCCCAGTTCGGCCATCGACTGCGCGCCCACGGCCACGCGCCGGAACACCAGGCTCTCCATGCCGCGGGAGACGTACGCGTTGACGCGGAAGCGGCCGACGCCGGAGAGGCTGAACGCGAAGTCCGCCTCGTGCGTCTCCCGGAATTCCAGGACGAGGTCCTCGGGGAGGACCTGTGCGACCATGTTGCGCGTGTCCTCGGGCCGGAGCGGCGGCACCTGAAGCTTGCGGAGGCGACCGTCGATGCGGATGCGCGGGGCGGCGCCGACCTTGCAGTGCAGGTCCGAACCGTTTGTGCTCGCCAGGGCGTGGAGAAGCGGGATAACCGAAACGGGCTGATCGCTCACAAGATCTCCATCGGCGCGGTCGGGATGTTACTTGAGGCTACTACGCGCCCGGGTGTGTGCGAAGATAGGTGACCGAGTCCACGCGTTCCGGACCCCAGTTTCCGTACCTCCCGAAAGGTCAGCCCATGAGCAAGAAGGGCCGCAAGCGCAAGAGCCGCGCCGGCAGCAAAGCGAACCACGGCAACCGTCCCAACGCTTAGGTGGTTGGAGCGGGGCTCGCGGGACCGCTCCCTCCACACGGGGACGCGGGCGCTTGACACTCGTGCGACCGGATGCGAACCTGGTGGGGCGAGGAGCACTAGCTCCGAGAAGTGAACCCGACAGCCCTCCGGACGGTGGGCCCGTCGGGTTTCGCGCTTCTAGGCGGACCTGCTGGAGCCGTGCGTCGCTCGCGCTGGGTCCTGACTCGTGCGGCTCGCAGACGAGTCAACGAAACTGGGGGCAGTCCCGACAGCCATGACGGCGGCTAGGAGGAAACGCATGGGTGCCGCCAGGAGGTTTGGGGAGACGGCGCGGGTCATGGCGGCTATCGCGCCAGGGCGGGAGCGCCGAGGGGTGGTCCCGGCGTCACGACTTGGACGTTCGAAAGAATCGCAGCAACCCCCGTCGTCCAGTGCGTTCCCTGGATTTAGGACAGGGAAGCTAGGGTGCTTCGCGCCATCGATGACAACCCCTGATCAACGTGATCCAGAACGTCGAGGATCGCGCGCCTGTCGTCCTCGCCTGCAGCCCGCCGCGCCTCAGCCACCAGCAGCCACGCTCCCCGCTGGGCGGCGTCTCGGCAGCGAACCGCAAGCTCCGGATCGTCTTGCGACGCTCCGCTGACG
>JADGOS010000144.1 GCA_017882825.1 Demequinaceae bacterium | reverse complement strand
CATCCTGCTTGCGGGCTAGGGTCGGGTCATGAAGCCCCTGCCGCGCCTTGCGCTCCTCGTCACCTACGCGATCCTCTTCCTTGCCGCCGCGGGGCGCTCAAGCGTGCAGCTCACCACGAAGGCGTCCGAGGCGCCGCTGCCTTACTCCCTCTCCGCCGTCGCGGCCCTCATCTATGGCGTCATCGCGTTCGCGCTCTGGCGCGCGACGGCGACGTGGCGGACGGTCGCGCTCGTCGGGACCTCGGTGGAGTTGGTCGGGGTGCTCGCCGTCGGCACATGGGGCATCCTCGAGCCGAGCATATGGCCCGACGAGACCGTGTGGTCGGGCTACGGCTCCGGGTACGGCTGGATCCCGCTGATCCTGCCGCCACTCGCGATGTGGGCGCTCCTCAAGGCGCGACGCGCGACGGCGACAAACGCCCTGAGCGCGGTGGACACGATCAAGGCCGTTGCCGAAGAGGTCGCGGGGATGACGCGGGAGGTCGTGGGCAACGCGACCCGCGACGAGATGATGGCGGCCGAGGGAGAGGCCGAGGTCATCGACGCCGAGGTCAAGTTGGCGGGAGATCACAAGAAGGGCGCGCCCAAGCCCTGACTCGGGCGCGGTCCGCGTTGTCGGCCCGCTAGCCCTTCGGGGTGACCAACTTGTGGTGGAGGTTGTAAGCCGACTTGTCGGTGAGCGACGCGACCTGATCCACGGCCACCCGGAATCTCGCGTCGTCGTCCGCGGCGTCGCGCCACGAGGCGGCGAAGTGGGGCTCGAGGGCGCTCTCGCCCCGGTCGGCGATGGCGAGGACGAGTTCCCCGAGGCGTTCCCGCTGGGCGACGTGGGACTTGGAGTTGTCGCGCGGGGCCATGAGGAAGTGGACGGCGACCCCCTTCAGGACGAGGATCTCCGACGCGGTGTCCGGGGGGATTTCGAGGTTCGCGCCGTGGCGCGTGAGCGGACCGTCGCCGTACGCGGCGCGGGTGGCGTCCGTGACCGCCCCACAGAAGCGGCCGATGAGTTCGCTCGTGAGGTCCTTGAGGTTTGCGAGCGCCCGGTGGGAGCCGTCGAAGTCGGGGACCGACAGCGGAAGGGTCGTGAGGCGCTCGAATGCGGCGAGGAGTTCCTCCTCCTCGCCGCGCCCGTACCACTCGCGCGCATGGTTGACGACGGCGCGCAGGACGCCAGGGTCGCGGAGCACCCCGAGCGAGACGTGGTTGTAGACCACGGAGTCCTCGACGTCGTGGACGGAGTAGCTGATGTCATCGGCGAGGTCCATCACCTGCGCTTCGAACGACACCGCGCCCGCTGGTGCGCCCTCACGGAGCCACTCGAACACGGGTAGGTCGTCCTCGTAGACGCCGAACTTGGCGGTGGGCCGCGCGGACAGGCGGGCGGGCGCCTCGGCGCGCGGCCACGGGTACTTGCTCGCTGCGTCGAGGCTCGCGCGCGTGAGGTTGAGCCCGGCGCTCGCGCCGGTCACAGGGTCGATCGACTTGGGTTCGAGGCGGGTGAGGACGCGGAGGGTCTGCGCGTTGCCCTCGAAGCCGCCGATGTGGCGCGCGACCTCGTCGAGCGCCCGCTCGCCGTTGTGGCCGAACGGGGGGTGACCGAGGTCGTGCGCGAGGCACGCGGTGTCCACGACGTCGGGGTCGCACCCTAGGGACTTGCCAAGTTCGCGTCCGATCTGCGCGACCTCGAGTGTGTGGGTGAGGCGCGTTCGGACGAAGTCCCCCGTGCCGGAGACGAGCACCTGGGTCTTGGCGCCCAGCCTGCGGAGCGCGGAACTGTGAACGATGCGCGCGCGATCCCGCTCAAACGGGGTGCGGGCCGCGCTCTTGGGCGGCTCCTCGACCCAGCGCTCGACGTCGGCGTCGCCGTAGCCGGGCGCGGGGATGCTCATGCTTGGAATCTCACGGTTCGATGCTACTGGGCGCCCGGGAGCGTCGTGATCCGCGGTCCCAGCCCGAGCGCCCTCCCCAGCGCCGCGCCCCAGCGCCGCGCCGGTACTTGAGTGCCCGCACGTACCCGTTGCGGACACTGATGCACCGAGGTGGGCCCGGGAGGCCGCTTCCCTCCCTGGCGGACCGGGTTCGCCCCTCCCCTCGGCCGGCTCTGCGAGCGTCGTGCCATGCCCCGCCGCCTCGGAGTCGACGCCCTCGTGGCCGCGCTCGACGCACCCGCGACCGTCGCATCGCGCAGCGCTCTCGTCAGGCAGTTCGGGCGTCGAACCCTCGACGCCGCACTCCAGTCGTCTCGGGTCACGCGCATCCTTCCTGGGTTCTACGCGCACGCGGACCATGCGCGGAAATTTGGGACACGCGTCGCGGCGGCCGACGCCTGGCTTCCGGCGGATGCCGCAATCGGCGGGGTCGCCGCGTGTGTGCTCCACGACATCACGGCCGCGCCACCTGCGCGGATACGAGTGGCGACGCGTTCGCCTACCCACCCCCGCGCTCCGGACTGGATCTGGCTTCGCCGGAGTACGGCGCTCGTGACGGCCCGCCCGTTTGGCGGGCTACGCGTCGTCTCGGCGTCGGATGCGCTGATCCAAGCGTGGGAGGAAGCGGGCCCGCGCGTCGGCTCGGGCCTGATCGTTGACGCCATTCGGGATCATCAGGCCACCGGCATCGAGATCATCGCCGCGCTGCGCGGTTACCCACGCGTTCGCCGCCGAGCGCCCCTTGTCCGGCTACTCGGTGAACTTGCGGCCGGAGCTGAGTCCTACCTTGAACTCGTTGCTGGCCGGACGGTACTGAATGCCCCGGACCTGCGAGAACTCGTCAGGCAGGCGGACGTGGTAGCTCTGGGTCGACGTCGTCGGCTCGACGCGTACGATCCCGCGACGAAGACGGCGATTGAATTCGATGGCCGCCTGTTTCACTCAAACGACGACGCCCGCCGAAGCGACCTCGACCGCGACAGCGCGCTCGCATCAATCGGCATCGTGACGCTCCGATTCACCTATGAGGACGTCGTCGGCCGCCCGAGGTGGTGCCGAGACCGGATTCGGCGCACGATTCGCGCGCGGCGAGCGCAGTTTGGGCTGCCCGAGCGTGGCGTCGGTACCTGAGTGCCCGCACGGGCCGCTTCCGGGCACTCAAGTACCGACAGGCGCCTGATGCCGATGTGCGGGCGGGGCTGCGCCTGCCGCACGCCTCAGGCCCCGGAGACGCTCAGCCCCCGGAGACGCTCAGGCCGGCGTCGTTCAGTTTGGCTCGCCACTCGTCGGTGAGATCGCGCGAGTCGAGCCAGCCCTCGGGCACCGGTCCGTTCAAGCTGACCAAGCTGGTGCCCCGCGAGCTCGCTGAACTGACCAAGAACAGCGACTACTGGGACAAGGCGCGAATTCCGAAGGTCGACAGACTGGTGCTGGTGCCGATGCCGGAAGCGC
>JADGOS010000012.1 GCA_017882825.1 Demequinaceae bacterium | reverse complement strand
CGGTCGCCCAGCAAGTCCGCGATCGACCCGACTTCTCCGGCGTGGAGGTGGCGGTGATGCACGGGCGGCTCCGGCCGGAGGAGAAGGACGCCGCGATGGCGGCCTTCGCGTCGGGGGCCGCCCCGGTGATGATCTGCACCACGGTGATTGAGGTCGGGGTGGACGTCCCGCAGGCCTCCGTCGTGCTCATCCTCGACGCGGATCACTTCGGGATCTCGACGCTCCACCAGCTCAGGGGGCGCATCGGGCGTTCGGACATCCCGGGGATCTGCCTTCTGGTTTCACACGCGGACGAGGCCAGCCTTGCGGGAGAGAGACTCGCCGCGCTCGCGGGCACGACGGACGGGTTCGTCCTCGCGGAGAAGGACCTCGAACTTCGCAGGGAGGGCGACGTGCTCGGCGCAGCGCAATCGGGCGGGCGCAACTCGCTCAGGCTGCTGCGGGTCGTGCGGGACAGGGACGTCATCGAGCATGCTCGCAAGGATGCCCAGGCGCTCGTGGACGGGGACCCGGGCCTCGCCGAGCACCCCGCGCTCGCGGCGGCGATAGCCGAGTGGGTCGACCCGGAGCGCGCGGAGTTCCTCGAACGGTCCTAGGCCCGACCGGCTGGCGCGGGCATACTGGCGTTGTGACAGCGCAACACCCTCGTCTCGAAGTTGTCGTCGGCGACATCACGGCCCAGGATGTCGACGCGATCGTTAACGCCGCGAACTCGAGTCTCCTCGGCGGACTCGGCGTCGATGGCGCCGTTCACCGCGCCGGGGGGCCATCGATCCTCGCCGCCTGCCGGGCCTTGCGCTCGTCCCGGTGGCCCAGCGGTATGCCCGAGGGGGAGGCCGTCGCGACGACGGCGGGGAACCTGCCCGCGCGATGGGTGATCCACACCGTCGGGCCCGTGTACTCGGCGACCGAGGACCGCTCGGCGATCCTCGCGTCGGCCTACCGGCGGTCCCTCGAGGTCGCCGACGAGGCGGGGGCCGCATCCGTCGCATTCCCGGCTATCTCCGCGGGCGCGTACGGCTGGCCGATGGGCGACGCGGCTCGAATCGCGGTGGCGGCCGTCAGGGCGACGCCGACTGCCGTTGAACTCGTCCGCTTCGTGGTCCTGCGCGAGGCGACTGCGGCGCTGTTTGAGCGCGCTCTCGGGTCCCGTAGCCTGGGCGCGTGACGCGCATCATCGCGGGAACCCTCGGCGGCCGCCTCCTGGCTGTGCCGCCCAAGGGCACGCGTCCAACCACCGCCCGCGTCCGCGAGGCGATCTTCAGCCGCCTCGACAGCGAGAACGAACTTCGCGACGCCTGGGTGCTCGACGCCTTCGCTGGCTCGGGGGCGCTCGGCCTCGAGGCGCTCTCGCGCGGGGCAAGGCGCGCCATCTTCGTGGACTCCAACCCGGCGGCGGTCGCGGTGATTCGCGCGAATGCGGAATCCCTGGGCGTCACGAAGGCGACCGAGGTGGCCCGCGAGAAGGTCCTGCCGTGGCTCGGACGCTCCACTCGGCCCGTGGACCTCGCGACCTTCGATGTCGCCCTCCTCGACCCGCCGTACGACCTTCCGCAGGACGAGCTCGCCGCGACGCTCTCCGCGCTCGTTCCGCGCCTGACGGAGGGTGCCGTCGTCGTCGTCGAATGGTCCTCGCGCTCGGAGGCGCCCGCGTGGCCCAAGGGCCTCGTGCCGACGGGAGCCAAGCGCTACGGGGAGACGACGGTTCACTACGCCGCCGCGTCGGGCGAGGAAGCGTCTGCCGAGGAGAACCCGCCGAGGGATAGTCTCAAGAAATGAGAATCGCGGTCTTCCCAGGAACCTTCGATCCGGTCACGGTGGGGCACGTCGACATCGCCATCCGGGCCCGCACGCTCTTCGACCACGTGGTCATCGCCGTGGCGCACAACGCCCGCAAGAACCCTGTGCTCGACACCCACACGCGCGTCGCCCTTGCTCGCGAGGCGCTCGCGAGTCTTGAGGGGGTGGAGGTGAAGGCCTCCGAGGGCCTCCTCGTGGACTTCTGCAAGGCGGAGGGCGCGATCGCGATCGTCAAGGGCCTGCGCGGCGGCGCGGACTACGACTTCGAGCGTCCGATGGCCTTGATGAACCGCGCGCTGACCGGCATCGAGACGGTGTTCATCTCCGGCGATCCCGCGCTCCAGCACATCGCGTCCTCCCTCGTGAGGGACGTCGCCAGGCATGGCGGCTCCATTGAGGGCCTGGTTCCCGAGGGCGTCGAACCCGCGCTCCTTGCCGCCCTCGAACGTGAGCGCGGCTAGATCGAGCCTTGCCGGTTGAGTCGGATGCCGCCCATCACGTAGACTCATCCGCTGGTCCAGCCGTTCGTGGCGCGGGCCAAGGTCCCCGAGGACCGGAGATAGCAGGAGGATGCGATGGCGACGTCGCGTGGCCCTGCGGCCTCCCCGTTCGTCGTCTCCGTTCGAGACCTCGCGCGGCGACCAGGCTCGCAGTTGTCGATCTCCCGCAGTATTCCGGCACCCGCGGTCTTTGGCACCGACGTGATCGGCGTGCCGGAGGGTTCCGACCTCGCGCTCGAGTTGAGCCTGGAGTCGGTTTCCGAGGGCATTTGGGTTTCTGGCACGGTCGCGGCTCGCGCCGTGGGGGAGTGCTCGCGATGCCTTGACGAGGTGAGCGAGGACGTCCTCGCCCCCGTCCAGGGACTGTTCGCCCATCCCGGCGCACAAAGCGCGGGGGAGGGCGACGACGTGGACGTGCGGGACTTCGATGGCGATTCGCTCGACCTCGAAGAACTCTTGCGGGACGCGGTAGTGACGTCGCTTCCTTTCGTCCCGCTGTGTGACCCGGCTTGCCCCGGGCTGTGTGACCAGTGCGGCGCGCGGCTCGCGGACGCTCCGCAGCACCACCATGACGCGGTCGACCCCCGGTGGGCCGACCTCAAGGGTTTGACCGAACAGAAGGAGACGTAGCCGTGGCAGTTCCCAAGCGCAAGATGTCGCGCAGCAATACCCGCGCGCGCCGTTCGCAGTGGAAGACCACTGCCGCGAACCTGACGCCGTGCCCGCAGTGCAAGGCACCCAAGCTCTCGCACACCGCGTGCCCCTCGTGCGGTGCCTACAACGGCCGCAACTACTCCGAGGCGCTCCGTACAGCCAACGCGCTCTAGCGGCGTCGAGGCCGGTGCCCACATGGTGAAGCAGGGCGGCGCAGCGGCCGCCCTTGTCGAGCGTCTGGGGATCTCCATCGATCCCGAGTTGCTCGTCCTCGCTCTCACGCACCGCTCGTTCGCCTACGAGGCGGGCGGGCTTCCCACGAACGAACGCCTGGAGTTCCTGGGCGACTCGGTGCTCGGAATCATCGTGACCGAGCGGCTGTACCGCGATCATCCGGATCTGGCCGAGGGCGACCTCGCGAAGATGCGGGCGGCCTGCGTCTCCCAGAAGGCGCTCGCCGAGGTTGCGCGAGAACTCGACCTCGGCCCCTTCATCCTGCTCGGCAAGGGTGAGATCGCCACGGTCGGCCTCGACAAGGATTCCATTCTGTGCGACGCCCTCGAGGCCGTCCTGGGCGCGATGTACCTGAGCAACGGAATCGACGCGACGCGGGCCGCTATCGAAAGACTCCTCGCGCCGAGCCTCGCGCGCGCGGCCGGGATCGGGGCGGGTCTCGACTGGAAGACCTCCCTGCAGGAGGCCTGCGCCGCGCGCGGCCTCGGCAGTCCGTCCTACGAACTAGAGGGGCTGGGCCCCGACCACCTCCGCACCTTCACCGCGACCGTGATCGTCGGCGGTGCGGTGGCCGGGACCGGCCGGGGCAGCGCGAAGAAGCATGCGGAACAGGAAGCGGCCGCGGTCGCGTACGCCGCGATCACGGCCGACACGCTTTGATGCCCGGACGCGGGCGTTTGACACGCGCGGGCAATGGGTAAGACTCATCCCATGGGATCGCGCCTCGCCACAATCTTGATCGCCGCTGGCCTCCTAGCCATCGGCGCCGAGGGCGCTGGCATCTACCTCTATGGTGGCGACCTCGTGCCGGCCTCCGAGGGCAAGGCCTACACCATGCTCAAAGGCGTGCCGTTCACCATCGAACGATCGGACAAGCCGACCTACCCCCTGTCGGGGACGGTCACGAGCGGCACACGGCCGCTGGCCGACGCCGTCGTCTCGGCAGACGGGGCGTCGGTGACGACCGGTCCCGACGGCGCGTTCAGCCTGAGCGATGTTCCCATCGGTCCGGTGACGATCACGCGGCCCGCCTACTTGCCCGCGACCTACGATTTCGACGGGGTCGCCTTGACCGCCACCATCGCCCTGGAGCCACGCATCGTGAAGGCGATCCGGATCGTCCCCGACGTGGCCGCGGACGACGCCAAGTATCAGAACCTGATCGACCTTGCGGCCGCGACCACCGTCAACACGTTTGTCTTCGACACCAAGGGGGACTACGGCGCTGGCCAGATCTACTACGACTCGAAGGTCCCCGCGGCGGTGTCGGCTGGCCTCGTGATCGTGAAGTTTGATGTCGCGAAGCGCCTGGCCGAGGCCAAGGCCGCGAACCTGTACACGATCACACGCATCCCCACCTTCCTGGACCCGGCCTACGCCAAGGCGTATCCCGCCGACGTCCTGGCCGGAGACTGGCTCGACCCCGGCAACAGCAACGCTTGGGAGTACCCGCTCGCGCTCGCGAAGGAGGCCTGCACGCTGGGTTTCGACGAGATCCAGTTCGACTACGTCCGCTACCCGAGCGGCCAGGCGGCAGCTCAGGCGCGATCCGCAGGCAAGGTCCCCGACGCAGCGGGGCGCACCGCGAATGTCAAGGCGTTCCTCACCGAGGCGGTCGCCCGCCTGCACCCGCTGGGGTGTGCCGTGTCGGCGGACATCTTCGGAATCGTCAACGCCATTGCGGACGACCAGGGGATCGGCCAACTGGTCGAGGAGGTCACCATCCCCATCGATGCCTACTCGCCCATGATCTACCCCGAGCAGTGGGGTTCGGGGTGGTTCGGCCTCAAGCCGCCGAGCAGTTACCCTGCCGAGCTCGTGACGAGCGTCCTCAACGCGGCCACCCCCCGCGTCGCGCCGGGGGTGATCATCCGGCCCTGGCTCCAGTCGTACTACTACTCGGGAAAGCAGATCCTGTCCGAGATCGCCGCGGCGGAGGCGCAGGGGCGCGGGTGGATCCTCTGGAACTCGCCGGGCAACTACAGCGCGAGCGGGTTGCCAGCGGGAACGGGGTAGTCGCGTCTTCGTCGGCGCGGTTGCCATGGGGATACGATCAACCCATGACCGACATCACCGTGCTCGTGCTCGACGACCACGAGGTGGTTCGCCGGGGCATCTGCGACATTCTTGAGCGCGCCGACGGCGTGTCCGTGGTGGCGGAGGCGGGCTCCGTCCAGCAGGCCATTCGCCGTGCCGAAGCCGTCAAGCCCATGGTGATCCTCTCCGACCTCCGCCTGCCCGACGGGACCGGACTCGACGTCATCGCCTACGTCGCCGAGCACCTGCCGGAGACCCGAATCGTCGTCCTGACCTCCTACGACGACGACGATGCCAGGGCGGCCGCCAAAGCCGCGGGAGCGCACGGCTTCGTCCCCAAGACCGCGCGGTCGGCGGACGTGCTCCAGGCTGTCCGTGACGCGGCGTCCGGCAAGGTCTCGTCGACCCGCATCAAGGTCGAGCCCGATTCGGTCGTCTCCCGGCTGACGCCGATGGAGCAGAGGGTCCTCGAACTCGTCGGCCAGTCCAAGTCCAATCGCGAGATCGCCGACGAACTTGGCATCGCCGAGAAAACCGTGAAGAACCACGTCACCGCGGTCCTCGCGAAGATGGGCCTCCAGCGTCGTACCCAGGTGGTCGCCTGGGCCACGGCGAAGCGCGCGGGATCCTTCCGCGGCTAGACTCGCCGCCCGCGCCTCGCTCGGTGGGGCTAGGCGCGTACGCTCCACTTGACGGTCCACCGCATGAGGCTGCCGGGAGGCTCCGCGTCCGGGTTCGCCTTCTCCAGCGAGAAGCTCCCCGCGCGACGAAGCGCCCGGTTCGCCAGGTTGGACGTGCCGGAATGGCGATCGAACTCGTCTGGCGGGCCGATGCCGTCGTCTTTGACGGAAAGCGTCAAGCGCTGATCCTCGATGGTGAGCGCAACCGCTGCCCGCGAGGCGTGGGCGTGCTGGGCCACGTTGGAGAGGCTCTCGCGGAGCACCGCGACCAGGTCGTCGCCGAGCGCGGCGTCCGCCTCGAGCTCCACGGGGATCGATGACCAATCCACCTTGACGGCGGGCACGAAGCCGAGCGACTCCTGGGCGAGCACGATCTCGCGATGAAGGCGGGCCGAGAGCGGCTCCGACGCGCGCTCGTTGTCGAGGGTGGACACGACTCCCCGCACCTCATGCTGCGCACGCTTGACGTGGCCGAGGCATGCGGCCAGCCCCGCGCGGAACTCGGCGGGAACGCGTTCGCCGAGGCTCTCGAGCTGGATGGACGCCGCGAACAGTTCCTGCGAGACCAGGTCGTGGAGGTCGTCGGCGATGCGTTGCCGGTCCTCCAGAAGCGCGGTTACGTCCTTGACGTGGCGAAGCTCGGCGAGGGAGAGCGCGAGGGCGGCCTGGTTGGCGAAGCGCTGCGCGGTGGCGAGGTCGGATTGGTCGAAGCTCGTCTGGCCCTTGTCGCGCCAGAGCATAAGCAGCCCAACGGTCCGACCTTCGGTGCGAAGCGGCGCGTAGAGGGCGGGTCCGAAGTCGCGGACGGGCTCCAGGATGACCTCCCCCGGCGGCCCTTGGGCGATGGTTCCCTCGCCGGCCCGGATGGTCTTCAGCGCCTGCCCGCCCTCGGGAAGGGCAAGGCCGAGGAGGTCGCCCGCGCGGTGGCCCGCGGTGAACTCCATGACCCACTGGTCGTCGACTCCGGGGAGCACGAGGGTAGCGGCCGAGGCCCGCGCAAGTTCCTGCGCCGTCTCGACGATTCGCGCCAGGGCGGTCTCGTCGCCGGGATCGGCGAGCAGGGCGGTGGTGATCTCCTGCGACGCCGTCAGCCATCGCTCGCGCTCGAGCGCGCTCGCGTAAAGCTGAGAGTTGTCGATCGCGACCGACGCGGCCGCCGCGAGGGCCTGGACGATGGGCTCGTCGTCGGAGGTGAATCCGCCCTCCTTGCTCGCGAGGTAAAGGTAGCCGAAGACGTGGTCCCTGACGCGCAGCGCGGTTCCCAGGAACGAGCCAAGCGGGGGATGCCCGGAGGGGAGGCCCTCGAAGGCGGGGTGGGCCGTGACCTCGTCCACCACCAGCGTGCCGAGCGGGGGGATGCGACCGAGCACGCCGACGGCACCGGGGCCGCGGCCGATCCGCTCCCAAATGGAACGGTCCATCCCGTGGTAGTAGAAGTCCACGGACTCCCCGTGGTCGTTGAGGACGTTGATCGCCGCGTACTTGGCGCCCGTATGTTCGAGCGAGACCTCGAGGAACCGGGCGAGGATCGCGGGCAGTTCAAGCTCCGCGTTGAGCGCGATGATCGCGCTGCTGAGCGAGTCGGTCATGGCTCCTCCGTTTCCGGTCCGAGGTCTATAACCGTGTCTACCACGTCCAGAAGGCTCGGGTCGTGCGTCACCAGTATCGTGCTGTGGCGCGCCGCGGAGCGCCGCCTCACGAGGGCACGGAGGGCGTCGGCGCCCTCGGGGTCGAGGTGCTCGGCACCTTCGTCGATCAGGTGAATGGGCGCGGGATGCAGTGCGACTCTGGCGAGGAGCAGCCGGCGTCGCTCGCCTCCCGACACCGTGAGCCCCCCGCTACCGAGTTCAGTGTCGAGTCCGGCGGCTTGCGCCGCGAGCCACGGCGCCAAGCCAACGGACACGAGCGCCTCGCGGGCCTCGTCCACGGTCACGTCGCCGCGCGCCACCCGGAGGTTCTCCAGGATCGTGGTCCCAAACACGTGGGCATCCTCCGCGGTCATCGCGACGACGCCCCCCGTGTCGTCGCCGTCGATGGGTCGTCCGCCGATCGTGACCGTGCCCGCGGCCGGGGCAAGGGCCCCCGCGAGCGTCAGAAGCAGCGTCGTCTTCCCGACGCCGGACGCGCCGACGACGCCCAGGACGCCGCCCGGCGCAATGACGGCCGAGACGGGTGGCGTCGGTGTGGCACCCGGCCAGGCCACGCTGAGATCGGTGAGGACCAGGGTGGGCGCCGCACCGTTCCTCTGGGTAGCGTGGCTCCTGGAAGCGCGGCTCGCGGCATCATGTCCGGCGGCATCATCTCCTGCTCCCCCGGGGCGAGGCTCGGGGGCGAACGCCTCGGCGGGCTCCACGAGGTGGAAGACGCGTTCGGCGGCGGCGCGGGTCCTGTACCACTGCGCGGCGGCGGCGGGGAGGGCGGCCACGGCCTCGAACGCCCCGAGCGGGGTCAGCGCGACGACTGCGGCGGCGGGGCCGTCGAGCCCGCCCGCGCGGGCCGCCGCGATCCCGATGGCCACCGCGGCTCCCAAACCGAGGCCCGCAAAGGCCACCTGGAGCGCCGCGGCGAGCGCCGCGGGTCGAGCGGCCGCGTCCCTGGCCCGCTCCACCTCCCTGTCGGCCGCCACGAGCGCGGCGCGCGCCTCGTCGGTCGTGCCCCATACCCGATGCTCCGGACCCGCCTCGACGAGCGAGAGGGCGGCGATCGTCGCGGCCGCGTCGGCGCGGGCGCCTCGCTCCTGGGTCACGCGGAGGGATCGGACGGTCAGCGCCGCGGGAACGATCGCTGCGGCCGTGAGGGCTGCCGCGAGGGCGAGGCCCGCCCGGGCGTCCTGCGAGCCCACGACGACCACGGAGAGGGCAGACACCACCACCGCGATTCCCGCGGGAACGATCGACCGCGACACCGCGTCGCCCAGGGCGTCGACGTCGGGCCCCGTCCTCGCGACGATGTCGCCGCGGTGAAGTGAGAGGACGCGGGCCGTGCCGTAGCGCTCGAGGCGCTCGTACGCGCGCGCCCTGAGGTTCGTCATTCCGCGGAGGGCGGCGTCGTGAGAGACGAGCCGCTCGGCGTACCGGAACGCGCCCCTCGAAATGCCCAGCGTCCGGACGATCACGGCCGCAATGGCCAGATCGGCGGGCGACGGCATTTGCGCCGCCCGGGCGATCAGCCAGGCGGAGGTCGCCCCGAGCAGGACCGCGGAGCCCAGTGCGGCGCTTCCCGCAGCGATCGCCAAAGCAATGGTGCGCCAGGAGATCTCGAGCTCCCCGAGCAGGCCGCGCACCCCGCGCACCCCGCGCACCCCGCGCACCCCGCGCACCCCGCGCACCCCGCGCGTCCCGCGCACCCCGCGCACCCCGCGCGTCATGGCGCCACCTCCGTCGCCCCGTCGGCGGGGGCGCCCGAGGAAACGGTGCTGTTCGATGAGACGGCGACCACGCGATTGGCAATCGCCCGGATCGCGTCGTCATGGGTGGCGATGATGACGACGGCGCCAGCGTCCGCCGCGGCCCTCGCGCGGCTCGCGACCTCGGCCCGTGCGGGCGGATCGAGATGGGCGGTGGGTTCATCGAGGAGCAGCACCGGGCGGCCGGAGGAGAAAGCGCGCTCAAGGGCGAGGCGCTGGCGCTGGCCGAGGCTCAGGGTGCGCGCCGACGGACCGAGATCGGGCCGCTGGGGAACCCACGCCACCTGCGCCGACCACTCTGCGGTATCCACGCTGCCGTCGGGGGTCGCGAGGGTAGACGCGGGCGCGCCCGTCGCGGCCGCCAGCCCGACGGCTCCCCGGCTCGGGGGAAGCAGGCCCGCCATGGCCATGAGCGCGGTGGACTTCCCCTCGCCGTTCGCGCCGACGAGCGCGACCACCTCGCCGGGAGACGCGACGAACGTCAGCGAGGCTGGTGCGAGGGCGGAGCCGTCCGGCGTCTCGATGCCGAGGCCGCTCGCGAGGAGCGTTCGCCCCGCGAGGGAGGGAGCGGCGGCCCCGGATGACGGGTGGGGGAGTGGCTCGTCGAGGAGGGCGAAGGCGGCGGCCGCCGCGGCCAGACCGTCGGACGCCGCGTGGAAGTGGGAGCCGACGTTGCGAAGCGGCAGGTAGACCTCCGGGGCGAGGATGAGCACGGCGAGCGCGGTCTCGAGGCCGATGTTCCCCGCCGCGAGCCGGAAGCCCATCGAGACGGCGATCAGCGCCACCGAGAGGGTGGTGAGGAGTTCGAGCACCAGGCCCGAGAGGAACGCGACGCGCAGGGCGCCCATGGTCGCGAGGCGGTGGGCGTCTCCGAACTCGCGCACTCGTTCCGCGGGTCCCTGCGACCGCCCGAGGGCGCGCAGGGTCGGAAGGCCGGAGATCAGGTCGAGCATGCGGCCCCGCAGGCGCTGCATCGCGACGAGAGAGCGCTGGGAGCGCTCTGCGGTCATGCGGCCGATGAGCACCATGAAGAGGGGGATGAGGGGCAGCGTCACGAGGGCGATGACGGCCGACGTGAGGTCGAGATCCAGCACGAGGACGAGGGCCAGGGGGGTGATGGTCGCGGCAGAGATGAGAGCCGGAACGTAGCGGACAAAGTACGGCATGAGTCCGTTGAGCCCGGTGGTCGCCAGCGCGACGACGTCGACGCCGCGCCCGGAGGCGACCCACCGGGGCCCCATGGCCGCCGCGTGGTCGATGACGTCTTCGCGCAACACGGAGATGACGCGTGAGCCCGCCCGGTGGGCCGCCCGCTCCGTCAGCCACGTCACGGCGATTCGCACGCCGATGATCCCGGCCAGCCAGACGAGCCCAACGCCGGGGGAGCGCACCCCGACCGGCACGAGCGCGCCCACCCATCCGAACGAATCCTCCGGGGAGGTCCCGGGCAGGAGCGCGGGCGCGAGCATCCGCGCGAGGACGAGGGCCTGGACGAGGACGGTGAGCGCTCCGACGACGGCGAGTCCCGCGATCGCTAGAACGTAGCGTCGCGCGGACCCGATCCGCGACCACAGTCGCGGATCGACGGGCTTCACCGATCAGCCCTTCGCGAACGTGGGCTCACTGTGCGCCGGGATGTGGCCGACGCTCAGGCGGCGGCGGAACACCCAATAGGTCCACGCCTGGTAGGCGAGAACCACGGGGGTGAGGAAGCCCGCGACCCACGTCATCACGGTGAGCGTGTAGTGGGTCGAGGAGGCGTTGGAGACCGTGAGGGAGAACGCGGCGTCGGTTGTGGATGGCATGACGTCAGGGTAGAGCGACCCGAAGATCAGGACGACCGCGGCGACGATCGCCACGGCGCTCGCGATGAAGGCCCACCCAAAGCGCCGCAGTTCGACGGCGATGTGCGCGGCCACGAGCGCCACGGCGGCGACACCCACCGCGGCCCACGTCCACGCGACCGAGTAGGCAAGTTGGGCCCAGATGGCCCACGCGCCCGCCACGCCAACCGCGATCGCGGACAGCGTCTTCGCGAGTTTCCCCGCCGCGGCGCGAACTTCCCCGTCCGTCTTGAGCGCAAGGAAGATCGCGCCGTGGCTCAGGAACAGCGCGAGCGTCGTCAGGCCGCCCAGGAGCGCGAAGGGGTTCAGTAGCGTGAAGAAGTTGCCGGTGTAGTTCGAGGTCGCGTCGATCGGCACGCCGCGCACGATGTTCGCGAACGCGACGCCCCAGAGGATCGAGGGGATCCAGGCCGACGCGGTGATCGCCAAGTCCCAGCGCCTGCGCCAGGCGACGTCATCGATCTTGCCCCGGTACTCGATCGCGACGGCGCGCACGATGAGCGCGACGAGGATGAGCAGCAGCGGAAGGTAGAAGCCGCTGAAGAGGGTGGCGTACCACTCGGGGAAGGCCGCGAACGTGGCGCCTCCCGCGGTGAGCAGCCAGACCTCGTTGCCGTCCCACACGGGACCAATCGTGTTGAGGGCGACGCGGCGCTCGGCGTCGCTCCGGCCGACGAACGGCAGGAGCATCGCGACCCCGAAGTCGAAGCCCTCGAGGACGAGGTAGCCCGTCCACAGGACGGCGATGAGGATGAACCACACGACGGCGAGATCCATGGCGGCCCCCTAGTAGGCGAACGACAACGGGCCATCGCCCGCGTCGTCCTTGTTGTCGGGTTCGATGATCGCGGCGCCAAGGGTCGCGTAGCGCACCATCAGGCGATACCAGAAGACGCCGAGCACCGCGTAGATCAGGGTGAAGACGATCATCGAGGTCAGCACCTCGCCCGTGCTCACGCTGCTCGAGACCCCGTGCTGCGTGAGCAGGTAGATCTGGTCGACGCCCGTGGGATTGGGCGCGACGATCCACGGTTGACGGCCCATCTCCGTGAGGATCCAGCCGATCGACGCCGCGAGATAGGGGGCGGGGATGGCGATCAGGGCGAGGCGTCTGAACCACGTCTGATGGGGGAATCTGCCTCGTCGCGACACCCAGAGCGCGGCGACCGCGAGCGCCGCGCTGAACGCGCCGAGCCCGATCATCAGCCGGAAACTCCAGAAGGTCACGGCGATGTTGGGAGAGTAGTCGCCCGGCCCATAGGTGGCGACATCAGCGGCCTGGAGGTCGTCGATCCCTCTCATGGTTGCATTCCAGTCCCCGGTGGCGAGGAAGCTCGTCAGTTTGGGGACCTCAAGGATGTGGCGGACGCCCGCGCAGGAGTTGGTGCCGTCGCCGATGGCAAGGATCGAGAACGGAGCTCCCGCGCCCGTTTCGCACAGGGCCTCTGCCGCCGCCATCTTCATCGGCTGCTCCTTGAACAGCAGTTTCGCCTGCGCGTCGCCGGTGCCGATGACGGCCACGCCGGCGACAAGCATCGTTACGGCTCCGAAGCGAAGGGCAGTTCGGTAGAGGGAGCGATCCGCGTCCTGCGCCGCGGTCGCCTCGCCCGCGCCGATTTCCCGGTGCTTCTTCACGAGCCAGGCGCCCGCGATCCCCGCGACGACGGTGCCGGCAACGAGGAAGGCGGTCGACATCACGTGCGGGAACGCCGCCAAGGTGGTCGAATTGGTGAGCACAGCGCCGATGTCCTTCATCTCGGCGCGGCCGGTCTTGGGGTTGTAGATTGCCCCAACCGGGTGCTGCATCCATGAGTTGGCGGCGATGATGAAGTACGCGCTGAGGTTCGCCCCGATGGCGAACAGCCAGACGGTTGCGAGGTGGACTCTCTTGGATAGGCGGTCCCAGCCGAAGATCCAGAGCCCAAGGAACGTGGATTCGAGGAAGAAGGCAGCGAGCGCCTCCATCGCGAGCGGGGCACCGAAGACGTCACCAACGTATCGCGAGTACTCCGACCAGTTCATGCCGAACTGGAATTCCTGGACGATCCCGGTCGCGACTCCGAGTGCGAAGTTGATGAGCAGGAGTTTCCCGTAGAACTTGGTGAGCCGGAGCCACTTCTCCTTGCCCGTGCGGACCCATGCCGTTTGCATGATCGCGACGAGGACGGAGAGCCCGATCGTGAGGGGAACCAGAAAGAAGTGGTAAATCGTCGTAATCCCGAACTGCCAGCGCGCGAGATCAAGGGCGTCCATCGAGGCCTCCTACGGCAAGAGTCCGATCCGGGGCCGCACCTCCGCGGCTCCTCGACGATAACCTATCGTGCATGCCCCCCGCGATACACTGACCGCGAATCTAGCGCTCCCGAGTCGTAGTCCAACTCGGGGGCCCGCGGTGTCGCGGACCGCAGACTAGGGCCGCTCCGACCAGGAAGGCTTCGGCCGTGACCCCTTCGCCGTCCGCTGAAGCGGCCGCAGATCGCCACGCTGGCGCGGTCGAGGGCACGCTCGTCGAGGTGGACGGGACCCGCTACTTCCGGGTCTCGAACTACGACCAGATGCCGCCCCTCTTCATGACGATGGTGAGCGACTGCGACCATTGGCTCTTCATCTCGACGACCGGGGGCCCACGGCGGGCCGGGGCACGCCCGACCGCGCCCTCTTCCCCTACTACACGGACGACCGGATCCACGACGCAGGCGAAACGACGGGGAGCGAGACGCTCCTGCGCCGCCGACGCGCTCACGGGGTTCTGCGACCTCGCGCTCAGCCACATCGACCATTCGATTCGGGTGAACCGCAGGGCCGACGGCCTCTATCACTCCTACAACGTGATGCGGATCGTGGACGATGGCGTCGAGCTTCGGCATCTGCAAGAAATGCTGGAGGGACAAGTCGCGGCGTTGAGTTCTGGCGTCCTGGCCACCGACGAGGCGATTGCCCTGCTCGACGCCCTCCGCGCGAGCTCTACCGAGCCGACCAGGCAAGCTACCTCCTCTATCCCAACCGCGACCTCCCGCGGTTCCTCGACAAGAACCACGTCCCGAGCGAGGCGGTCGAGCGGTCGGCGCTGCTGCGCGCGCTACTCGCGGCGGGCGACACCTCCATCGTCGAGAGACACGTGGACGGCGCGGTGCACTTCCATGCCTCGTTCAGCAACGCGGGATTCCTGAGCCAGGCCCTGGATCGGCTCGAATCCGGCCCCCATGGCGACGCCGTGCGCGCCGAGCGCGGGCGAATTCTGGACGTCTACGAGGAGGTTTTCGACCGCCGCTCCTTCACGGGACGCTCGGGAACTTTCTACAAGTACGAGGGCCTCGGCTCCATCTACTGGCATATGGTCTCGAAGCTTCTGGTCGCCGCCGACGAGGCGTGGATCAACGCGCTTTCGAACGGCGTCGACGCCGCCGAGGTCGCGCGCCTCGCGGAGCACTATCGCGAGATTCGCGAGGGGATCGGCGTTCACAAGACGCCATCAGAGTACGGCGCGATCCCGACGGACCCCTACTCCCACACGCCCTCATTCGCGGGTGCCCAGCAACCGGGCATGACGGGCCAGGTGAAGGAGGACCTTATTTCGCGCTTCTCCGACCTGGGATCGTGGTCGCAGACGGGCGCATCCGCTTCGTCCCGGAGCGAGTCAACGGGGAGTTCTTGGCTGCGCCCGGGGCCTTCCACTTCGTCGCTGCCGACGGGAGCGACGCGCACCTCGATCTCGCGGCGGGAACGATGGGATACACGCTGTGCCAGGTGCCCGTCGTTCTTCATCGCACGGGCGATGGCCGCGTCGAAGTCACCCGCGTCGAAGTGACTCGCGTCGCGCCGCAAGCGGGCAAAGCCTCGGCCGTCGAGATCTCGGCCGTCGAAGTCACCGGCCGCGTGCTGGACGAGGCGGCAAGCGCCGCCATCTTCGATCGCTCCGGCGAGATCGCACGGTTGGACGTCTTCCTTGGGGCGGCCGAATAGCGCCGGAGGCGCCGGGTGGGGACGGGCGCGGCGAACGCGGGCCGTCCGGTCTGCGGTGTGTCACAATGGTCGCAGGTCCGCACACGTTCACACCGTGTGCCAACCGTGCGACAGACGCAGCGACCGAGTCGGCCGCCCGTCCCGGCCGGATCTCCGCGTACATAGGTGCGCGTGGGAGATATCCGGGGACGCGAGCCCGACAACGTGGCGCCGCTGTCCGCCGCGACCGACAGACTTCTAAGCCCGCCAGCGAGCGGGCTTCGACCGACAATACGCCGGGTGGAGTGTGGCCACACCGACGCGAGGTACCCGCCTTGAGCGAGGACATCACTACACCCGTATCTACCGCCAGCATCTTCCAGGCGCCAGAACCCCCCGCGCCCCGCGCGAGTCGTCGCGCGAGCGCGCCTGCCGGGCCACCGATCATTCCCGTGGACGACGCTCCCGCGCCCAAGGCGAAGAGGAAGCCCGCCGCCAAGAAGGCCGCGGAGCCCAAGGCTGCGGAGCCCAAGGCCGAGGTCGAGGGCGAGCCGAAGAAGAAGGCGCCCGCCAAGCGGGCCTCCGCGAAGAAGCCTGCCGCCGCAACGGCCGCATCCGAGGGCGAAGCCCCGGGGGATCATGTCAAGGAGCACGCCGAGACTTCGGGCCATGACGGTGCCGGTCGCGACTCCCATGGGGATGATGGCGACGAATCCGGCGAGGGCGGCACGCGTCGGCGCCGTCGTCGCGGCGGCCGTGGCCGCGGAACGCGCGCCCGCTCGGGTGGAGGCGGAGACGAGGGCGAGGCCCGCGAGACCCGTGAGTCCGAGACTTCGGACGACGCCGACGGCGGCCCCGACTCCTCTCGTCGTCGCCGCAATCGCGGAGGACGCACGCGCGGCACCGGTGCGTCGGACGACCTTGCCGGCTCGACCCGACTCCAGGCGAAGCGCCAGCGCCGCCGCGAGGGCCGCGACACGCGCAGACCGGTCATCACCGAGGCCGAGTTCCTCGCGCGCCGCGAGAGCGTCAAGCGCTCCATGGTCGTGCGCGAGAAGGACGGCCGCGTTCAAATCGCCGTGCTCGAGGACGACATTCTCGTGGAGCACTACGTCTCCCACCAGGCCCAGCAGTCGATGGCGGGCAACGTCTACCTCGCGCGCGTCCAGAACGTCCTCCCCGGCATGGAGGCCGCGTTCGTCGACGTCGGCCGCGGCCGCAACGCCGTGCTCTACGCGGGAGAGGTCAACTGGGATGCCGCGGGCATGGAGGGCAAGCCCCGCCGCATCGAGCTCGCGCTCAAGCCCGGCGACACGATCATGGTCCAGGTCACCAAGGACCCGATCGGTCACAAGGGTGCGCGCGTCACGTCGCAGATTTCGCTCGCCGGTCGGTTCCTGGTGTACGTGCCCGGCGGCGGCGTCACGGGTATCTCCCGACGCCTCCCGGACAACGAGCGCACCCGCCTCAAGAAACTGCTCCGCGAGGTCATCCCGCCGGACGCGGGCGTGATCGTTCGCACGGCCGCCGAGGGAGCGTCGGAGGACGAGCTTCGCGCGGACGTCGAGCGCCTCAAGCGGCAGTGGGAGGGCATCGAGAAGGAGGCCGCGACGGGCAAGGCGCCGCAGCTCTTGCGCGGCGAGCCCGACATGGCGATCCGCGTGGTTCGCGACATCTTCAATGGAGACTTCGACTCCCTGACCATTCAGGGCGAGGACACGTGGAACTCGCTGGGCGCCTACATCGGCCAGGTTGCGCCGGATCTCCAGGAGCGGATCCACCGCTACGTGGGAACCGGCGACGTCTTCCACGACGCGCGCGTCGACGAGCAACTCCAGAAGGGCATGGCCAGGAAGGTCTGGCTACCCTCCGGTGGATCGCTTGTCATCGACCGTACCGAGGCGATGACGGTCATCGACGTCAACACCGGCAAGTTCATCGGCAAGGGCGGCACGCTCGAAGAGACGATGACCCTCAACAACCTCGAGGCCGCGGAAGAGATCGTCCGCCAGCTGAGGCTTCGCGACATCGGCGGAATCATCGTCGTCGACTTCGTGGACATGCTGCTGGAGGCGAATCGCGACCGCGTGCTTCGCCGCCTTATCGAGTGCCTGGGGCGCGACCGCACCAAGCACCAGGTTGCGGAGGTAACGAGCCTCGGGCTCGTGCAGATGACGCGCAAGCGCGTCGGGCAGGGCCTGGTCGAGGCCTTCTCCGAGACGTGCGAGGTGTGCAAGGGCCGCGGATTCCTCGTCCACGGCGAGCCCGTCATCGAAACCGCGGAACGCACGCCCGCGCCAGCGCGGCGCAAGGGTCGCGGAAACGCCGAGGTGGAGGAGCCCGTCGAGACGCACGCGCTCGACGATCGGAGCGAGGCGCGCGAGGCCGTCAAGGCGACGCTCGCGAGCATCGCGGCCGCCGCGGAGAAGGCTCACTACCACCACGACGAGCAGGATCACGACGTTCCCGCAGCAGATGGGGAGGACGACGAGGCCGAGTAAGTCCCCGCAGGTTTGACCGGGGCCCGGCGGCCTTGTATCGTTGTCCGTCGGCGCTCTTGCGCCCAACCCTGCGCGCCGTCCTTCGGGAGCCGGCCGCGCGGGAATCCACCGAGACTTGAGGAATGCCATGGTGTACGCGATTGTCAAGGCCGGAGGCCGTCAGGAAAAGGTCTCCGTGGGCGACATCGTCGTCGTCGACCGTTTGGCCGCCGACGAGGGCGCCACGGTCGAGTTGCTGGCACTCCTGCTGGTCGATGGCTCCACGATCACGAGCGACGCCAAGGCGCTCGCCAAGATCAAGGTGACCGCCCAGGTCGTTCGCGACGAGCGCGGCCCCAAGATTCACATTCTCAAGTACAAGAACAAGACCGGATATCGGAAGCGCCAGGGACACCGTCAGGACCTCACGCGCCTCACGATCACGGGCATCGGCTAAGGGGATACGCGATGGCACACAAGAAAGGCGCAAGCGCCTCACGGAACGGTCGCGACTCCAGCCCGCAGTACCTCGGCGTCAAGCGCTTCGGCGGCCAGGTCGTCAAGGCGGGCGAGATCATCGTTCGTCAGCGCGGCACGCACTTTCACCCCGGCCTGAACGTGGGTCGCGGCAAGGATGACACCCTGTTCGCGCTCGAGCACGGCGCCGTGAAGTTCGGCACGCGCCGCGGGCGACGCGTCATCGACATCGTCGCTTCCTAGGCGTTCGCGGTCCCGCGGGGCCCGGCCCATTCCAGGCCTAGCGCTGGATGTCCTTGCTCTTGCTGGTGAGGTGACCGTCTCCGTCTTCGAGAGTCACGGTATAGACCTGGTGGCTGTTCGAGCAGGGGAATCCGATGTCGTAACTTCCTGAAGTGGGAACAGTGTCGTAGGGTTCGGCCTTGGCGTTGGTCGTAGCGACGCCGATCCAGGCGCTCGCGGCATTCGAACTCGACCACGAGATCGTGATCGTCACGTTGCTTGAGTTGTCGTGGCACCCGGCGCTCGACGGCGCGGAGAACGATGCGAAGGTCGGTCCCGGCGGGGGTTGCGTCGTTGTCTTTGTTGTCGTGGTGGTGGTGGTCGTCGTGGTGGCGGGCGTTGCGGCCGTCGCGGACGCGGATGGGCTCGGAGCCGTCGAGGGCGCGTCGGTGGCGGAGATGGTCGGGCTCGCGGTCGAGTCCTGGGCGACGGTGCCGGGCTTCTTGAGCAGCATCGCGGCGAGCAGGATCGCGACGATCAGCAAGAGAATGGCAATGACGATCATCACGACGCGCATGGTGCGGTCGGGCGTGGGGCTTGGCGTAGCACTCATGAGTCCTCCCAGATCATGCGCTGGCGTGAGTCTACGGAGGGAAGCGCGCCAACGCTAGGGGGCGGCCAGCGCCGTAGGGTTGTCGCAGGATTCTTCACAGGAAGGGTGGACCCGTGTTCGTCGATCGCGTCACCCTCCACGTCTCGGGCGGCAAGGGCGGCAACGGCGTCGCGTCCGTCCACCGAGAGAAGTTCAAACCGCTCGGCGGCCCCGACGGTGGCAACGGCGGCAACGGCGGCTCGGTGATCCTCGTCGTCGACTCTCAGATGACGACGCTCCTCGACTATCACTACTCTCCGCACAAGATGGCCAGGAACGGCGCGCCCGGCGCCGGCGACATGCGCGACGGCGCGAACGGAGCGGACATCCGCCTCGCGATACCCAACGGCACCACGGTCAAGTCTCTTGACGGCGCGATCCTTGCGGATCTGGTGGGTGAGGGCGCCGAGTTCGTGGTCGCCGCGGGCGGCCGGGGCGGACTCGGCAACGCGGCTCTCGCGACGCGCAAGCGCATCGCGCCGGGCTTCGCCCTCCTCGGCGAGCCGGGCGATGATGCCGAGGTCATCCTCGAGCTCAAGTCGATCGCGGACGTGGCGCTCGTCGGCTATCCGAGCGCGGGCAAGTCATCCATCATCGCCGCGATGTCCGCTGTGCGCCCCAAGATCGCCGACTACCCCTTCACCACCCTCACCCCCAACCTCGGCGTCGTCGAGGCGGGAGGGTCGCGATTCACCATGGCCGACGTCCCCGGGCTGATCCCGGGCGCCTCGGAGGGCAAGGGGCTCGGGCTCGAATTCCTGCGCCATATCGAGCGGTGCAGCGTGATCGCGCACGTCCTCGACGCCGCCGCGCTGGAGAGCGACCGCGACCCCCTTAAGGATCTTGACGTCATTTCCCAGGAACTCGCGGCGTATGCCGCCGACCTTGCGGGCGGCCAACTGCCCCTCCTGGAGCGGCCCCAGGTCGTCATCCTCAACAAGATCGACATCCCCGACGGGCGCGAACTTGCGTCGATCGTGCGGGAGTCTATCGAGGCACGGGGGCTTCCCGTCTACGAGGTCAGCGCCGTTACCCACGAGGGGCTGCCCGCGCTCGGCTACGCCCTCGCGGCGCTCATCGCGGCGGCGCGCGCGGCCGGGCCGGCGCCCGCACCCGCGCGAATCGTGCTGAGGCCCAAGGCCGTCGACGACGTGGGGTTCACCGTGACGCGCCACGGCAAAGACGACGAGGTGTTCTTTCAGGTTCGCGGAGTCAAGCCCGAGCGCTGGGTGCGCCAGACGGACTTCACGAACGAGGAGGCGGTTGGCTACCTCGCCGACCGACTCGCGACGCTCGGCGTCGAGGATGAGTTATTCCGCGTTGGCGCCGTGCCGGGCGCGGAGGTCGTGATCGGCCCCGTCGAGGGCGGCGTCATCTTCGACTGGGAGCCGACGCTCATGGCGGGGGCCGAACTGCTGGGCGGTCGCGGCACGGACATCCGCGTCGCGGAGCACGAGCACCTTCCGAGGGAGAGCCGCTCCGAGAAGAGGGCGAAGCACCTCGGCCGAATGGATGCGAAGGCAGCGGCGCGTGACGAGCTCACAACGGAGCGCGACGCGGGACACTGGGTGTCGCCGGATGATGATGGCGGGCGCGAAGGAGAGACGTGATGGAGGACGTGGGGGCGGCGCTGACGGCGCCCGGTCGCGTGGTGGTGAAGGTCGGTTCGTCTTCGCTGACGGGAGCCGACGGCTACCTCGATGAGGTCGCGCTCGTCGCGCTCGTCGACGTCCTCGCGGGAATGCACTCCCGGGGGCAGCAGGTCGTCCTCGTGACGTCTGGTTCCATTGCGGCGGGGCTCGTGCCCCTCGGCCTCAGCGCACGCCCCACGGACCTCGCGACGGCCCAGGCGACGGCGTCGGTCGGACAGGGGCTCCTGATCGGCGCCTACGCCCGCGCATTCGCCCGGCACGACCTCAACGTCGGCCAGGTTCTCCTCACCGCCGACGACCTCACGCGTCGTGCTCACTATGGCAACGCCCAGCGCGCGCTCGATCGCCTCTTGGAACTGGGTGTCGTGCCCATCGTGAACGAGAACGACACCGTCGCGACCGACGAGATCCGCTTCGGCGACAACGACCGCCTCGCAGCTCTCGTCGCGACCGTCGTCCACGCGGATGCCCTCGTCCTTCTCACGGACGTCGACGGCCTTTACACCGCGGCGCCGGGTACCCCCGGCGCTCGGCGCATCGCGAGCGTCGGGGCATTCGAGGAGATCGACGGCGTCGACATCTCGCAGCGGGGCCACTCGCTCGGGACTGGCGGAATGGTGACCAAGCTGGAGGCGGCGCGCATCGCGACCGGCTCCGGCGTCGCGGTGGTGCTCGCGGCCGCGCGCGACGCCGCTGCCGCAGTGGCTGGCGAGGACGTCGGCACGCTTTTCGCCCCGACGGGCAAACGCTCGACAAATCGGCTGCAATGGCTCGCGCACGCCGCAAAAACGCGCGGCCAACTCGTACTCGACGAGGGCGCGGTCAGGGCGGTGAGGGGGGGCAAGGCGTCGCTCCTCGCTGCGGGAGTGAGCGCGGTTCGCGGCGAGTTTGAGGCGGGGGACCCCGTCGAACTCGTGGGGCCCGACGGGACGGCGGTCGCCCGGGGATTCGCCCGCTTCGCCGCCCACCAGATTCCCTCCATGCTGGGACTCAGCACGGCCGCCATCCGCTCGACGCTCGGCGAGGAGTACGCGAGGGAGCTCGTCCATGTCGACGACCTCGTCGTGGTGGCGCGCGGCAAGTAGCCTTGGCCGCATGACTGACACCGCCATCAGCGCCGAGGTGCGCGACGCCGTACTCGACGCGTGCACGCGCGCCAAAATCGCCTCCCGCGTTCTCGCCACGGCCAACCGCGCCATCAAGGACGCGGCGCTTTGCGCCATGGCCGACGCGCTTGTCGCGCAGTCGGTACCCATCCTCGAGGCGAACGCGCGCGACGTCGAGCGGGAACGCGCCGCCGGCATGGCACCGGGGCTCCTCGATCGGCTCACGCTGGACGAGGCTCGGGTCGTCGCGATGGCGGCCTCCCTGCGTGGCCTCGCGGCGCTTCCCGATCCCGTCGGGGAGATTCGCCGCGGCTCGACCCTTCCCAACGGGCTTCGCCTCATCCAGAAGGCCGTCCCGATGGGCGTCGTCGGCATGATCTACGAGGCGCGCCCCAATGTCACGGTGGATGCCGCCGGGCTCTCGCTCAAGTCGGGAAACGCCGCGGTCCTCCGCGGGGGATCGGCCGCGGCCGAGTCCAACGAGGCCATCGTCGGCGTTCTGCGCTCCGCGCTCGTCGCCGTCGGGCTGCCCGCGGACGCCGTGCAGAGCATCGACGCCTACGGGCGCGAGGGCGCCCGCGTGCTGATGAACGCGCGTGGCCTCGTCGACGTGTTGGTGCCTCGGGGTGGCCGGGAGCTCATCCAGGCGGTCGTGACGGGATCGACGGTGCCGGCGATCGAGACCGGCGAGGGCAATTGCCACGTCTACCTCGACGCGTCCGCGCCGCTCGAGCGCTCGATCGCCATCACCCTGAACTCCAAGACCCATCGCGTCGGCGTCTGCAACGCCGCCGAGACCCTCCTGGTGCATCGGGACGCCGCGCCGCGCGTCCTTCCCACGGTACTGGCCGCGCTCGCCGCGGCGGGGGTCACGCTCCACGCGGACGCGGCATCCGCGGCCCTCGCCCCGGCCGGGGTCGCGACCGTGCCAGCTACCGAGGACGACTGGGCGATGGAGTATCTCTCCTACGACATGGCCATCAAGGTCGTCGAAAGCCTCGACGAGGCGATCGCGCACATCCAGCGCTACTCCACCGGCCACACGGAGGCGATCGTCACGGACGACCTCGCCTCCGCCGAGGCATTCGTTGCCCGCCTCGACACTGCGGTGATCATGGTCAACGCATCGACGCGCTTCACCGATGGCGGCGAGTTCGGGCTTGGCGCCGAGATTGGGATATCCACGCAGAAGCTCCACGCGCGCGGTCCCATGGGCCTCGCCGAACTGACGACTACCACGTGGGTCGTGTACGGCGACGGTCAGATCCGCTCGTGACGGGCGCGGCCTTCGGGGCGCGTGCGAGAATGAGGTCCTACGCGTGAAGGAGGAGTTGTGACCCGTCTCTTCGTCGCCTACGCGTTCCGGAGCGTCGGCACGCGCCACTGACCGTGAACACCAAGGCGGCGCGTATCGGGGTTCTGGGCGGAACGTTCGATCCCATTCACATCGGGCATCTCGCGGCGGCCAGCGAGGTCTTTGCCGCACTGTCCCTCGACCTCGTGCTCGTTGTTCCCGCCGCAGAGCAGCCCTTCAAGCGAGGCACCGAGGTCGCGGCTGGCCAGGATCGTCTCGCGATGGCGAGGATGGCGGTCGCGGCCGACCCGCGGCTTGAGGTCTCCGCCGTCGACATCGAGCGAGGCGCGCCAACGTACACCATCGACACCATGACGGACCTTGACGCGGCGCACCCAGGATCGACGTGGTACTTCGTGACCGGCGCCGACGCGCTCGCGCGCCTTGATGAGTGGCGCGACTCGGAACGCCTCAGGGAACTCGCGACCTTCGTGGGGGTCACCCGCCCCGGCTACGACGTGCCCGCGGGCCTCGGGGACATCCCGTTGGTAGAGGTGCCAGCGCTGGGGGTATCCTCAACGGATGTCCGGAGAAGGGTTTCCTTGGGCTTGCCCATTCGGTATTTAGTCCCCGACGTGGTTGCCGATTACATAGGTGAACACCATCTCTATCGCGGAGGAGCGCATGGCTGACGAAACTCGCCCATTGTCGCGCCGCGAGCGGCGAGAGATGGAAGAGCAGGCGGCGGCGGGCTTGACGCCTGTTCCCGCCGCTTCGACCGCGCCCGAGTCGTCGGCGGGCCCGGGGCCTGATGTGCTCGACGCGTCGGCCCCGAGCCGGCGTGACCGCCGCCGCCTTGAGCGCCTCGAGCAGCCCATGGAGACCTGGACTGCGGTCGAGGAGATGCACCACACCGGCCAGGTCCCCACGATGACCCCCGAGGTGATCGCGCAGCAGGAGGAACTTGCCCGCAGGCGCGCGGCGGAGGCGCAGGCGGATGCGCTGCGGGCCACGGGGGAGATCCACCAGGTCGCGCCGGACCAAGTTTGGTCCCCCGCGATGGAGCCCGTGACGGCCGGGAAGCCCGTGACTCAGGCGCCGGTACCGCCTGCGCCGCTACCGCCTGCGCCGCTACCGCCTGCGCCGCTACCGCCTGCGCCGCTACCGCCTGCGCCGCTACCGCCTGCGCC